>JAAUSF010000025.1 GCA_012033255.1 Cyanobacteria bacterium RU_5_0
CCATCTCCCCATCTCCCCATCTCCATCCCCATCCCCATCCCCCATCTCCCCTACTGCACAGGCTCCAACAATACTCCTCCACTGGCTACCATCTGATCGGTTAGCACGGCTGTACCGCTTAGAGTTGAGCCGTCCGGTATGTCAACAGCGACAGATGGATTGGCAGGGTAGGTGCTGCCATCAGATTGCAGTAGGGCGTAATGTGGCTCAGCCCCGCCTCCCGAAACCAGCAGAACTAGATCGCTCCAGCCTGCGGTAGATTGAGCAGAAATAAGGACTGGGGAATTGACCAATCTAACTTTGGAAACAAGCTGATAGTCTTGTCCGGCTGGTTTGAAGATCATCATCGTGCAACCGCCTGTGCCGCAAGTGAAAGAGCCAGAAAGATATGCCAACACTTCAGGTTGACCGTCGCCATTCAAATCAACCCGATTATAGGAATAGCGAATTTTTAGCTCAGAGGGAAGATTATTGTCATAACCAGGTAGCGCCTGGAGAATTGCGCGTTCCAAAATCGGGTCGGGGTCTGTCACCGACGAGACATACTCAATGTCGCCAAGGTTGATACCGTTTACTTCTGGTAGCGGACTAGCGGGCTGAACAGCTTGCTCTTGAGAGGATTCATCTTGATCTAGCTCTTGGGACGGTTCCTCTAATGGTTGCTCTGATTGAGAATCATTTGGCGTTTGAGACTTATCGGGTCGATCGCCATCCAGAGTATCATCTTTGGCAATATCCAGTTGAGGCTGTTCCTTCGTTTCGTCAGGCAAAACATCTTGAATCTCAGGTTTTGTCCCGTCTTGGTTCGCTGGAGGTGAACTCTGAAGTTCCGCTCTACCGCAGGCAGCAAGGCTAGCCGTTAATGCAATTAGTGTAAGAGTAATTAGGGGTCGCCGATTCATAGGGGTTCGCTTAGACTTTCTCGTTCCGATACCGTATGAATTTGAAGACACTCTCTTTATCATGAAAGTTTCTCCTGAACGAGATATCCTGAAACACAATACAAAATTCAATACAATTGCCCATAAACGGCCCCTTATGACACCCTGGCTCTCTTTTCTTAGCCCCTTCCTCAGTTCTACGCTAGTTTTAACGCTCGCCCTACTCCCTCACTCCTTCACTCCCTCACCTCCTTCCCCTCTCATCGCTCCACAAGACACCGATCGCCGCATCCCTGCCCTCCAACGCGACAAAGACGGCAATCTCTGGGTAGGTTCCTGGCAAGGGCTAGCTCATGTCGATCCGAATACAGGCAGGGTGCTAGCGCGAATCAGTCTAACTAATTTCATTATTGAAGCATTAGCCGAAGATAAAGTCGGGCGGGTTTGGGTCGGAACGTATGAAGGTTTGCAACGGGTTGATCCACAGAGTAATGAAGTGACGGCGCAGAATTTTTTGCTCCCGTCTAATCGAGTGCTGTCGCTATTGACAGACGATCGAGGCTATCTTTGGGTAGGAACCGATCGGGGTTTAGTACTGATCAGCCCAGATGAGGGATTATTAATGAAAACATTAGAAGAGTTGCCAGGAACAAGTGCGAATGCGCTGACGCTTGATAGTGAGGGTCAGCTTTGGGTCGGGACACTAGGAGGCTTAGTCCAGGTGGATACGGCAGGTGCATTGCCACTGAACGAAATAGATGATTTGCCAGGGGAATCTGTCCAGGATTTGACCTGGGGGCCAGATGAAAATCTCTGGGTCGGGACACCCAGTGGATTGCTGGTGATTGATCCAAACACGGGAGAGGTGCTGCGATCGGTCACTCCGTTCCGAGAGCGGCATGTCACCACAATTCGATTTGATCAAGCCCAAAATTTATGGGTCGGAACAGACAATGGACTGTTTAAGGTGAATTTTTATAATGGGGCGATCGTAGCTGAAGTTCCTGGACTGCCTTCTAGCCGTGTTTTTGATATTTCTCCAGATACGGGCAATAAGGTTTGGGTGGGAACGAGTGAAGGGTTGGCATGGGTAAGCCTCACGACGGGTGAAGCGATGACTCATGAAATCTTTTGAGTTTTGCGGCTATCGTGAGTTACGCTGTCGCTAGTACATTCCGTCAATTCCTTGTAAATCTCCTGGGAAAATTCTTCAAAACCAAGCGGTGAATGGGGGGCAGGGGGAATACCATAGATTAAAGCCGCCCTCTTTCTTAATCATCCCCCAATCCCGCGTGGCAACTCAGGGCGAAACATACCATGATTGGTCAGATCCTCGATAGACGTTATCAAATTACCCGTAGTTTGAGTTCAGGCGGATTCGGTGAAACCTTCCTGGCTCAGGATATCCGCATTCCGGGCAACCCCCTATGTGTGGTTAAGCAACTCAAGCCCTCCAGCAACGATCCTCGACATCTAGAAATTGCCAGACAATTGTTTAGCCGGGAGGCAGAAGCCCTGGCGCAGTTGGGCTATCATGACCAGATTCCCCGGTTGCTAGCCTACTTCACGGAAGCCGAAGAATTTTATCTGGTACAAGAATTTATCGAGGGACACATCCTCGAAGAAGAAATGCCGATCGGCTGTCGCTGGACAGAAGAGCAGGTGATCAACCTGTTACAAGAAGTGCTGACGATTCTGGTGTTTGTCCATGCTCAAGGCGTGATTCATCGAGATATTAAACCTGCCAATATCATTCGCCGCCAACGAGACGATCGCCTGGTGTTGATTGACTTTGGTGCCATCAAGCAGGTGCAGATTCAACCCGATGGAACTGGAGAATTTAGTGCGATCGCTCCTGGCACTCGGATTGGCACGATCGGCTATATGCCAACAGAGCAAGCCCAGGGTAAACCCAGACCCAGCAGTGATATTTATGCATTGGGTATGATCGCGGTTCAAGCCCTCACAGGCATTCATCCATCGCAGTTGGGCGATGACAACCAAAGCGGAGAAATCGTTTGGCAACATCTGGTACAGGTTAGCCCAACGATGAAGCAAATCCTACTTCAGATGACCCGCTATCATGCTAAACATCGTTATCAGAGTGCGATCGAAGTTCTGCATGCTCTCCGACCCCTTACTGAACCGCCGCCACCCGCTCCGGTTCCTCCGCCAGTTCCCATTCCAGTTCCAGAGCCAGTTCCGGTTCCTGCGCTAGAAATGGTTCCGGAACTCACTCTAGAGTGGACAGATTCCGGGCAGATCTATCGTCAAGCAATCTACCCTCAGCAGCCTAGCAAACAGTCTGGCAGCATTCGTATTGGTCGTGATCCGGCTCATTGCGATATTGTCCTTACCAACTTAACGGTATCAGGGCTACATGTCGAGATCTTTTATCATCCGCCCGATCAGCATTTCTACGTGCGGAATTTGCGACAGACAAATCCACCCCTCGTAGATGGACAACCCTTGCCTCAAGGTGAACGAGTTCTCAGCCAGGGAAGCCTTGTGCGCTTAGGGCAGGTTGAATTGCGAATAGCAACCATTAGTTTGAAGCCGCAGCCAGTTGGCCATATTCCGCCGCCCAATCCCCCTGCACCCGCACCGCTTCCTCATCCGGTTGAATCGACTGAAAAAGCCCCGCTCGGCTTTGCTTACAATCCACCGCCTCTCGTTCAACCTCATCATCGTCAAGAACTCCTTAATCAACCCCAGCCTTATCAGTATTCGCCATCTCCTGAGCCTCCAATCTACAATGTTCCGTCTGCTCAAGATGGTCTCCCTTATCTTCAGCCTTCTCCCCCCCCTGAATCGACTCAGCCGCCTAAACCCACTCAAACCAGTTCAGCCCTCTGGTTCCGTTGGCTGCTAGCAACGACGATCGGCAGTATTGCCGGTTGGGGCATGACCAGTTCGCTGTCATTCGATTCGATCCCGCCTACGGTTGTCGCGGGAGGGCTAATTGGAGCGGCGATCGGAGCCGCCCAGTGGTTTGTTTTACAGCAACGCCTCGTCAGGACATCCTGGTGGATCGTGGCTACGGCGATCGGGTATGCTCTCGGATTTTTGTTGACGGTATCGCTAATCAACTCTCCCTCATGGTGGGGATATATCGTGCAAGGAGTGGTGATTGGAGCCTTGGCTGGCGGAGCGCAATGGCTAATCCTACAACGCCATGTTGACAAAGCCATCTGGTGGATCGTGGCTACAACGCTAGGGCAAGCCGTTGGTGAAGCGATCGCTTGGGTTGGCAGCACCTACATGAATGTGAGTGGTGATATCTATCAAACGATCGTCCATCGGATTGTCAGTGGTGGCTTAACCGGATTATTGGCTGGAGCTATCACAGGAGCAGCGTTGGCATGGCTCCTGCAAAATTTTGCCAAAACCCCGATCGAGAATTCTTAACCGCAGATGAACTTCTGAAGCCCTCTTTAAACGGTCGTTTCGCAATCTAAAATCCAAAATGGTCTAAGTTCCTGATTACAGGAAGGGCGATCGGTTCATGGATCGATCGATAACCATAAAAAAAAGTTAAGTAATTCAGTGATTTTGTCCTGCCTTCTGTAAACTTCTATAACAATAAGCATAAATACTCAATTAACGTAAGTTCGATGGATTTGCTTTAACCCCTCTCCAACCCTCTTCCTGATGTAGGGAGAGGCTTAAAAAGCCTACTTTTTCGTTGCCCCTCCCTCGCCTTGTAGGAGAGGGAGGTCGGGAGGGAGAGGCTTGTCGAACTCACGTTTAATCAATTGAGCAAGCCACCTGTGCTGTCTCGTCCTGGAGATAGCATTTCGTTCTGCTGCAAAAAACTTCATTAATATGCAAAAGATCAGCGTTCAGGAATTACTCACCGAATATGCGAACGGCAGACGTGATTTTGGAAACATTGATTTAAGCGGAGCCGATTTATTTGAATGCGACTTACAAGATATTGACCTTCAGGGTAGCGATTTGAGTCAGGCATACCTTGCCTACACTAACCTTAGTCGGGCAAACCTACAAGATGCCCAAATTCAAGGGGCTGAGCTGAGTAGCGCCAGACTTCAGTTTGCCAACCTCACCAAGGCTAACCTTCAACAAGCTATCCTTGTGCGGGCCGATCTTTGCTACTCGCAGCTAGAGGGCGCGAATCTTGTTAACACCAATTTTCAAAATGTCGATTTGCGCTATGCCAGTCTTAGCTTCGCTAACCTCAAAAATGCCAACCTATCTAATGCCAACCTGAAGCAAACAAAACTAACTGGAGCCAATTTGAGTAGCTGTAACCTCTTTCGCGCTCAGTCAGCCAATCTTGATGATGCTGACACAGATGACACTACAATTTTTCCAGATGGGCATCGGGGAGTTCGGTAGAAGTGAGAAAGGCTGAGGGAGCAAGGGAGTCAGTTGGAAAATCACGGGGCAGGGTATTAAGTAGTTAGACAGAGTTAATTACACATCTTGTGGGATTGTGGGATGGGCACCTTGCCCGTCCGGCGGGTGAGGAAACCCACCCCACAATTAATTAGGTTCACCTACATAATTAGATGCACCGATCGCGGATGGCGACAGCAGGGACACTCGATCGCTCAGTCACTCCCATACTTCCACACTCTGAACTTCTACCATGAAGTTCAATATGGCTATGTTGGGGAATGCTGACCATAGTTGATCACAATCATTTTTAGGCTGGAACATTGGGATCTAAGGTCTGGAACGTTAACCATTCATCGGCTATGAGGTGGCTAGCCATGAGACTGAACCAGAAAGCACTATTGACAGTAGGAGCCACGCTATTTGGGCTGAATCTGGTTCTTTATTTGATCGCCTCCACCATTTTGATCGGCAGTTTTAAGCAGGTTGAATATGAGGCAACTCATCACACCGTTGAGGGTGCGGTGGATGCGATTCATCAAACCAGTCAGCAATTTAGCGATCGCTACGCAGATTGGGCAGCGTGGGATGATACCTATGCGTTCATTGCAGGAGAGAAACCAGATTTTGTCGATATTAATCTCAACCCCGGCTCACTGATTAATATCCGAGTCAACTTAGCCATTTTTATCGACTCGTCTGGGCAAATTGTCTATAGCACAAGGTTTGATCCAGAAACGCAGCAGATGTCTCCCATTCCAGACGACTTAAAACAATACCTCACGTCAGGAGATTTATTGCTGCAACATGCTAATCCAGAGAGTAGCCTCAATGGGATTCTGATGTTATCTGAAGGGCCAATGCTGATTACCTCTCGTCCAATTTTGACGAGTGAAGACGAAGGGCCGATCCGAGGTACTTTGATCTTCGGACGAAAGCTTGATGACCAGGAAATTGCTCACTTAGCTGAAATTACGCGCCTGTCGCTTTCTTTGACTCCCCTACACCCTAACCAACTTCCAGCCGATTTCCCAACCCTTCAACAAGGGCTACAGAAAATGCCCGTTGTGATTAAGCCCTTAAGCCATGAGACGATCGCCGGATATACACTCATTCCCGATATTTACGGTCGTCCAGTCATGCTATTGCGGGTCGATGCGCCCAGAACGATCTACGCGCAAGGTCAAAAAGCAATGAGCTACCTGGCATGGTCGATTCTGGCGGTAGATATCGCATTTGGACTATTAACCGTGATCTGGCTGAAGCGACTTGTCCTGTCTCGATTAACGAATCTCAGTAGCGAAGTGAGGAACATTGATACAAAAAGTGGGTTATCGGCGCGAGTCACCGTAGCCGGACATGATGAATTGGCAGAACTCGCGATCGTCATTAACGAGATGCTCAAAACCCTGGAGCAGTATGAGGGCGATCGTCAAAAAGCCGCCGCTTCCCTGCAAAAAGCCAAAGAAGCTGCCGAAGCCGCCAACGTCGCCAAAAGCCAATTCCTTGCTAACATAAGCCACGAACTCCGCACCCCTCTCAACGCCATCATTGGCTATAGTGAAATGCTGGCAGAAGAGGCGCAAGATCTGGGTGAAGTTGTGTTTGTTCAAGATCTCCGAAAGATCCAGATGGCGGGTCAGCATCTTTTAGGGCTGATCAACGACATCCTTGATTTATCTAAAATCGAAGCGGGACGGATGACATGTGACCCTGAACCCTTCAGTATGTCTGTTTTAATTCAAGAAATCACGACAACGATCCAACCTCTTTTGAGTAAAAACAACAATACACTGAGCATACATTGCCCCTCTAGCATTGGCACAATGTATGCCGATCCCACTAAAGTCCGCCAATGCCTTCTCAACCTGCTCAGCAATGCTTGCAAATTCACTGAACAGGGCACAGTGACGGTGGTTGTCGAACGAACAGAAAAATGGGGAAATGAGGAGATAAAGGGATGGGAAGATGAAGCGTATGCCATGACAAAACTCGAAAAGCAAAAGAATCTTGATGCTTCAGAATCCGCCCATCCCCTTACTCTTCCATCCCCCCATCCCCCCATCACCTGGATTATTTTCAAAGTCTCCGACACGGGTATCGGCATGACTTCAGAGCAAGTAGAAAAGCTATTTCAGCCGTTCACTCAGGCAGATCCATCTACCACTCGAAAATATGGCGGGACGGGGTTAGGATTGGCAATTACGAAGAAGTTATGTCAATTAATGGGAGGAGACATTGCCGTCGAGAGTGCGATCGGTCAGGGAACAACCTTCATCATTCGGCTACCTATAACGATTGCAGAGATATCATAGATGGCTTGAAGAGGTTGAGATAAGCTAATCGGCATTCATTTTTGCATTGGCAATTTTTTGAAATTCTTGGGGAGTGGGCATCTTGCCCGCCCAGATCATGTAACTTAAACGCTCATTGGCTTAGTGTCCTGGTTCTAGTCAAGGAATTAGGTACAATAGCTCACATATGAAACTCCAACGCACTCGCAGCCAAGAACGAATCCTGAATTTGCTCAAATCTCTGAATCGGGCAATCTCTGCCCAGGATATTTACGTAGAATTGCGAAGCCGCAATCAGAGTATGGGGCTAGCGACGGTTTATCGCTCCTTAGAAGCTCTTAAACTGGAGGGAGTCGTGCAAGTGCGAACGCTAGCCAATGGTGAATCGCTTTACAGCACTGTTCAAGAAGATCGGCATCACTTGACTTGTCTGCAATGTGGAGCGTCTATCCCGATTAACGAATGTCCTGTTCATGAACTGGAAACCCAACTACATCAGTCTTACCAGTTCAAGATTTTTTACCATACGCTAGAGTTTTTTGGGCTTTGTACCAGTTGCCAACTTGCCCATGCAGGCAGTAGTTCTTCGGAGTGATATTAAATCGGGTCAGTCATTGCGTTGTGCAACTTTACGGTTACAAATTTTGACCACCCGTAAATTTTCTGTTGTGATATAGACAATGATGTAGGGGCACTTCCTGCGTGATTGCTCTGGAGTACCGTTCGCCCGGAGGACTAAAGTCGAATCTGTTTAGCGCGAAGAAAGGACAGGTTGCGGTATCAGGCGGGTCAGGATTTGCTTAAGGACAAGGGCTGTCCAGTCAATGTCGGCTTCTGTGGTGTGTCGTCCTAGGGTTAGGCGAATTCCGGCTTTGGCAGCCCGATCGCCCAATCCCGTTGCGATGAGAACCGGACTGGGTACGAGTTTGCCACTATGACAGGCTGACCCAGAGCTAACCCCAATACCAGCCAGGTTCATTTGCCGCACCAGGGTTTTGCCACTGATCTGCACTCCATCGGCATGACGAAGATAAAAACTGACATGGTGAGGCAAGCGATGCAACCGATCGCCTGTTGGCATCAAATCTGGCACATCGGCAAGCAGATCGAACATGCGATCGCGCAACTGGATCAAACGAGGCGTTTCGGTTGGTATTTCTTGATCTGCTAACTCAGCCGCTACTCCAAAGCCTGCGATCGTCGGAACTGCCTGAGTCCCTGAGCGCCGCTTAAACTCTTGACCACCCCCTCCCAACAAAGGCACTAACTCAACACCAGGACGGATATACAGCGCCCCTGCGCCTTGAGGACCATAAATCTTGTGGCTAGAAATGGAAAGGAGATCAACAGGTAACTGTTGGACGTTGATGGGCAGTCGTCCGGCAGTTTGGACTGCATCCGTATGAAATAGTACTCCATGAGTCCGGGCGATCGTGGCGAGGGCTTCGATCGGTTGCACTGTGCCAATCTCACTCTGACCATAGATCACAGAAACCAGGACCGTGTTTGACTGGATCGCTGACAGTAGGTCTGCTGGGTTCACTCGCCCTTGAGCATTAACAGGTAAGCGGGTCACTTGCCATCCCCATTGCTCCAATCGTCGAGCCGGCTCCGAAACCGCCGAATGCTCGACACTGGAGATGATGATGTGCTGCGGAAGCGAGTACTGTTGTGCCACACCCAAAACTGCCAAATTATTTGCCTCAGTGCCTCCAGAGGTGAAAACGATCGCCTCTGGCTCTGCATTTAGCAGTCCAGCAACCTGAACTCTTGCTTGCTCTAGAACGATCGCCGCACGTTGTCCCCACTGATGCAGGCTAGAAGGATTGCCCCACTGATCAACCATAACCTGTTGCATCAGGGCAATTGCCTCCGGACGAGTAGGAGTAGTGGCGCTATAATCCAGATAAATTTGCATACGTTTCAGATGCCGTGCAATCAGCGAACAGGTCTCTTTTCCAAGATAGAACACAGACCTTAATAAGACTCATGATCTCAATAAGACTCATGATTCAAAAGAGGAGTGAGGAGCTGATGTTGATGAAGCGGAATCAGCCTCGCCATGTTTTGTCTCTGGCTCAATATCTGGTTCTTCTGGCTCTTCATCTCCAGAGTTTTGCTTCGTGATATCCGTCTGGGCTAACGGCAAATCAGACCGTTGATGAGCAGCACGAGAATTTGTCATCGTCTCGGATAATTCTTTGAATGCCGCCTCTCCCATGCGAATTTGAATATTGGGTCCCGATCGCGCCAACCGAATAATGGCACCATCCGTGACAGTTCCTTGAGTAATCCGTTTACCGTCTAGATAAGTGCCATTGGTGCCTAGGTTAGTCAGTTCCCAGTGGACACCAACGCGACGCAACTCTACATGGTGGCGCGATACCACCGCACTGTAGAGGATCACCTGATTGTCCGTCGATCGCCCAATCCGAATTATCGATTCGTTTGGAAATGTCCAAACTTGTACGGGGATCTGCTTAACCGGATGCAGGAGAGTCAGAGTAATCACACGAAGGATGCTATATCGGAACGAGATTGCCTGAAAATCGATAGATAACTTACAGGCTTTCTATATCCTATGCCGTTTAGATAGAACTGCGGCACTCATTCGAGGGATTCAGAGCGTGATCAACAATTTGTTAGGAATTTATCAGGAAACCGAAAAAATCTGGGGCTAGGAAATTTGGAATAGGAACGTCACCTTGTCACCTTTGCCAAGTGCAATCCGATCGCCTGGACGCAACCGATGGCGGTTTCCACTTGGGAGAGGCGCGTTGTTGATATAGGTGCCATTTGAGCTACCGACATCTTCAATGTAGTAGATATCACCTTCAACCCGAATATCCGCATGGATACGAGAAACAATCTCTGAATTAGGGAACCCGGACACATCTACATCAGGAGGGACGCGATCGTTCGGTTTGCCAAGATGAATCACCGTTAAGTTGGCAGGAAGCTCAAGCATCGTATTAGTTTGAACATGAAGCAACCGAGCTACCTGTGTTTGTAGCTGTGTAAACGCGGCAGGAGCAGAAGAACGAGGCGGAGTTTGAGCCACCGTTGGCGCTGAAATTGGCGGCGGAGTGAGTGGAAGCGGAGTGAGTGGAGGCGGAGTCAATAAGGCAGAATCAGGTGCTTCCGGAATTGGCGGTGGCGAAATGGGTTCTGGCGGCATCGAAACCGGAATTGGCGGAGTTGAAACCGGAACCGGCGGCTGAGAGGGGTCAGCGTTTCCAGTATTTCCGAATGGGGGGTCCGTTTCAAAGATTGGATTAGTTGGGACACTCACAATTAGCGGATCGGGTTTTACTAAGGGTTCTGGGAAAGGCATGTCTGGCATATCAAAGTTTGGAGAAGCAATCTCGGAAGAGGGAATTGGCGCAGCGATCGTGGGAGGAAGCGGCGAAACAGGCATACCCGGCTCTTCGCTACCGACGGATGTACCGACAGGAACGGCGACAGTGGGAGGAAGCGGGGAAGCAGGAACTCCAGACTCTCCCTCAATAGGCATCTCAATTTGAAAAGCGATCGTCGGCGGCAGCGGGGTAGGCTGAACCTCACCATGAGCATGAACATGAGTCGGAGTCGTTTGCAAGTTAAAACCACACTGACCGCAAAAACTCGCATCTGATTGCACTGAAGCATCACAGTTCGGGCAGTGGGTCATTGACGGCAGAGGCGTATAGCAAGCTTCGCAATGAACCGCCTCATCCGGGTTTTGGTGATTGCAATTGGGACAAACAATCATGCAACTCTTCCCTTAATCGCCTTCAGTTGGACTAGATTTACCAATCCCTGAAATCAGGATGGAATCCAGAGATCGCTTATGTTAAGTCGATCGTCTCATATTATGGTATGTCGCCCATCATAGCCTAGGGTGTGAACTCGAAAATAGACGATCGAAACACCTGCAACTCTACTTATGGACTATTCCTCTCTACAGAATCAGTTTAATGAATTCCTGATTTGTCCTGACAGATTTCACCAGATCGGAATCTAGACAAGATGCAGTCACTCCTAAAAGCTAGACTATCCCCTGACCTGCTGCCCGATCGAGAAGCCACCACAGTTCGTTGTTTGGCTGAATCAAACGAGATGGATAAGTAGTGTCATCCCCGACAGGTGCAAAGATTTGAGCCAAAGCCGCTTGCTTACTTGCCCCAGCGACAACGAACATGACGCATCTGGCTTGATTAATGAGTGGAACCGTAAAAGTAATCCGGGGTTGCCCATCTTTGTTGCCAATCGTAATCAGACGATCGCGCACATCTAAAGCTTCAGTGTGAGGAAACAAGGAAGCGGTATGCCCATCGTCTCCCATACCCAGCAAAACTACGTCGAGTGATGGAATCTCGCCCGGTTTAAGTTGAAAAATTTGCTGAAGTTGCTGTTCATACTTCTCAGCCGCTACCATCGGATTCGTCTCATCGGTCGGCATTGGGTGAATATTCGTTGCCGGGATCGGGACTCGATCTAACCACGCCTTCCGCGCCATCCCCTCATTGCTTTCTGGATGATCCGGTGGGACATATCGCTCATCTCCCCAAAACACCTGAACTTTATCCCACGGTATATCTTGAGCCGCGATCGCCTCATACAGAGGCTTTGGAGTGCTACCTCCTGACAACGCAATCGAAAATTCACCTCGTTCTGCAAGCGCCATTTGCAGTTTTTCGAGAATGAGTTCTAGCGATCGCTGAATTAATGCGGATTGATCTGGCAAAACTTCCACAACTTTCTTCATGATTTTTTATTCCCCTCAACAAAAATGTAAGTTTGGCATCCACCCCAGAATCGCCATCGTTAAAAATGCCCCATCTAGTACGGTTTACTCACCATCGACTCAGCCACTCCTCGGTAGAATATAAGGGAATTTCGCACTTGTTTCGCATAAGAAGCCCTATTGTCACCATCCTTACTAATGTGAGTTCCAGCTTACTAGTGCCGGTTTACCAGTTTTAGTGTCACTAAACCCTTATTCTTAATCAAATATTCTAATGATGCATTTCCTATTTCTAATAAGGTTCAGATAGACGCAAGAGAGACGTTGGTATCGTAATCCTCTGATTTGAAATTTTGATTAGAAATGGAATGTAGGCATTATGTCTACCAAGTGGCGGAGAAGCAATCCTTCCACGGAAGAATTTTATTAAAGGGTGGATTATGGCAACTCTGGAACTGTTTTAAATATCCAATGGTATCTTGAATTAGATGAGTGATCTAGAGAGCTACTACAAGGTATTGGGGCTAGAGCCTGGAGCATCACTGGAAGAGGTGAACCAGGCATATCGCGATTTGGCGTTTGTTTGGCATCCCGATCGCCTCCCTAAAGACAATCCTCGACTCCAGGAAAAAGCTCACGAAAAGTTAAAAGAATTGAATCAAGCGCGAGATCGGTTACGATCTCATTGCCCTAATGACTCTACGCATCATCAGAGCCAGCCCTCTCGATCTCAAACTCAGTCTCAAACTGCTCCATCTCAGACGCCTCAACCAAAAGCTCAGTCTCGAACTGTGCCACCGCGCTATCACTACTATCAGCCCCCTTCACACGCCCAGCCCCCTCCTGAGCAATCGTCTCATTCCAAGGCTCATTCCTCCCAAACCTGGACTCGATCGCCTCAAAATGAGTCATCCCAGAATCCATCCTATCCCCCGCGCTACACGCCTCCTGACTTGAGCGGAGCTAATTTTAGTGGAGCAGATTTGCGGGAAAAAGACTTGTCTAATCGAAATTTGAGCAATGCCGACCTGAGCAATGCTAATCTCAGCGATACCTTTCTGCATAAGGTCAATTTGGCGGGTGCAAATCTAGGAGGTGCAAATCTCTTTAGAGCGAATCTTCTGGAAGCTAACCTCAGAAATGCGAACTTGCAAGGGGCTAACCTGATTGGGGCTGACCTGAGCGGAGCTGATTTGCGGGGAGCGAATCTCAAGGGGGCGCGGATTGGCGTTTCCGATCGCCTTATGGTGAAGTTGACGGGCGCGAATCTATCGGGGATGATTATGCCGGATGGCTCTATTCACAGTTAGCCATTGCGACAAACAAGCCTCTTTCTCAGTACCATCAGGCTCAGTACATTAGGTTCAGTACCATCAGGCTCAGTACCATTAGGGCACGATCGCTGCACTTCCATCGGCAGAGGGGAGACCTCAGCTTAAATTGAATGGAGAATGACCCTATGTGCAACTTGTTTACACCTCCTGTGGGATGGGCGTTTCGTCCGTCTAGATCGGGGCAGGCAAGATGGCTACCCCACCAGAAATCAAGGCTTGTAGCCATAAAGTTGCACATCGCGTGAATGTGTCCTAAATTATGCAGCAATTTAGAAAAGTCAGTAATTTGGCGGTTGCTCCCAAGTAAAAATTGCTACTAGGCTTTACTGGTGCCAATTTTTTAACTTGCTCTGTTACCCGGTGGATACGTCTATGCATTCGCCTGAATTGCCTCTTATTACTGGGGTTCAAGGCTTAAGCATGATTTAAGACTTGCGTAATTCTACAAAGAGTTACAGAAGCGAGTTCTCCGTATTACGTAATTTTTGTAATATTTAGAACAGCTTTTTGTGGTAGAGTATCTTTATCTTCATAGATGTTTCACAAATGTTTATTTGAACTTATCGAACTTCCTAGTTAAATTCTTCGTCTAGGAAGGCAACGAACAGTTGGGGTGCAAACTCTCTCAGAGGTGGGTGCAACTACGGTTCTCTGGTTAGTGTTGCTCTAGCGAAATACAAAGGGCTATCAATGGGTCAGTCTACCTTCACTTCGCTATTTAAAACGATTCCCCCCGAACGAGTAGGACTCTGTGGTGAATATGACCACAAAGGGCTTGCCAAACGGGTTTCCTTGGCATTCAGCCAAAATTTTAGGCATAGTGACATCAGGGATTTGCGCGTGAATCAGCGCGGCGCAGTTGTTGTGCTGATGGGAAAAATCTCCAATCAACGGTTGCTGATTCGGTTGGTGAACGTGGCATTGTCGGTTAGTGGGGCGGCTGATGTTGAAATCAACGGCATTAGCGTTGCCGATCGTCTCAAAACCTACCTGGAAACCAAACCCTCAAAAGAAGGCTTGCTTAATCTGCTAAGCCTCGTCAATAGCAAAAAATGAAGCTACATCTAGACAATCTCAAACTCAACGCCGTAACTCTCCCGCAAATTGCAAGTCTGATGATCGGTGATGTTTGTGTCGCTAAGTTCTAGATTGTAGAAATCAATTGAATCTTGATCGAATAATGGTCCTGCGTGCCAGGTGCCGACTTCTAGCTTGATGAAGCAGTTACCTGGTATCCGGAAGGCGGCGATCGCATCTGGCTCTGGCTTCTCAGCTTCCGTTGGAGCCGCGACCGCAATCAACCATTCCTTGCCCTCTAGCGATCCCAGACATTGAGTGCATTTCCGGTGGCGGGTGATCCGAGAAAACACCCGCCCTCGACGATGCAATCGCATAATGTAAAAGCGAGGAATCCCTGCATCAAGGCGCAACTGGGCATCTTCCATGTCATACGCTTTGCCATCCACCGCCGCAAAAGTTACCTGACCATAAGGCTGAAAGTTGTCAGGAGTGATCCACTGTGCGGGGAGAGGGATGGGGAGGGAGGGGTGAGTCATGGATGAGGGATGGGGAGGGGAGGGAGATGGGGATAGAGTAAGGTAGATGATTGGGGGATCGCTCTCATTCTTCATCCTTTCGCAAATTTTGCCAGTCTTTGGCAACGAGATCGATGCTGTAGAAACGTTGCCAGAAGAGATGTTCGATCACACTAACACGAATTTACGAACGAATAATCTGGTGTTCTATTTATATCTACATGGGTTTGCGTCAAGCCCGCAGTCAGCCAAGGCGCAGTATTTGGGCGATCGTTTCCAATCTCTCAACCTCTCGCTCACAATCCCTGACTTAAATCAGGGCGGCTTTTACAACCTGACCCTGACACGCCAAATTCAGCAGGTTGAAGCACTGTTCCCCGCAGACTCCACGCCTGTTGTCCTGATTGGTTCTAGTTTTGGCGGATTGACCGCCGCATGGCTTGGAGAACGCCATCAACAGGTAGAGCGTTTGGTGCTGTTAGCTCCAGCCTTTCAATTCCTCAATCATTGGCAACCCAAGATTGGTGACGAACAGATGCGGCGTTGGCAGGCTGAAAACGCTCTGTTGACCTATCACTATCGTGAACAGCGACAGATCCCTCTTAACTACAACTTTGTGACTGATATCACTCAATATGACGATTCCCGCATCCAGCGTCCAGTATCGACTCTGATTCTCCACGGTCAGCATGACGATGTGATTCCCATACAGGCAAGTCAGGATTTTGCGGCTCAGCGTCCTTGGGTGAACCTAATCGAACTTGACAGCGATCATGCCCTCGGAAATGTCTTACCAGAAATTTGGCAAGCCATTCGCACATTCTGCCAACTCGATTCGGATAAGATGGGCGTATCCTAGAAACTGTTCGCTTTTTTACTGCAATTTTTCGATCGCATTCGATCGAACCGGACGGGCAAACAGCGTTTGCCCCACAGATAGGTCTATTTCATTCTTTTCATCCTTGCATCCTTAACACTTCTCCCCCCATGCTTCCCTTCCTTCGATCCAACCTGGCTCAACTCGTTGCGTATACTCCTCATCCAGGGGGTGTTTCTGGCAGTCCGGCTCAACCGTCTAGGGAAGATGTGCCGAGCGATCGCCTCGACACGAACGAAAATCCGTATGATTTGCCGGATGAGCTAAAGCAAAAGCTCGCGTGGATTTATCAACAGGAAATTGAGGCAAATCGCTATCCAGATGGAGGACATTTGCCCCTGAAGCAAGCGATCGCTGAATATCTCATCGAGACGGCTTCTGAGCCAACTCTGGTTACGTCGGATTACCTCTCGATCGGCAATGGCTCTGATGAACTGATTCGCTCCTTGCTGATTGCGACCTGTGTGGGCGGTGAAGGGTCGATTTTGGTGGCGGAACCCACTTTTTCGATGTATAAAATTTTGGCTCAAACCTTGAGCATTCCAGTTGTGACAGTAGAACGATCGCCCTCCACCTTTGCGATCGATCTGGAGGCGGCTCGATCGGCAGTGGCACAAACTCAGTCACCTCCGATTCGAGTGGTATTCGTGGTGCATCCGAACTCTCCCACCGGCAACCCAATGATAGAAGCAGAACTTGCCTGGATTCGCAGCTTGCCAGAACAGGTATTAGTGGTGATCGATGAGGCATATTTTGAGTTTAGTCAGATGACGTTGCTCGGAGAATTGCAGACGCGATCGAACTGGGTGATTTTGCGAACTTTCTCGAAGGCGTTTCGGTTGGCAGCCCATCGTGTCGGCTATGCAATTGCTCATCCTGAACTCATTGCCGCACTAGAAAAAGTTCGGTTGCCCTACAATCTACCCGCTACGACTCAGATGGCGGCACTGTGGGCGCTCACCCATCGACAAACCCTCCTGACCGTGGTGCCAACGCTTCTAGACGAGCGAAAAACCCTATCTCAGGCATTGAGTTCCCATCCCGCCCTCCAGGTTTATCCGACAGCCGCAAATTTCATCTTCGTCCAACTTCAGCCTGCGATCGCTGAAGCCTGGAATGTCTCACCTGAAGCGGCATTAGAAAAAGTATTTCTGGCACTCAAAACCCAAGGTACATTAGTACGAAAAATTAACGGCGGACTGCGGATCACGGTAGGAAGTCCGATCGAAAATCAGCGCACCGTGGCGAGACTTCAAGGTATTTTGTCATAGGAGAATCGTCTGGGTAAGGTGGGCAGTGCCCACCCTTAAAATTTCCGTGACCAATCTTTAGAACTCCAGCGTTCGACAATCACTTTCGTTTGGGTGAAAAATTCGATCGCATGGTGCCCTTGCCCATGTAAGTCGCCAAAGAAACTTTCCTTCCAACCGCTAAACGGGAAGAACGCCATCGGAGCAGCAACGCCAATGTTAATGCCAATATTGCCTGCTTCGGCTTCGTAACGAAACTTCCGAGCGGCGGCTCCACTGTCGGTGAATAAACACGCCATATTGCCATATTGTCCACTGTTGATTAGCGCGATCGCCTCGTCGATCGTATCGAGATGAATCAGACTCAAAACGGGACCAAAAATCTCTGTTTTGGCAGTGTCACTCTGAGGATGGACATTTTGCAGAATCGTCGGCCGCACGAAGTTGCCTTGCTCATACCCTGAAATTTTGGGCGATCGACCGTCTACTAACACCGTTGCACCTTGAGCAGCACCTTCTTGAATCAGATGCTCGATCCGTTCCTGACTTTGAGGGGTGATCACAGGACCCATTTGCACCCCTTCATCCAAGCCATAACCCACCACACGAGTGCTAGCGGCATGAGCGATCGCGTCTGTGTAGGTCTGTCGCGCCTCGCCAACGGTAACGGCGATCGAAGCAGCTGAACAACGCTGCCCCGCGCAGCCAAACGCACTGTCGGCGGTAATGCGAGTAGTCATGTCTATATCAGCATCGGGCAGGATGATTACTGGATTTTTTGCCCCTCCCTGACACTGCACGCGCTTCCCATTTGCCGCCGCTCGACTGTAGATATAACGAGCCACAGGCGTTGATCCCACAAAGCTGATCGCTTGAATCAGAGGATGATCGAGAATAGCGTCAACGGCTTCTTTCGCCCCGTTTACCAGATTTACAACTCCCTTGGGAAATCCAGCGTGATCCAGCAAATGAAACACCTTTTGCATCGTCAAAGGAACCTTCTCGGAAGGCTTGACAATGTAAGTGTTTCCGCAGGCGATCGCATACGGCATGAACCAAAACGGAATCATTCCTGGAAAGTTAAAGGGCGCAATCACAGCCGCCACCCCCAACGGTTGCCGAATCATGAATTCATCGATCCCCGATGCAATGTCTTCCAGATTCGTGCCCTGCATCATCATCGGGATACCACAAGCCGTTTCCACATTCTCGATCGCCCGCCGCATCTCCCCTTTAGACTCATCCAGCGTTTTGCCACACTCCAAGGTAATGGTTCGCGCTAAATCCTCGAACTGCTCCTCCATCAACCCTTTGAGCCGAAAGAGATACTGAACGCGCTGTGTCGGTGGAGTTCGTCGCCATGTTTGAAACGCGATCGCAGCTACCTGTGCCGCCTGATTCACCTCATCAGATGAAGACAACGGGACTTTTGCCAATCGCTCTGTCGTCGCCGGATTCACGACATTCAAATAGTCAGTTGCATGAGAAAAACACCACTGACCATCAACATAATTCTGGAGTGTTTGAGTTGTATTGGTTAGAGTCATGAACTTCAAAAGGGCTGAGGATTGAGTTAATAAAGTTTTTAGTTCTAAAAGCCTATCCGAAAGCCCATTTCGTAGGGTAGGCATTGCCCATCCTGCTTATGATACATCACATGCGATCGAGGTTCTTTGGATAGGCTCTTAGTATCGAGTTCTAAGTTCACTGAATTTAACTCAAAACTAAATCTCAAACCTTTAAACTTTCCCCGTCCTCAGCACTTTCATTACGTTAGTACAACCCTAACCAGGACAATAATCCTTGCCCCGTTACATACTCAATGATCAGCGTGATGACAAAGCCTACCATTGCCGCCCGACCATTCAGGCGTTCAGCATAAGAATTGAAACCAAATTTTGGTTCTTCCAATTTAGGTGTAACCGTGGGTTGAGATTGAGATTCTGTCATGGCTCTAGTTAACAAATCTTTACGCTACATCCCTATTGTAAGGAGTGAGGCGCGATCGTCAAGCTGGAATCAGGGAATCAGGGAATGGGGGGAGAGCAAATTTGCACATCCAATGGTAGGGGTAGGTCTTGTGCTTACCCTGGAAGATTTTGGGCACCCATAAGAGGATGTCCCTATCTGAAACATCCTTGATTCTTGATCCTGGCTCCTTGCTCCCTCCCTAAACCGCACTAAATCGGGGGTCGGACTTTAGCGTATTTGGCTCAAACTCTTGTGCCCATTGAATAAGGGATTCTGAGGTGGTTTCGTGGGTTTGGCAAACCAAAATAGCGGTGTAGCGAGATTTTTGTTTGACGACGATCGCCCGATACTGTCTTCCATGCACAATCACATGACGAAATCCTTCCAATCGCAAAGAGGACATTAGCAACGATTGCAGTCCTAATGCTTGAAAAATCGTCTGCACCCAGCTAACATCACTGCTCTCGTTTGTTGTGAAATATTCTTTGGGCAGACCACTAAGGTCAAAAATGGCTGCGCCAATCACCGAGTCTGAGTGAGACACACTTAAAGTTCCTGCGGATAGAGGTGCGGATAGCAGATGATCTAACCGAGAATTGATACTAGCAATCATGAAGGATACCCGGTGTAGATTGATCAACAACTTAAACTTGGATTTCTGGTTAAAAATCTGCAAGCTTACACCCAAATGAACAAATTGTTGGTTTGACGGTCAAAATTTCGGATGCAACTTCCAACTAAACTTAAGTCTAGAGACTGAGCAAGCCTCTAAGCGACCGTACAATTGCTCTCTACTAATAAAACTCTGGTGAAATTACGTGGCGGTTCTCAGTAAAACTTTGGAAATAGCAGGCGATTTTTGTGCTTAGTCGTTGATATCACCTCTAATTTTCCGTAAAGCCAGCAGCTTGCCTGTTTCAACCTGAGATCCTGTTTGAAAAGTGCTGAGGACTGGGGACTAAGGACTGGGAAATAGCTTAAACTCAGTCCTCAACGCTCAATCCTCAACACTGTCTCAACCCTAATATTGGTTTTTAAACAGGTTCCTAGGGTACGACTAAGACCGGACAGGGCGACAGATTGATTACGCGGTTTGTAACACTATCAGCAGCGCCTTCTTCAGTGAGTCCTAAGCCTCGACAACCCATGACGATCAGATTGGCTCCAATTTCGTCAGCGACATCACAGATCACGAAGGCGGGTTTGCCTTCTCGTTCAAGGACTTCTGCTTCGATTCCTTGATCCCGGAAGAGAGTCTTGGCGGTTTCCAGGAGGCGAGCGATCGCCTCCGGTGAAGCCATCTCTCGTTCGGCAACGGTGGTGGGTTCAGCCTCTTCAGACAGCGATTCAACAACCGACAGGATCACCAATCGGCTGCGGTAGGTTTGTACAACATTAACAACGGTATCTACTGCCTCACGGGCTTCACGGCTTTGATCGATCGGAAACAAAACGGTCTTAAACATGGCACACCTCAATGGAGTCAGGGCTGAGAGAGTGCTACGCTACAGAATTTTCTCGAAAATCTGGATCAAGAACGCTAATTCGCATCTCCATAATGATCCCTCTCACCGTACAATAGCCAATAGGTAAAAAGACTTACTCGGATTTTTAGGGAGCAATGCTCTGCCTAGATGTCCGAAATCATATAGTGCTAATTCGGTGTAGAGACTGATCCAGGGGGATTCCAGTGTCAAAGAAAAGCGTAGCAAGTTTGTCAGAAGTAGATTTGTCGGGCAAGCGGGTACTCGTCCGCGTGGACTTTAATGTACCCCTTGATGACCAAGGTAGCATCACAGACGATACGCGGATTCGGGCAGCTTTGCCAACGATTCAGTATCTCACTTCTAACGGTGCAAAAGTGATCTTAACTAGCCACTTTGGTCGTCCGAAGGGCAAGGTGGTTGAAAGTATGCGGTTGACTCCTATTGCCGAACGCTTGGCTGAGTTACTCGGACAAGACGTAATCAAGTGCAATGACTGCATCGGAGAGGAAGTAGCGAGTGCCGTGACCGGAATGCAAAATGGTCAAGTGGCACTGTTAGAAAATGTCCGCTTCTATGCTGAAGAAGAAGCAAACGATCCAGAATTCTCTGAGAAGCTGGCATCTGTGGCGGATCTCTACGTTAATGATGCATTTGGTACGGCGCACCGTGCCCATGCTTCTACCGAGGGTGTGACGCATTACCTGAAGCCATCTGTAGGGGGCTTCCTGATTGAGAAGGAATTGCAGTATCTTCAGGGGGCGATCGAATCTCCGCAGCGTCCTTTAGCGGCGATTATTGGGGGATCTAAAGTCTCCAGCAAAATCACTGTGATCGAAACCCTCCTGGAAAAGGTAGACAAGCTGTTGATTGGCGGCGGCATGATCTTCACTTTCTACAAAGCTCGTGGTCTGAGCGTCGGTAAATCTCTTGTGGAAGATAACTTCCTTGATTTGGCGAAAAAGCTAGAGGCGAAGGCGAAGGAAAAAGGCGTTGCCCTGCTGCTGCCAACGGATGTGGTAGTGGCGGATAAGTTCGATAAAGATGCGAACACTCAAACCGTTAGCGTCGAGAACATTCCTGATGGCTGGATGGGGCTAGATATCGGTCCCGATTCTGTCAAGCTGTTCCAGGATGCCTTAGCTGATTGTAAAAGTGTGATTTGGAACGGTCCAATGGGCGTGTTTGAGTTTGACAAATTTGCGGCAGGAACTGAGGCGATCGCTCACACCCTCGCTGACCTGACGAAAACAGGGACTATAACGATTATCGGTGGTGGCGACTCTGTTGCTGCTGTTGAGAAAGTTGGCGTTGCGGATCAAATGAGTCACATTTCTACAGGGGGCGGTGCTAGTCTAGAACTCCTAGAAGGCAAAGTTCTCCCTGGGATTGCCGCACTCGATGATGCTTAGGAATGGAGATTAAATAAAGATCTAATGCACCACTAAGGCGCAAAGGCACGAAGAGAGGTTGATTACTGCTTTGTGTCTTTGTGTTTTTGCAGGTTATAACTGTGCTGTTTGTAGCGAATTGCTAAGATGAGTTGTCGGATTGAGTTAATTCTTGTCACTCTCATAAGAGCCATAACTGGCACAAATAATGTTCTACATTTCAAATTGAGACTATGAGTTTGACTGTGATCAAGTTCTCTTCAGAAGATTGTGGCTTGTGTCACAAAATGTCATTTTATGACCAGAAAGTGGCTGATGAGTTGGGGCTAGCATTCGTTGATGTGAAGATGCAGGATACAGCGACTTATCGTAAATATCGGCAGATCCTGCTGACTCAATATCCTGACAAAGCGGAAATGGGTTGGCCCACTTACATCATCTGCGAATCGCCAGAAGGGGAGTTCAAGATTTTGGGTGAAGTCAAAGGAGCGCATCCGAAAGGCGAATTTCGGACGAAACTGCAAGAGGTCGTGGCGCAGATGAATTAGGGATTCAGGGGATAGGGATGAGAGGAGGTTCTAATTTTTTCCACTTAGGTTAGATGTACCAGTCGTAGGGGCGAACAGCGGTCACTGGCATTCGCTTAAGGCAGGGAAGTCCCAAATCTCCTGGAACTGAGCATCTCGCTGGCGTTATCACTTGCGGACAAATTTGGCGATCGCTAATAGGCGATAATGCTTGATCCAAAAATTGCACAATTGGGGTTTAGATTCCCTTCAAGCTGAACCCTATGCAATCTGCAATCACAAATTTCCAGAATTCTTGCGGGACGGGCAAGATGCCCGTCCACTTGTGCAAAATAATGTGGAACAGCGTAAGTTAGGTCTACCTCTCAGGACTGAGTTTATATTTATTTTCATAATCCTTTCACTTTTCGCGCTACGCTAGGCTTATAGATTTTCATAATCCTTTCATTTTTATAAGCAAAGCGATGAAGGCGATGACTTCTCGATCGGCGACCGAGGCAAATCAACCAATGGGTAGCGTTCAAACGATCGCCGTCCATCACCTCAGTGTCAATTATCGTTCTGTTCAAGCACTCCGAAACATTAGTTTTACGGTATCATCGGGGCAACTAATCGGCATTTTTGGTCCCAACGGTGCTGGAAAAAGTACGTTGATCAAAGCCATGTTGGGTCTGATTCCTAGCGTCACAGGTTCCGTTATGTTTGACGATCGCCCCCTCACACAGCAGTTAGAGCGGACTGCCTATGTGCCTCAACGATCACAAATCGACTGGACATTTCCTGCCACGGTTTGGGATGTTGTATTGATGGGTAGAGTCCGTAAATCTGGCTATTTTCAGCGATTTTCAGTGACCAGTCGGCGGATGGCGATCGAAGCTCTAGAACGAGTGGGAATGGCAGCCTATCGCGATCGGCGCATCGGTCAACTGTCAGGTGGACAACAGCAGCGAGTTTTTCTGGCGCGATCGTTAGCTCAAGAAGCCGATCTCTTCTGCTTCGATGAGCCATTTGTCGGCATCGATCAGAAAACTGAAGACGTGCTGTTTAGCATTTTCCGCGAACTCGTCAGCACTGGAAAAACGGTTATGGTAGTTAATCATGATTTGGGTGAATCGATCACGCAATTCGATCATTTGATTTTGCTGAATCGTGACCTGATTGCCGTAGGCGATCGAGCTACCGTCCTCACTCTAGAAAACATGACCCGCGCCTATGGTGGCTATGTGAGTTTCTTTTCGGAGAATGCTGCATAACGTTTCAACCATGCTAGACCTCTTGATCGAACCGCTTCAGTATGGCTTCATGCAACGATCGCTTCTCGTTGCGATCATCGTTGGCATCATTTGTTCGGTGGTGGGCAGTTATTTAATGGTACGACGGTTGGCATTATTGGGCGATGCGATTAGTCATTCGTTGTTGCCAGGGTTGGCGATCGCGTTTGTATTGGGGATGAATATTTATTTGGGTGCATTCATTGCCGGAGTCATCAGTGCAGTGATAATTGGATGGATTCATACCCGATCGCCGATTAAAGAAGATGCGGCAATGGGAATTGTGTTTTCGGCGTTTTTTGCCTTGGGGATTACGTTAATCACCACGATCCAGAAGAGTAACAAAATTGATCTCAATCATTTCTTGTTTGGCAATATCTTGGGTGTAACTGGAGCAGAAGTCCGGGATACAGCGATTATTGCGGTTCTCGTGTTGCTAACCGTTATTTTACTATACAAAGAGTTGTTGTTTTATAGTTTCGATCCGTTAGGCGCTCAGGCAACCGGATTACCTGTTCAGGTGTTCAACTCTGGATTGATGATTTTGGTGGCATTGACGGTGGTTGCCAGTATGAAGGCGGTCGGTGTGATTTTGGTACTTTCACTGTTGATTACGCCAGCAGCAACGGCGTATTTACTAGTACCGCGATTGCATCAGGTGATGCTCGTGGGTGCGGGAATGGGTGTGTTTTCCAGTATTAGCGGTATGTATCTCAGCTACTACTACAATTTGCCATCTGGCCCAGCGATCGTCCTTGTGGTTTCGATTCTCTTTTTTTTGGCACTGCTGTTTAGCCCAAGCTATGGAATTCTCACCCACTCCAAGGCGATCGTTGAAGATAAATAAAATCTGAGATTTTTTCTAAAACTGTCCTGATGTTTTGTGGAAAGGCGTGAACTAGTGAAGTGGTAGATGCACCCTGATTCGCGCCCTCTGGCTTCATGCTAGGGGGCTTTTGTTGTAAAGAGATAACTGAGCGATCGCCCTCCTCGCAGAAAATCGCACCATTTCTGATAGGATGGCTGATCGGGTTTTCAGTAAGACTCAGGGAACACAAAGCAACTTTGATATTTCTATATCTCATGACGCCTTCAATCATGTCTCTACAAGCCCCTTAGGAGCAATCGCAACTGTGAGAATTCACTGGCTACTCCCAAGCTTTCTGGGTGCGATCGGTATTCTGCTGTTCTCGTCTGCCGCAGAAGCCGCCAGATTACAATCCTGGCAGTTTGATGAGGATGACTATCGCCTCACGTTCACGACGGATGAAGGGGTGCAACCCAGAGTACAACTGATTCAAAATCCAACTCGATTGGTGATTGATTTGCCAAATACCACATTGGGTCGTCCGAGGGTGGAAGAAGCCGTGGGTGAAGCGATTCAAGCCGTGCGAGTTGCCCAATTTGATGAGCAAACGACCCGAATCGTAATTGAGCTAAATCCGGGATACACGATCGATCCCCAAGAAGTACGAGTTCGCGGACTTTCTCCTACGCAATGGGTGGTCGAATTGCCCGATCCAGAACGAATTGAAATCGAATCTCCGCCAGCCGAAAGCGACTCAGATGAAATATCTCAATCAGATCAATCAGAATCTATTCCACTAGAAGCGATCGAGGCAGAGACTCAAATTCAAGAACTGCGTTTGACACCCGATGGGCTTTTCATTCGCTTCACCGGAGAAACGCCGGAATTGGATGAAGACAATCGAGAACCCCGACGGCGGCGACCTCGCCAATACATGCTGGAACTGGAGAATGCGGCTCTTTCCCTGGAAGTTGTACGGCGCGATATCCCATTCGATCGCTACGGCATCACCCGGATTCAGTTAGTCCAGGAAGAGATAGACGACGAAGATGATCCGCCTGTCGTGACAATTATGCTGGAGTTGATAGAAGATAGCCCAGAGTGGAGAGCCATCCCTAGCGGCGATCGGGGCATCGTTCTTGTTCCGGCTGGCGGCTCTGGAATCCTTACCGGGGTGAGTGATTCTGTTTCTCTTACGGCTGATCCGTCCCGGCAACCGCCCATCGCTTTACCGGTTCCGGATCAACCGATTCCCATCCCAACGCCCCCCCCACCCGCCGCCACGACACCGCCGCCCTTACCCGATGTTTCTGAGAGTCGAGTGGTGGTGGCGATCGATCCGGGGCATGGAGGACGCGATCCGGGAGCCGTTGGCATCAATGGTTTGCAGGAAACCGACATCGTGCTTGATATTGGGGTGCAAGTGGCTTCGCTGTTAGAAGAACAAGGTGTCACCGTCGTCTTGACTCGTCAAGACGATCGCGAAATCGACCTTGAACCGCGTGTTCAAGCTGCCAATCAAGCTGGAGCCGATTTATTTATCAGCATCCATGCCAACGCTATCAGCCTCAGCCGTCCCGATGTGAATGGGGTTGAAACTTATTACTACTCTGATTCCGGTTTAGGATTGGCACAAGTAATTCACGAAATTATTGTCGATCGCACAGATTCCCGCGATCGGGGTATCCGATTTGCTCGCTTCTACGTCCTCCGCAACACCTCAATGCCTGCTGTCCTTCTAGAAGTTGGGTTCGTTACAGGTGAAATCGACGCGCCTCGCCTTGCCGATCCAGAATTCCGCCAACAGATGGCAGAAGCGATCGTGGCTGGTATCTTGCAATATATACAACAAAACTTCTAGAGTTTTGAGTTTTAAGTTTTAAGTGGAATGCTGACACATCAACTCCTGTCAACGATGCCCACCCTACAATTAGTTTTGAGATTTAAGTGCTAAGAGCCTATCCGAAAACCCATTTTGTAGAGTGGGCGTTGCCCACCTTACCTGCGATACATCAAATGCGATCGAGGTTTTCGGATAGGCTCTAAGTGAAATGCTGACACATCAACTCCTTGTGAGCGATGATCACTCTACAATTTGGGGTCTTCAAACTCCAAACTTCAAACTTCAAACTTCAAACTCCAAACTTCAAACTCCAAACTTCAAACTCCAAACTCCATGACCTTCTCCCCCGCTCAGCTGCAAAAAATTCAAGACCTCATCCGCCACTGTGGTCAACAGGCAGAACGCATGGCATCCGATGAGTTTCAGGTTTTTGAGAAAGGCAAAAATGATTTTGTCACCAGTGTCGATCGCGCCCTCGATCAACAGCTAACCGCCGGATTTTCTAGCCTATTCCCCTCGGATGGCGTGATCACAGAAGAAAATGCTCAATCGTGGCAAGCCTTTGGAGAAGAATACGATCGCCTCTGGCTGATTGACCCGCTTGATGGAACCAACGATTTTATTCATCGTAAACCCCATTATTCTGTAATGGTAGGGTTACTCACTGCCTATGAGCCGATTGCGGGTTGGGTCTATGCACCTGCTTTTGACCAGCTCTATTTCGGTGGCTCCGATCTGGGATTATTTCAATCGATCGCCAATGCCACACCCGTTCCGCTCACGGCTGCTCCACCAGCGCCTCCCTCCGAAACCTTCTGCCCAATGATAATTAGCTATAAAGATCGAAAACGATTTGGAGAAGCAATTTCCCAACTCATTCCAGAAGCACAGTTTGATTGCATTGGCAGTTTTGGCTTGAAGGTGATGCGCGTGATCCGAGGTCAAGCCGGACTTTATGTTTACCTCAATCGTCGAGTGAAACTGTGGGATACCACGGGACCGGTCGCCCTCGCTAAAGCCGCCGGACTCATCTGCTGTGATCTCAACGGCGACCCTTTGAAATTCACGCCAGATGCCGTTGACACTACTACGCTTGCCCATCAACAGCCAATCGTGATTGGCTGGGCAGAATATGTTGAAGCGTTGCGATCGCGCCTTCAAGAGGCGGTTGCCATTACGCCACACTAGCAAATAACTGATCGAAGGGCTGAGCCGTCACATCAGGAGAGGCAACAATTTCTACGATTTTATTTTTTGCCTCTGGTTGAAACAGTGCCTCAACACAGACTTGGGCAACTTTTGTCCGAGGGATTCTGCCTTCCGAAAGCGTGTCAGCCCCCGACATGACGATCGCATCCGAGTTGTCTTCGTTCTTCAGCCCTCCAGGACGAACGATCGTATAAGTCAACCCGCTCTTTTGTAGATAGTTCTCAGACTGTTTTTTCCAGAACAGAATCAGCCAAAACAGATTTAACGGATGGAAGAATTGTGAAGTGCAAAGAGACGAGACCATGATAAACTGCTCAATTCCCTTCTCTTTTGCTACGGCTACCAGATTTTTGTTGCCGATGTAATCAACCTTATAGGGACCTGTAGGGTCAAAGCTAGGAGCGGCTCCTGTAGCGGAAAGGAGGACAGTACAATCGGCGATCGCCCCTCGTAAACTCTCTAGCTGCAAAACATCCCCGACCACCAACTCCGCCTCAGTGGGTAAAATTTCTTTCGCTGTCTCTATATTCCGTACTAATGCCCGAACAGGAATATTTCGCTGTACCAACTCTCGTACAATGCGTCGCCCCGTTTCGCCAGTTGCCCCTGCCACAAATGCCTTCATAATCTCTTCATGAAAATCAGATTGGGAAACCTTGTCATAACGAGTGTAGCTGAGGAAGGATGAAGGGTGAAGGATGAAAAATAAAAAATAAAAGACTTTGAGAGAAGGACGCAATGGTCATCATTCCTTATGCCTACTATCGAAACAGAGTTCCTATCGATTCATCCTTCCTTTTTATCCTTCAG
This sequence comes from Cyanobacteria bacterium RU_5_0, assembly GCA_012033255.1. Lineage (GTDB taxonomy): Bacteria > Cyanobacteriota > Cyanobacteriia > Elainellales > Elainellaceae > JAAUSF01. Next base: position 28,571 of record JAAUSF010000025.1, read on the forward strand.
TGTGTCTCCGTGAACCTCCCGGAATCATCCTCCCTGGGATAGGCAACTTTTTGGGGTCTCTCCGTAGATCGAGCATGGTTGTCGCTGTAAACCAGGGCTATGCTGAGCGGAGTCGGAGGATAAACCTTTTACAGGGAGGCTGACCTTTCGTAGGGAGGCTGCTAGACTGAATTTTGAGTTCAATAACAGGAGCTTGACTTGCAGACTCAGACAGCTAAATTCTCGGTATACGAAATTTCCGCATTCCCGTCGTCGTCTTGGGTTGCGATCGCAGGTTCCCTCCCAGGTTCAACTCCGTGATGCCCCCTAGGAGTAGTCCTCGACACACAGCAACAAAACAGCAACGATGGCAGGAACGCAAGATATGCAGGCAAATTCGGCTGAACAGTACACCGGCGAAACACCTTCCACAGTATTGGGAGCAACCTCTGGTTATGTCGAGGGCGGATCTCTGATGGAAGAAGAACCAGTCCAGCAGGTTAGTGGCCCCACCTGCTTTCATAGCTGTTTCGCAAGCTGCATGGATATGTATGCAGATGCCAAAACAGTGGCGGAGTATTTGGATGCTCATCAGGATTGGTTCCCTCGCTGTGCCTTGCCGATGAAGTCGGAGGCGATCGGGGAAAATGGCTATGCAATTACGATCGGTCGCTATGGCTCATTTGGCTATGAAGTTGAGCCAAAGGTCGGCTTAGAGTTAATGCCACAGGAACAGGGAGTGTATCGCATCCGCACCATTCCGGTTCCAAATTACACGCCACCGGGTTACGATGTAGATTTTCATGCCGCACTGCGACTGGTAGAAGTCGGGTCAGATTCTCCACAGCTAGCGAATCCAATGACGCAGGTAGAATGGGAGCTTGACTTGAAAGTGATGGTTCATTTTCCTCGATTCATTCAGGCTCTACCGAAGTCGCTGATTCAAACCACAGGCGATCGTCTGCTTAACCAAATTGTCCGGCAAGTGTCTCGTCGTCTGACTCATAAGGTGCAAGAAGACTTCCACAACACGATGAGCATTCCCTTCCCGAAGAAATGCCGGAAACCTGCGAAGTAAAAATAAGACACTATAAAGTAGTCTGTTCTTTTTGTTTGGCGGGGTGCAGGGGTTTCAGCCCTGCGTGGGGGCAACGCCCCACCCCCCATTACCCATCAAATCTGGCTTGACAAAGCACTAGGTGCATAGCAGGTTTCAATCGCGTCTAAATACACCAAATTGCAGGGGCACGGCATGCCGTGCCTCTACGTCTATTGAACAGTTCGATAGACTAGAGGGGAATTGTTAAGTAGTGTTAAATTGATTGGGCATGGAAACAATTACACTGGGTTCCAACGGTCCTACAGTGGCTCCGCTTGGGATTGGGACATGGGCTTGGGGCGATCGGCTGTTTTGGAGCTATGGTAACGAGTATGATGCATCTGAGTTGCAGGATGCTTTTAAAACAGCATTGGAACTAGGCATTCACTTCTTCGACACGGCTGAGATTTATGGTTTCGGTGAATCCGAACGTTTACTCGGACAGTTTATGCAGCAGACTCAACAGCCTATCCAGATCGCGACTAAATATATGCCTCTGCCGTGGCGCTTCAATGCCGACGCGGTTGCTGATGCCTTGACGGCTAGCCTCAGACGATTACAACTGCCGATCGTCACTCTTTATCAAGTTCATCAACCCTTCGATTTTTTCATGGGGCAGAAAACTTTGATGAATGCGCTGGCAAATGAAGTGAAACAGGGCAGAATCTTAACGGTGGGGGTGAGTAATTATTCGGCTGAACAAATGCGGCAGGCTCACAAGATTTTGGGCGATCGAGGTATTCCGCTAGTTGTTAACCAGGTGCAATATTCGCTGCTCGCCCGACAAATTGAATCGAATGGTGTTTTAGAGACTGCGCGTGAATTAGGGATTACAATTCTGGCGTACAGTCCATTGGCGCAAGGGCTGCTTACAGGCAAATACACGCGAGAAAACTATATTGAACCCACTGGCGTTCGTCGGCTTGATCCTCGGTTTAGCCGCAGTGGGTTAGAGAAGATTGTCCCTGTGATCACAGTACTGCAAACGATCGGCGAAAAATATGAGCGGACTCCGGCTCAAGTGGCGCTGAATTGGCTAATTAGCCAAAATGTGATTCCAATTCCAGGCGCAAAAAATAGTCATCAGGTCAGGCAAAATGTGGGGGCGCTGGGCTGGACACTGAGCGAGGAAGAAGTAGCGCAAATTGACCAAATTACTCGTCCGTAGCGATAAACTGTTCCGCTAGATTTCACCAAACGATCGGCTAGCGAGGAGCTTTGCGTCTCTGTGGAGGCGCTCTTTTTTTCGCCTGACATTTCCAGACATTGCGATCGGGGAAGACCAGAGATTTCCTGTAATGACAGGGCAATGGACTCGCATTACGCTAACAGATAAAGGGAGGATGAAAAAATCCAAACGCGAATTTAAAAATGTGAGAGCAAGGAAATGAAGAACTTCAGGCATTCACTTCACCTGTCTACTACACAACTCTGTCACAGATCATTTTTACTTGTTCCAAGAAATCAAACGTTATTTGCGTTAACTTTAATTGCGGTGTTGGGTTTGTCGGGTAGCCCCAGTGGATTGTTCGGGTTGACGATCGCGGCTCATCCGGCTCAGGCTCACGAAACGAGCCATTACGCTGCAACACCATCCCAAACCGACGCGGTAACTGCGCCCCTGTTTGATCATCTCGGTGATCATCACCATCCGATTTCAACAAATAATCCACTGACTCAACGGTATTTTGATCAGGGATTAATTCTAGCTTACGGCTTTAATCATGCTGAAGCAGCGCGTTCGTTCCAAGAAGCGGCACGGCTCGATCCCGATTGTGCTATGTGTTATTGGGGAATTGCTTATGTACTCGGTCCTAATATTAATGCGGCAATGGAATCGGATGCGGTTCCTGACGCATGGCAAGCTCTTCAAACAGCGATCGAGTTAAGTCCGTTTGCTTCTGAACCGGAAAGAGCCTATATTCAAGCCTTAGCCACTCGCTACACCTTAGAACCTGTAGAAGATCGATCGCTGCTCAATCTTGCCTATGCGAATGCGATGCGTGAAGTCGCCCAACAGCATCCGGATGATTTGGATGCGGCAACGTTATTTGCGGAAGCCTTAATGGATACGATGCCCTGGGATTATTGGCAGGAGAACGGAGAATTAAAACCAGAAGCGGTTGAAATTGTCACGACTCTGGAATCGGTTTTGCAACAAAATCCTGATCATCCGGGTGCGCTTCATCTCTATATTCATGCGGTAGAAGCAGAACGACCCAATCTGGCGGTTGAAGCTGCCGATCGCCTCCGCGAACTGAATATTACTGCCGGACATTTAGCGCATATGCCCTCTCACATTTACATCCGAGTGGGACGTTATCACGATGCCGTTATGGCGAATCAGCAAGCATCTGATATTGATCAACACTATGCCTATCAGCATCCGAGCGACGGTATTTATCCGATCGCCTATATGCCCCATAATCATCATTTCCTTTGGTATGCGGCAACGATGGCAGGAGAAAGCGAAGTTGCTCTGGAAGCTGCCTATCGCACAGCAGAACTGGCCGATCAGGAGTTGATGCGGGAACCAGGTTATGGCACATTTCAACATTACTACTCCATTCCGCTCTACACGTTTGTCAAGTTTGGGATGTGGGATGAAATTTTGGCTCAGCCTGCACCAAGTGCCGATCTCGTTTATCCAAATGGCGTGTGGCATTTTGCACGAGGAATGGCGTTTACGGCGCAAGGTCAGCTTGACTCTGCGATGCAAGAATTAGAGGCATTGAGGTCGATCGCGGCTGATCCAGCATTAGATGGCGTGACCATCTGGGACATCAACACGACGGCTCATTTGTTGAATATTGCCACTGAGATGTTGGCAGGTGAGATTGTGGCGAAACAGGGCAACTATGAACAAGCCATCCATCATTTACAAGCTGCCATTGAACTGGAAGATAGCTTAAATTACTATGAACCTGCTCTCTGGTATTCTCCAGTCCGCCAAGCATTAGGAGCCGTGCTACTTCAAGCCGATCAACCAGCCGAAGCGGAGCAAGTTTATCTCCAAGACTTAGCCATCTATCCCGAAAATGGCTGGTCACTTCGTGGACTCATGCAAAGTCTATTCGCACAAGACAAAACCGAAGAAGCCCAAGCTGTGCAACAACGCTTTGAAGAAGCCTGGAGATATGCCGATGTAACACTTACTGCCTCCCGTTTTTAATCCTGCGCTCTCGTTTCTGTAAGGGCATTTCGCGAAACGCTCCTACTAGTCTGTCATTTTTGTTTTGCGGGGTGCAGGGATTTCACTCCTGCGTGGGGGCAACGTCCCCACCCCCCCATTACTCATCAAATCTTGCTTGACAAAGCACTACATTGAATCGTCAAACATCTAAAATCACTTATAAGGAGAATGACAATGCTAGCAAAGAGATTAAACCCTTCTAAAGGAGTAACCTCATTAATTGCGACATTAACTATAGCATCTACATCGCTGGTTACAAATTCAATTCTGTTAAATTCTGAAATTGTGCTTGCGTTTGATAGCACTGATGCTTGCGAACTCTTAAACGGAACCTACCGAGATTTAGGAAATGGAGATTGGTTATGTTTGTATGACACTCCAAGAGCCGATAGTAGCCTTGGTGCATACTGTCGCGTTGATCAAGGATGCGATCGTTTTTACTACAGACAGAACTCTGACGGAAGCCAAGTATTAATCCTTGTTCCTGGTAGTAATGAGCAACTGGATGATTAATTTACAACACATAGCATACACTACTACTGACATAATCTACTACACTCAATAACACCTAACAGAACAAAAATAGGAAGGAACTTAACTCATGACTACGCAAATTTTTGATTCAGAAAAGGCAGATCTGTTTGCCGGACGGATGCTCGATATTCTGAACAGTAGCGCGATCGCTTTGATGACTTCGATCGGACATCAAACTGGCTTATTTGACGCAATGGCGAAACTGCCGCCCTCGAATAGCAACGAGATCGCAAATGCTACAGGCTTGAATGAACGCTATGTGCGCGAGTGGTTAGGCACAATGGTTACAGGTCAATTTATTGACTATGATCCAGCAAATGATACTTATGCTCTGCCGCATGAACACGCTGCATTCTTGACACGAGCTGCTAGCCCCGACAATATTGCCGCCTTCGCTCAATACATTCCGCTCTTAGGATCAGTTGAGGAAAAAATTCTTGAATGTTTTTACAACGGAGGCGGAGTTCCCTATTCTGAATACAAACGATTCCATCAGGTGATGGCGGAAGATAGCGGTCAGACGGTTGTTGCGGCACTTTTCGAGCATATTCTGCCTTTGATTCCTGGATTGGTTGAAGCTCTTGAACGGGGCATTGACGTTATGGATGTGGGATGTGGGAGCGGTCGTGCCCTGAACAAAATGGCGAAAGCATTCCCGAAGAGCCGATTTACGGGATATGACTTTTCAGAAGAGGCGATCGCTAATGCCCGCACCGAAGCTCAAATGCAAGGACTGACCAACACCCACTTTGCAGTCAAAGATGCGGCAAAATTGGATGAAGTGGCTCAATATGATTGGATCACGACATTTGATGCTATTCACGATCAAGCTAGACCTGATATTGTGCTGAAAAACATTTATCAGGCGTTGCGTCCTAATGGAATTTACCTGATGCAAGATATTCGAGCATCAAGTCATGTGCATGGCAATCTTGATCATCCGGCGGCTCCGTTGCTTTACACCATTTCTTGTTTACACTGCATGACTGTATCACTCGCGGTTGGTGGTATGGGGCTGGGTGCAATGTGGGGACAGGAGAAAGCGTTGGAAATGTTGAATGATGCTGGATTTACCAACATAGAGATTAAGCAACTTGCCCACGATTTCCAGAACAGCTACTACATCATTCGCAAACATTTGTAGTCCATTAACCGAGTAGTGACAGACTACCAAACACTGAAACATCCTGTAAGGGCGTTTGCAAACAGCCCTACTCCCCCGCTTAATGACAAAAAATCCATGTGTAAACTCTGTGCTTTTGCATCTCGTTACCAAAAGTCTGACCAACGTAAATCAGTACTATTAAACACGAAACAATTTGCTTCGTTCATTGTTGCGAATCAAATCAACAATCAAAATCGCGACTTATCTACTACGCCTGACAACCACACTACGGAGAACAACTCATGACAATTGCGCTCCATCCCGAATTGAACGATGATTTAGCGATCGCTTCCGCCCTCTCCAAGGAATTTGCAGCCACTGCCGTTGAACGCGATCGCCAAGCAGACATTCCTAAAGAAGAAATTGAACGATTACGCGAAATGGATTCGATCGCTATTGGCGTGACCTGCGAACCTTCACGTTGCACGATCCTGTAGACTATAAATTTCGCCATATTGGGGACTGGGTCCTGAATGGTGAACTACCCATAGTCTCACAGTACTCGTAACGTCAATCGCGATGCTCGGCAGGGTGGGCAATGCCCACCTGATCATTTATAATCTTCACGACTCAAACGGAATTATGACATGCATCCACGGCTTTTAAATTTCAGTTCAGCCAAAAAAAATGTCTCGCTATTGGCAATATGTCAGGCATTAGCGATGACAGGAAACGTGATTTTGTTCACTATTGCGGCTCTAGTAGGTCAGGCTCTAGCTGATGATAAATCTCTGGCTACTTTGCCTTTAGCGATCCTTCAACTTGCCACCATGAGCGTAACGATTCCAGCCTCATTACTGATGCGTCAAGTTGGACGACAATTAGGGTTTATCACCGGAGTATTGATTGGTTTGTTGGGTGCAGGACTTGGAATTTATGCCATCCTGACGAATAGTTTTGTGCTGTTTTGTGGAGCCGCAATTTTATTTGGCAGTTTCAATAGTTTCGTTAGTTTCTATCGGTTCGCGGCGGCTGAAGTTGCCACCGAAGCCTTTCGATCGCAGGCGATCGCACTTGTGATCGCGGGTGGAGTGGTTGCAGCAATCACGGGACCAGCTTTAGCAACATGGTCAATAGACTGGCTACGAGAGGATACCTTTGCCGGATCATTGATCGCCATTGCGATCTTGCAAGGGATTTCACTTGGCTTTCTGCTGTTAGTTAATTTGCCTCGATCGGGTGAAGCCGCCCATCATGAGAAAGGACGATCGTTGCTAGCAATTGTTCGTCAGCCTATATTTATTGTTGCCGGATTAGGGAGTATGTTTGGCTACGGAGTGATGATTCTCGTGATGACAGTCACCCCCTTAGCCATGACAGCCCATACCCACCCATTTCATGAAACAGCGACGGTGATGCAGTGGCACGTTTTGGGAATGTTTGCCCCTTCATTTTTCACAGGTTTTTTGATTGCTCAATGGGGAGTATTGACTATCATTAGTTTGGGAAGCTTACTAAGTCTATCTTGCATAGCGATTAATCTCTGGGGAACAGGGTTGCTGAGTTTTTCGATCGCATTACTTTTATTAGGAATTGGATGGAATTTTTTGTTCATTGGCTCTACAACGCTATTGACAAAAGCCTACACCCCCGCAGAAAAAGCAAAGACTCAAGCGATTCACGACTTTCTCATGTTTGGATTTGTTGCTTTTGCCACTATGCTTTCAGGGAGTGTCTTTCAAAACTTAGGTTGGAAAGCCGTCAATCTTGCTGGAATTCCACTCATGTTAGTAGTATTGATCGCCGTTTTTTTGTTACAACAACAGCATTCCAATTTAAGAAAAACAGAAACCTTGCAAGAACCCGCAGCCAACCAAAAACCTTTCCGGTAACAAAGCGATTTCGTTGCTTAAAGGACTGCTTAATTGTTATCTTCTTAGGCACAAACCATATGCTCAATACCAACGTATCTCAACCAGGCATACAAATTACCTCACCCAATCGGGTGACTTTTCTATGTAATTTCTCATGCCAATGGGCAGATGAACTGTGGTACACAATGTTGCGAGATGAATGGAAATCATATGGAAATCATAGTTGTTTTGGAGCGTGATCAATGACCATCCTCGAAGAACACCCAGTTATTCAAAATGGTAAACATGCGATCGTTATTGGCGGCAGCATGGCTGGATTACTTGCAGCTAGAGTTCTCACAGCCCATTTCGATCGCGTTACAGTTATCGAACGAGATCAACTGCCGGAGCAACCTGAACTGCGCCAGGGCGTTCCCCAAGCTAGCCACGTTCATGTGTTGCTGACTAAGGGTCAACACATTCTAGAGCAACTTTTTCCAGGATTAGAAGCTGAATTAGGGGTAATGGGCGCACCAGAAGTCAACTGGACAAACGACTGTCCCTGGTTCGGGTTTGAAGGATGGATGCCTCGTTCCTCGTCTGGTTTGACGACGCGCCCCTGTAGCCGAGTGCTGTTGGAATGGCTGGTGCGTCGCCGTTTAACTACTTTTCCCAATCTAAAATTTTTAGAAGCTTGCCAGGTGAAAGGCTTGCTGACGAACGATCGTCACACTAAAGTCACAGGCGTTAAATTGCTCGATCGCAACTACAATCAATCAGACGCCTTAGCTGCCGATCTAGTTGTGGATGCCAGTGGACGCAACTCGTTACTCCCGCAGTGGTTGACAGCACTTGGCTATTCATCTCCCACCAAAACGGTGATTAATTCGTTCCTGGGTTACAGTACTCGCTGGTATGAGCGCCCGGAAGGATTTCAAGCAGATTGGAAAGCGATGGTGATCATGTCTAAACCTCCGCATGAACGACGAGGGGGCGTGATTGTTCCAGTGGAGGGGAATCGCTGGGCACTCACCGTATCCGGGGTTGGCGGCGACTATCCGCCGACAGAGGAAGCCGGTTTTCTAGAGTTTGTTCGCAGCTTACGGAATCCAATTCTGTATGACGTGATTAAAGAAGCTAAACCGCTTTCTCCGGTCTACGGTTATCGGCGTACTGAAAATTGTTGGCAGCACTATGAAACGCTTGCCAGACTGCCGCAAGGAATTGTGGCGATCGGGGATTCAGTTTGCGCTTTCAATCCGGTGTATGGTCAGGGCATGACCACGGCAGCTCTGGGCGCTCAGATCCTCGATCGGTGTTTGCATCAGCAATTCCGGTGTAGAGAGGATGTCACAGGTTTATCTCAACGATTTCAGAAACAATTGGCTCAGGTTCTAGAAACCCCCTGGCTAATGGCAACAGGCGAAGATTTTCGCTGGGAAACAACCGAAGGTGGGCAACCGGGGCGAATGACTCGTTTCATGCATCGCTACATGGATCGGGTCGTTCAATTCTCAATAAATCAGCCTCAGGTATACCGAACGTTTATAGAAGTCGCGCATATGATCAAATCTCCTGTCGCTCTATTTAGTCCCAAGATTGTGTTAGGTGTTTTGAGCCTGAAGGTGAACAGCTTATGAATATCTTTTTGGAAACCGATCGCCTCATTCTCCGCCGACTTACTGAATCAGATAGTGATCATCTGTTTGAGTTGGACAGTGATCCTGATGTAGCCAAATTTGCAACCAGGGATGGTCAACCGACTCCCTATGACATGATTCAAGAAATGGTTTTGCCTAAGATGCTCAAGTGCTACGAAATGTATGAGAGTTACGGGTTTTGGGTGGCGATCGAAAAATCTAGCAATCAATTTATTGGTTGGTTTCATCTCAGACCTGGATTAGAAAGTCCCGCATTTGATGACCCCTGCGAAGTTGAATTAGGATATCGGTTAAAAAAATTAGCCTGGGGAAAGGGATATGCCACAGAAGGATCACGCGCATTGGTTCGGAAAGGTTTTTGTGAGCTAAACACTCAACGAATCACGGCTACTGCGTTAGTCGCGAATACCGCATCGATTCGAGTTATGCAAAAAACAGGCTTAAGATTCGAGCGATATTTCACTGAAACTCGATGCACCTATGGTGATCAACCTGCTGTTAAATATTCACTCGATACTGTTGAATTTAATCTAGATGAGTATTGAACAATACGGTATTCTAAAAAGTGATTGGCAAGCAAGACATAATGTTGATTGATTTGAGGTCAAAAGCCATGAACAGACAAAACAAAATGCAAGCTATTTGTTTGCTCTTGAAGCCAGTGAGGAACGTCTGATGCTGCCAGATCCCTCGAAGCCCAAAGTGATTATTTTTGACACCACCATGCGAGATGGTGAACTAATGCCTGATGTCAAAATAGATATTTATCAGAAAATCAGTATTGCCAAGCTGCTTGAAGAAATGCGAGTGGATGTGATTGAAGTCGGATATCCAGGAATTTTCCGGAAAGACTTTGACGATCTCTTCATGGTTTCAAAGCAAGTCAAAGAGTCAATTATTTGCGGGTTAGCTAATTCTAAGGCGGATGAAATTATTGATGTTGCTTTGGCAATTCGGCCTGCGGCGCGAGGAAGGATCAATGTTTTCACCCCAATCAATCTAAATCATCCGTCTGAACTAGATGCTTCGCAAACATTGGAAGTTATTCAAGATAGTATTTCACTGGCTAGAAACTATTGCGGAGATGTAGAATGGTCAGCTTTTGATGCCTGTAGAAGTGAACCTGACTTTTTGTGTAGAGCGATCGAAACAGCGATCAACAGTGGTGCTACAACTGTGACAATTCCTGATAGTCTCGGCACATCTTCTACTGATGAATTTTCAGAGCTAATTTCGATGGTCATGAACCGAGTGCCTAACATTAGTCAAGTGATTCTATCTGTTCACTGTCATAATGATTTGGGATTGGCTCTAGAGAATTCGATCGCGGCTCTTAACTGTGGTGCGAGACAGATTGAATGTGCGGTTAATGGACTAGGAGCTAGGTATGGAAATGCTGATTTGGAAGATGTTGTGAAGGCAATTAGTAATGATCCAAACTATAGGGTTGATATTGCGGCGGCTCTGCTAGATGATGTCTCAGTGTTAGTAGCCGAGGTTACTGGCATCTCCAAACAACGCTATTGGGTTTAGTAACTTCTGCATTGGCAATCGCTTGGACTCTCACCACCGCATCTTCTACTCAACGCGCTTCAAAATACGCCACCCGTTTAGTCACAAGGGGATAATCGTGCGAGTTGCAAAACAATTTGGTCGATCGTTTGCACCATAAACTGACCATATTGTCCTGGTTGATTGATCATAATGCTGAAGACGATCGTTCCATAGTCAGGATTTTCTAAGTAGCCAGATAATGCCCTGACGCCGCTCAGAGTGCCCGTTTTAGCGTGTACCCTGCCTTCTACGGAAGTTCCCTGAAACCGTCCCTCTAATGTGCCACTCACTCCGGCAACCGCTAGAGAATTGTAGAATATCTCATTTCCCTGTGCAAAACGCATTGCTTTCAGAAGCGCAACGAACGTGAGCGGTTCTGCCAAATTATTGCGCGACAACCCCGATCCATCGACCTGTTGATAGCTATCTGGATCAACTCCCAGTAAGGATAGAGCCTCCTTAACAACATCTGTACCGCCAATTTGATCGAGTAGAGCATCGGCATAGTCGTTGTCACTGTAACGATTGATTGTCTCAATCCAAGATTCGAGAGCCGATCGATTATCTGAATCATCAGAGTTAAGCTGAAGGGCAGCAGCGGTCGTCAACAATTTGACATTGGAGGCTGGAATTAGTAGATCATTGGCTTTGTAGCTATAGAGGGTTTCTCTAGAAGATAACGGTTCCACTAAAATTCCCCATCGACCTTCCGCGAACACAGGATTCTCGACAATGCGATCGAGCACAGATCCAAGTTGATTGGGGCAGAGTGAGCCGTTTAACCTGTCTTGAACAAAATCTCCAGTGGATTCAGTTTGATTGTCATTAATCTGAGCAGTCTGAGCGATCGCTGTATTAGCATGACTGAAATTCCCGACTCCTCCAGCGATCCCAATCACAATCAACAACGCAGTGATGAATTGTAACCAATAACGAATTTGTTTTGGGCACCTCAATGTTTGTAATCCTCAGATATAAGTAGTACAGATAGCTGATAGAAGCACTCTTAGAAAATGTTTGAAACGGATCAAACGTTCTGTATTCTTAAAATATCCCCTTAACCCGTGAATACTGATAATCTTTAAACCATTAAATCGCAAAATTTTATACCTGGGCACCTAATGTTGATCAGCATTTTGAATAGATCCTTTATGGTGCTAAGCTCGTGATAAGTGTTACTAGAGACGCATACGGCTCTAATTTGTTGCATGGGGTGAAACGGATTACAGCATGACTCCGCAAGAAATTACCACTGGACTGATATCCCTATTTGGCGATGCAGTACAAGCACATGAACCTGAATCCTGGCAGGTAGAAATCGAAAATCTACGACTATTAGTGCTGTTGTCAGACGATCGATCATGGCTGCGATCACTCGTTACGATCGCTCCAATGCAAGATGCGGCTCCATTCATGCAGCAACTTCTAGAAGCCAATTTTGATGAAACTCAGGAAACTCGTTATGCTTTCTTTCAAAACTTACTCTGGGGAGTCTTTCAGCATAGCCGAGAGAACCTGACACCAGAGGATTTTCGAGAGGCGATCGTTCGTCTTGTCGCCTTACAACAACGTGGGCTATCTGACAGTTTCGGCAAACTTGCAGAAAGCCAAATTCGCCAAATTATTCGCGCTGCTAAACAACAGGGACAATCTCTAGAAACCACAATGCAAACCTTGGAGCGGTTCTACGAAGAGGGTGTCATGGGCGGGATGAATTTGGACGCACAACAACGCAGTGAGGTTTTGGGTGCATGGCGTTATCAGTTAGAGCGGTTGTGGAATGAAGAGAGTGATTCCTAAATAGACCACAATACGAAAAAAAACTGCTCGATCGCAGGCATGAATCGAGCAGCGTTTGTGGTGTGTACCCTTTCACCATTAGAGAAAACTACTTCAACCGATTAGCGAACTTGCGTTTCACTCTCTTTACTATGTAGTATTCAGCCTGCTGCCGATAGTACCCACGCGAGTACTCTTTCTACTCATGCCAATAATCTAGTAGTCTGTCATTTTTGTTTTGCGGGGTGCAGAGGTGAAACCCCTGCGTGGGGCAACGCCCCCACCCCCTCATTACCCATCAAATCTGGCTTGACAAAACACTAGATTCAGCGCATCCTCTAGCGTAAACGGCGATTCAACTGGAAAAAGCTCGATCGATACATCCTATTTTAACTGCCGCCATTGATGTCTAAACTCAGGAGATTATTCGGGTGCTGAAGTTATTGAAATTTTGAAACAGTTTGGCTTTCAAAAGCATAGTCAAAAGGGTAGCCACATTAAACTCTGTAGAGCCATCTTCAGACAGGCAACGAAGTATATTCCTGAAGCAGAACTTTTCCCTATTTCTATAAGCAATCGTAGGAGAATAATCTCAAATAGATCTTGCATGAGGTGTTCCCCTGATTGGCATAATTGGTCGGATTCTAATTTGCGTTTGGCTGCTGTGGATCGCAATTGCTCTACCGCCATCAACTTGGGCAGCCCCCTCGCCCGATCGCATCCCTCTGACCCTAGAACTCTTGCAAGAGCGGCTGAAATCGCCGATCCAACAAGACGGTGCAACGGCGTTGGATTTGCGACGATTGGTGATTGATTTGCGACTCGAAAATGCTGAATTTCGCGATCAGTTTTATCGATTGATCCAGGCCCAATTGCAGCGATCGTCAACGCCCCTTGGATTAGATTTCAGTTACTCCCTGATTCGAGGCGAACTCACAGTCAACGATTTGGGCTTACGAACATCGTTGTATGGGCAATCATTACCCATCTTTGATGAGGCTGAACAAGCTCAATTACAACGCGATCGTCGGCGTTTGTCGCAACTGAGTCAATTATCGCGATCGCTTCTGATCCAGAGTCAGCCCACATCTTTGCAAATCACTGTTTTGCGGGGAACCGTGACACTCATGCAAACCCGATTTGAAGGATTTGTTAATTTCACAAATACTTTCTTTTTAGGGCGGGTAGACGCACAAGGCGCAACATTTATTCAAGATACGGATTGGTCAGAAGCTCGATTTGGACAGTCAGCCAGCTTTACAAATGCGACTTTTCAACGCGAAGCCCGATTCCGCAGTACTATTTTTTTCGATCGCGCTCGCTACAATCAAACTCAATTCCAAGGCAGTGTCAATTTTCAGAGTAGCGAATTTCAGGCAACAGCAAGTTTTCATCAGGCAACGTTTCAACAAACGGCGAATTTCAGCCGAGTGCAATGGTGTAACAACGCTGATTTTGCTCAAACGCGCTGGAGCGAAAAGGCAATTTTCGATCGCGACAATTTCACTCAATCGCTATTTCTAACTGAAACAACCTTTGAAAAAATTGCCAGTTTCCGGCAAGCTCGATTCAACCAATCAGTGAACCTGCGCGGAGCTAGCATTCTCACTCAAGCAGACTTTGGCGATGCTAGCTTTGCTCGTAGCGCCTACCTCAACGTCCCTGACTTGCAATTTGACCCCAAGAAAGCCACAATCTTGGGCGATCCACGGCAGATCGGACGGGTTCTTTCAGTCCCGACACTTCAGGGTAACGAAGCTCTCTTGCGAAACCTCGTGCAAAACTTTCGCTTGCTCCAACAAATTTCAGATGCGAATCAAATCGAATACACGACCGAAAAACTCCGCCTCCGCGATTTACACCAACGGCTTTTGGGCACTGACCTGAACACAGCAACCTCCGGGCAACTTCGCAAAGCTGGCTTTTCCACTGCCCAGATCAATCGGATCATGGAAGTGCGGATTCAGCAACCCTTCCGCAGCCTCAACGATCTCCTGAAACTTGAAGAAATTGACTTGGCGACGTATGTGAAAGTGCGCGATCGCGTCGTTGCCGAGGCCCCCCTCACCCCGATTAGTTGGCTCCTAGACGGATTAAATTGGATCGGACTCAGCACATTATTGCTGCTGACTCGTGATGGTAGCAGCTTTTGGCTAGTATTCGGCGTCGGGATGGTCGCGATCGCCCATTTTGGAGTGCTGTTCTGGTTAGTCGATCGGTTTCGCAAATGGCATCCACAGGCGATCGTCCCCACTCTCGAAGAAATCCTCTGGCTACTTGGCGGTTTCAGCCTAATTACCACCCTCGGACTTGCTGCTATTTTTCGCACGGCTGAACACCCGTGGCTCACCCTCGCCTGTCTAGGATTTGTCATCATCCCGATTCCTGTCCTGCTCCTAGGACTCATCTATTGGCATGGACGCTATCACGATCTGATGGATGTGAGCTACTTCGTGGAAGACGGCAGTATGCGCCAACTGCGGTTTTTAATCGGCAGACTGCCCAATATTCCCCTTAACCCAGCCTTCCGCGAACGCTACACCCCTATCCTCTGGGAACGTCGCTGGGGTTGGCTCAACTATTTCGACTTCAGCCTCAACAATCTCCTGCGAGTGGGCTTCAATGACATCCGCCTCCGCGATGAACATATGCCCGGACTAATCACTGCGCTTGTCTGGTATCAATGGAGCATCGGTATCCTCTACTTCGCCCTCCTGATCTGGACACTCTCGCGCACGATTCCTGGCTTAAACCTGTTGATTTATCTCAAGTAAGCCGCGAAATGATAGTCTTAGCCTCTTCCTTCAACTCATTACCTTCTAACCTTGTTTGAAACCGCGATCGAGCCTGACCTGCGTGTTTCATCCTCCAGCAGGCTGTTTCATTGCCTCCAGGAGTGCCGACAATGCCTTATCTTCCAGAGGGTTAACCCGTCGATCGAGCAATGCAATCCCAACGGCTTTAGAAAGGGCGATCGCGGCTACTTCTGCATCCAGTCCATCCATCAGATGATCGAGCGACTGAGGCACCTTCAGAGCCGCCTTAACTCCCAATAACATCTCTCCATTAAAGCCCAGGGATTGCAGTTGAGGCTGGAGTTCATCCCAATCTACAGGGTTGCCCGGATCACCAATCTGAATGACATAGGCTAGCAGCCGTTGCACCTTGCGCTCCTGATGGGGAGTTAGCTCAGGGGTAAGCTGAGATAAGTCTGTACTTTCTTTGGCTTGGTCAATGTTGTAGAGGATTTGTTTCCAATCGCGATCGTCACAGGCTTCCGGCTTCCCTACCGTTAAAGAAACCCGAATCTGGTTCGACTGGGCATCCAGTTCAGTTACTTTTGCTTGCACACCCAAAAAACTGAGCCATTGAGCAATTGTTGCGACAAGAGTCGATCGGGTGGCTTGGGTATTCGCCAATAACCGAATCTGGGTGCGAACCATCGGACGCACAATTCGTGAAAGCATAGCACTAAAGAGTTGAGTAATGTAATTTACACCCTAGAATAACGGGTATCTAGCGTTTGGTCATTTCGCTACCAGAAAATATAGCGAATTTCACCGAACCTCATTGATTTTGGAGGTGATTTCTGGCATAGCTTATAGTGGGATATAACTCATAAAATTTCGCCTGAGCCTAGTTCTGCAATTTTTCACAGTTGCTCCAAGCGAGTGTGTTTTCGCGAACTAACCAGCACTCAGGGATTTGATAATCTGCGTAGGCAGTCCTTAATTTGAGTGGCTGCGGTTACTCTTCGAGAAGCCGCCCGTATCCGTGACCACTCCAATACAAGCCTAACCATCAGAGCAGCTATAGTGCATAGATTATAGAGAAGGTGCTTTCACGGGGGGCTTTCCTTGAATGAGGGACTATGATGCTGAACACAGGGATGGGGCTTCGATCGCCATCCGCTATCCTGGCACCAGGCAGTAATATCCTAGTTGTGCTCATGCCAAAATCCTTATTCGTGGAGTATTCGTATCGTTAAAGCGATCGTACCGATTGCATGTGTCCAGAGTCGATCGGCTAACTGGAATCAGGGCTGCCACATGATCAGCCCCGACTTCGCTTGCCGATGAGTAACTTTGGCAAAGAGATCTGGGAACACTTATTCTGTAAGAAAACTTTCTGCATCAGCTATGGCTAACTCCTCGTCACAGCGACGCGCCCTTGTCGTCCAACACCACTTTTCTCCCTTCGGCAACAAGCTGGTTCAAGCTGGCATCGTTAGCACCGAACAGATGCAGCAAGCCTTGGTGGAAAGTCGGAAGTCAGGTAGACCCCTCACCGATGTTCTGGCGACGATCACAGGTCAACAACTTCCACCAGACCTGCTGCGCCAGTATAAGAAACAGCAGCTTTTTGAACTCAAAATTCTTTACGGGGTCGAGTCCCTTGATCCGGAAATCAGCCAGATCAACACCAATCAGTTGAGTCAACTCATCGAAACCCTGATTCCCATTGATCTTTGCCGTCGCTATCGCCTGATTCCCCTCTCCCGCAGCGAATCTGATCTGCCCTTCCTGCTGGTGGCAATGGTAGACCCCGACGACTTAGCGGCACAGGACGATTTAAACCGAATTCTTCGACCGCAGGGCTTGTCGCTGCAACGGATGGTGATCACGGCAGAAGATTATCAGCGTATCATCTCCCAATATCTGGATGAACAGGTCGAACGGCAGAAGATGCTGGATTTCCAGGCAAAGGTAGATATCAAGAACGACATTGAAAGTCTTGACTACCTGGAACTGGTAGAAACCGTCGATGATGATGCGGAATCTAATCTGGATACAGCCCTACAAGATCCAGAAGCTGCGCCGATCGTCGCCCTCGCTAACAAGATCCTGGCTAAAGCGTTGCAGGATGGCATTTCCGACATTCACATTGAACCTCAAGAAGAATCACTCCGGGTTCGCTTCCGCAAAGACGGCGTACTGCGTCAAGGGTTAGACTCCCTCCCCAAAAAAATTATTCCCGCTCTGACTGCCCGTTTCAAAATCATGGCGAACCTGGACATTGCCGAACGACGAGTCCCTCAAGACGGACGGATTCGCCGCTTGTTCGACGGTCGCAAAGTAGACTTCCGGGTAAACACGCTGCCGAGTCGCTATGGTGAAAAAGTCGTACTGCGGATTCTGGACAACTCCGCAACTCAATTAGGCTTAGATAAGCTGATTACTGAGCCAGAGACTCTGCGAATCGTCAAGGATATGGTGTCCCGTCCCTTTGGTTTGATCCTGGTGACAGGTCCAACAGGATCGGGTAAAACTACGACGCTCTATTCGGCTTTGGCGGAACGCAATGATCCAGGAGTCAATATCAGTACAGCAGAAGACCCGATCGAATACTCCCTCCCTGGGTTAACCCAGGTGCAAGTGATCCGGGAAAAGGGCATGGATTTCGCCTCTATCCTGAGAGCCTTCCTCCGGCAAGACCCCGACGTGATTCTGGTAGGTGAGACGCGAGATCGGGAAACGGCAAAAACGGCGATCGAAGCCGCCCTCACCGGACACCTCGTATTAACCACCTTGCACACGAATGATGCTGCCAGCGCGATCGCTCGACTCGAAGAAATGGGCGTTGAATCCTTCATGGTATCTAGCTCTCTGATTGGCGTTTTAGCTCAGCGTCTTATGCGTCGAGTCTGCTCCGATTGCCGGATTCCCTACAACCCCACATCAGATGAACTCGCTCGTTTCGGGCTGTCGGCATCCAGAGAAGATGATGTCATCTTCTACAAAGCCAACATGCTTTCTCTCGACGAAGTGAACCAAGCCCGTGAAGAAAACATCCTCTGTCCAACTTGCAAGGGTGTGGGCTACAAAGGACGGTGCGGGGTCTATGAAGTGATGCGCGTCACCGAACGACTCCAAGCTCTAATCACCGAAGGCGCACCCACCGAACGGATCAAAGAAGCGGCGGTCGAAGAGGGCATGAAAACCCTACTGGCATACAGCCTCAATCTGGTTCGTCAAGGCGGAACCACCTTGGAAGAAGTCGAACGGGTCACGTTCACCGATTCTGGCTTGGAATCTGAATTAAAAGCCAAACGCAAAACGTCCCTTACCTGCCGTTGCTGTAGCGCAGGCTTAAAGCAAGAGTGGCTAGACTGCCCCTACTGTACAACGCCTCGATTCCAAGACTAAACAATTTTGGATTTTGGATTTACGATTTTGGATTAAGGCATCAGTGAGACATAAGCAAAACCCTTGCAATCTAAAATCTAAAATCTCTGCTCAAACGTGCAACTTGTTCAAGCGTCATTTACAGGGAGAAACACGACATGGAGTTGATGATCGAAGACTTGATGGAACAACTGATCGAGATGGGTGGTTCGGATTTGCACCTGTCCGCAGGCTTACCACCCTACTTCCGCATCAGTGGTCGTTTGACCCCCATTGGTGACGAGCCAATGACAGCCGATCAGTGTCAACGACTCATCTTCAGTATGCTGAACAACACTCAGCGCAAAAACCTGGAACAAACCTGGGAGTTAGATTGCTCCTATGGAGTCAAGGGGTTAGCTCGATTCCGGGTGAATGTATACAAAGACCGAGGAACCTATGCGGCTTGCTTACGTGCCCTCAGTTCCAAAATTCCCAACTTTGAGAAATTGGGTCTACCGGATGTGGTGCGGGAAATGTCTGAGAAGCCCAGAGGATTGATTCTGGTGACGGGGCCGACGGGTTCAGGTAAGACGACAACTCTTGCCGCTATGATTGATTTGATCAACCGCACTCGTGCTGAGCATATTTTGACGGTAGAAGACCCGATCGAATTCGTCTATGAACCCATCAAGAGCCTGATCCACCAACGCCAATTGGGTGAAGATACCAAGAGCTTTGCTAATGCCCTGAGAGCGGCTCTCCGGGAAGATCCTGATATTATCCTCGTGGGTGAAATGCGGGACTTGGAAACTATTTCGCTTGCCATTTCCGCCGCCGAAACAGGTCACTTAGTCTTTGGCACATTGCACACGAGTTCTGCTGCCCAAACGGTTGACCGGATGATCGACGTGTTCCCCTCCGAACGGCAAACCCAGATTCGGGTGCAATTGTCTAACTCTCTCGTTGCGGTGTTCAGCCAAACGCTAGTTCCTCGTAAGAATCCTAAGCCAGGTGAGTTCGGTCGGGTGATGGCACAGGAAATTATGATTGTGACTCCGGCGATCGCCAACCTGATTCGTGAAGGTAAAACCGCTCAGATTTACTCCATGATTCAGACTGGCGGTAAGTTGGGAATGCAAACTCTAGAAAAAGTACTGGCTGACCTTTACAAAGCAGGCACGATCTCCTTTGAATCGGCAATGTCTAAGACTTCTAAACCTGACGAACTGCAACGTTTGATTGGAGGTGCAGTCCCGCCAACCACCGCCGGAAGAGCCACTGCCCATCACTAGTAGTATGTCAATGTCTACTCATCCACTCCTCCATTGACCCCTCACTCTAACGTTGACAGACTCATGAGGTCGATCGGTCTGAATTGGGCTAGGATGAACCGATTTAGTGCGATCGACAGTCCCTATCTTTAAGCCAAAATTCAAGAAACAGAAGGCTGAATCAACCCAGTCTTCCCTCGTTGCAAAGGGTTTAAGCTATGCCTACCTACGTTGTTCGAGCCAGGGATACCAAAGGAAATCTGAGAAGGGAGAAAATTACTGCCGACACTCCATCGGAAGCCCGCACCAGTTTACGAGAACGGGGGTTGTTTGTTCAGGAGTTAACTGAAGATCGGGGGCTGATAGAAACACTCAACTCCCTGGATCTGAAGGAAATTCAGCATGTACTGACAAGTGTGACGGTCAAAGATAAAGCTGTCTTTTCGCGCCAATTCGCAGTCCTGATCAACGCTGGGGTAGCTATGGTCAGAGGTCTAGGGATTCTATCTGAGCAGTGTCCCAACCCAAAATTGAAGAAAGCCCTCCAGGAGGTTAGCTCTGACGTACAGCAGGGAACAAACCTCTCAGATTCGATGCGAAAACATCCCCACTGCTTCGATAATCTTTATGTCAGCATGGTGCAGGCAGGTGAGATTGGTGGGGTACTCGACGAAGTAATGAACCGTCTGGCAAAGCTGCTAGAAGATGTGGCTCGGCTCCAGAACCAGATCAAGTCAGCCATGACTTATCCTGTTGCTGTTGGTTTCATCGCCATCACCGTTTTCTTGGGCATGACCCTCTTCCTGCTGCCCATCTTTGCAGATATCTTTGAGTCTTTGGATGCTGAGTTACCAGTATTCACAGCCTTCATGATGGGTATTAGTGCATTCCTGCGGGGGCCTGAACAACTGCCGGGTTTGAATATTCTCGTGATCATCGCTGTAACAGTCGTTCTGGTTTTTGCTTATCGGCAATACTACAAAACCAAGGTTGGGCGTGAAACGATGGATCGATTGTTCCTGAAAATGCCTCTATTTGGTGATTTGGTTCAAAAGACAGCAACGGCTCGCTTCTGTCGAACGTTTGGTGCGCTGTCTCGGTCAGGTGTCCCTATTTTGACTGCTCTGGAGATTGTGCGAGATACGGCTGGCAACCAAGTGATTTCAAATGCCATAGATGAGGCACGAAAAGAAGTTCAGACGGGAGGCATGATCAGTTTGGCGTTGCAACGGGAGAAAGTTTTTCCGATTATGGCAATCCAGATGATCAGTATTGGGGAAGAAACAGGTGAAATCGATACGATGCTGATGAAGGTTGCCGATTTCTATGAAGACGAGGTAGAGCAAGCTGTTAAAGCCCTCACAAGCATCATGGAGCCGATCATGATTTTGGTGTTAGGGGGCATGGTGGGATCGATCCTGGTGGCAATGTACCTGCCGATCTTCAGTATTATGGATGCGATTAAGTAGGACACGATCGCTGAACTATGACTAAGCAGGCACACTATGAAGAGGTGTTAGCCGATTGTAGCGATCACATGGGGGCGATCGCTCTTCTCAAGCAATATCGACCCTATCTGGAGATGATTCCCAGTATGCGTCGTCCTAATGAGAGCGTGATCACCATTCCCCTGCCTGTGATTCGCAGTCGTGGCTCCGTCTCAGCAAAAACATCTGGTGAATCCAGCATTGCATCCGGTGAAGTGCTGCGGTTGCCTTGTGATGTGGCGATTTTGATGTGCGATCCTGAATGGAAAATCAAAACGGGTGTAGAGATCTTTGTGTTTATTCATCGCCCTCATGAAGATTTCTCCGATTTGCTCAGTCGTTGGCGACAAACCCAAGTCTGGCTGGCAAAAGGCTATGAATGGTTGATGCCGAGTCGTCACCAGCATATTCTCAGTGAAGGAGCCGAAGACACACGCCCCTTGTTTGTGCTGTTTCCAGGCACTCCAGAACGCATTCGACGCGGTTTACGGGGAGCTTATCTGCCGTTCATCACTCAAACAATCTATGAGTTGGACGATGAACAAGAGAATTCTTTGGATCACCATTCCTCTGAAATATTAGGTGTAGATGATTTGTAAACCGATCGTTTTGTTTGTTAATAATTAATTGATTGTGGGGGATGAAGCACTATCTTTTTTTCACTCGCCATACCCTTCCTCTACCGAGAGCCGATCTCGTCCAAGTTGTAAACTGTGCGAATGCAGCCGCCAATTTGGGGTATTCCACTGTACTGACCTACCTAAGAAAAGCCAAAAATGGGTTCAATCCGATCGAATGGCTAGCTCCTTTTCATCCGAATAATCCAGACGAATCATTGGCAAAATTCTACAATATGCAAGAGAAATTAAAAGTCTCTGCGTTGCCTGTATTCACACTGGATAATCGATCGCTCAACAGGTGGTTCAACCCTAGTACAGTAGTGTCAAAATACTATTTCCCAATTCATCTTCGCCCAGTCACTCAACTTGTGCATACGCGAGATTGGAATTTTATCAAAGCAGCAATTAAATATGGCATTCCAGCGATTTATGAACATCATCATTATGAGCAAAAACAATTTGAACCAAACATTGTTAATCATCCCCTTTTCCAAATTGCTGTCACTGTAGCGGACACTGTTAGAGAAGACATGATTCAAAATGGAATGCCATCTGGAAAAGTAATTAAACTGCACAATGGATTCAATCGATCGTTTCTGATTCGCTATCCTCAACCCGCTAAACTATGGCGCGAAAAACTGTTAGCAAATTGGCGTTCGCATCTAGTTGTTTATTCAGGAGCATTACATTCATTTAAGGGCGTAGATTTAATGATGGATGTAGCTAAAGAATTACCCTTTGTGCAATTTGTCTTTGCTGGAGGAGATGCAAATCAGGTCAACGCCTATGAGCAATTAGCGGCTGACAAACAGCTTGGAAATGTCAAGTTTTTAGGTTATGTACTGCATGAACAGTTAGCAAGCTTGTTACAGGCTGCTGATATCTTAGTGCATCCACATTGCTCTGGTATAGCCTCTACGTTCACTTCACCCTTAAAATTTTTTGATTACATGGCATCTGGAACGCCGATCGTTGCCACCGAAATTGCCCCATTAATGGAATTTAAACCCTTCAATGTTGTTTCAGGCTGGTGTGAACCTGATAATCCAGTGAAGCTAGCCGAATGTATTCAACGAGTCCTTGAAACCCATCCTAGAAAACTAGAAGGGTACATCAACACGATCGATTTTGTGCAGCAATTTTCCTGGGAAAACCGCATTGAAAAAATTCTCAGCTACGTTGATGAACCCCTTAGGCAGCTTGTAAAAATAAGTTGAGCATCTTTAGAACAAGCATTTATGCTCTTAGTAAGTAGTCAGACAGAGTTAATTACACATTTTGTGGGATAGGCATCTTGCCCGTTCGGGCGGGTGAGACACCCACCTCACAATTAATTAGGTTCACCTACCTAGCAGCATTGGGATTCGGATGGCTATAGCAGCCCTAAATCATTTGTAAGAAGGGGGTGGAGGGGGTGTTACCCGACACGCGGTTAGATCAGGGGTGCGTCATCAGGTTTGAGCCGGGAGGCTGATGGGTCTACGGTGTACTAAAACTTGTCGAGGCACGATGACATTTTAATTGGCGAATCACCTCCGCGTT
>JAAUSF010000267.1 GCA_012033255.1 Cyanobacteria bacterium RU_5_0
AGTTTTGACTCTGCCAACCAGATTCAACATTTGGTACTCGAAAAGGAAGCGTGGAGAAGCGCGGTTTCAACCCGCTTCGTAACATCCTTTGAGAATCCCTGTGCTTTCAAGCCAGGGAGAAGTCAAACCCTTTTAGATGCAGGTTAAATAAATAGCTGCATTTCGTGTTCAAGCTGGCGGAGTAGACTTTCATCTCCGTTGGTTTTCGCCACTTCAATTCGATGCTGTAAGCGTCGTTGAATATTCTGACGGTGAACTTCAATTACACCGTTATTAGTCAGCCGTCGAACCTGGGAGGCGAGCGGCAGCGGAACAGTTTGTCCCACCGAAACGGTATTGCGATCGGTAAGAGCAACAGGTTCTACACCCCCTGATGCTGTCGTCCGATAAGTCACACCCCGATAGGTCAGTTCTACAACAGGTTGTGGAAGTGGAACATGTCTAGGATAGGTGAAGTTGACCTTCTGACCCCGATATCGACCGGATATGCCACTGTCAACAAGGTCTACGGGAGTGGGCTGATAGTGATAGTGAACGCCACGATATGAGAGTTGCATACTAACTGGCTCCTGAACACGTCGTTTTGATATGCTATGCAGTAAAAAAAGTGCGTTCCTTCGGGTAAAGTCCCTACTTCCGTCTCTTTGGCATCTCTAAACTGGAAATTAGCATCTCCAATTTGACTCGTGGATCAAAACACCAGAGAAGATGAACGGATTTCATTTTCTTTCTGTATCTTATTTTACTATTTTTTGATTTAATTTTCAAATTCAGCAAACTTAATAAATCAGATAAGGCTACTTTCGATCGGTTTCCAACTCCCTTCTCAGCCGATAGACGATCGTATCAGCGTCTACTTGTTCAAGGATGTCTTGAATAACTGTGGTTGCGCCTTGCGGTCCCCAAGTACAGCCATTTTCAAGATACGTTTGTGCGGCTTTGCCGATTCGGTAGGAACCGTAACCTGCGAGACTGGCTTGGGCGATCGCCGTAGTTCCGTATGCCAGTATCCCAGAGGCACTATCAAAAATCGACGTGACGGCAGCCGCACTTTTGCCAAAACCGAGGAGCAGACTGCTGCCCACTTCTCCAAGCAACAGCCCACCTGAACTGATCAAAATGGATTTCAACAGTTTGCCTGCCTCATACCGAGTCATTGGTAGACCATATAACCGAGCGAGAGAACGAATCATCACCAAGTCGGTTGTGGCTCCACCCAATACATCAAGGACAGCGATCGGATTGGCGGCAATCGCCAAAGATTTCCACTGTGCGAACTGCCAGATCAGATCTTCAGCTTCCTTGTGATGGAGTTTGAGGGTTTTGTGCGCGATCGCCGTTTCCACTGCTTCTGCCTGCCTCAAGGCATTCAACGCCAATAAAGATTTCCCTTCTCGGTTAAGGAGATCAAGGAGCTTTTGCTTGAGTGCATTAATTTGGGGAGGCGGTGATTCCCACTCATGCGTGACCTGTCCGTCTGCCCATTCCACACGCACTTCTAGCGGAGCGGGTTCTGCCGCAACCAGCACAATATCGTCAGGAGTAAAGGAACCTGTGCGATCGCCGTTACTTGCAAATAAAGTTTGTAGTTTCCGGTAAATGGTTAATCGATCGTGATCCGGGTAGAGATCAATTTTGTTGAACACCACGATCAGAGGCTTACAGGCAGCCTGTAACTCTTTGAGTGCCAGATATTCTGTCCGGGTAATATCTCCTGCAATCACGAACAAAATTAAATCAGACTGATCGGCAACGTCTCGCGCCATTCGTGCCCGTGGTTCTCCACCGATTTCATCCAACCCCGGTGTATCAATTAACTCAACTTGCACCTGTCCATTGGGGGCTGACCAATACACTGAGCGTGGATACTGCGTCACGCCATGCAGAGGTCCCGTTTGCAGAATTTTCTGTCCAAGTAAGGCATTGATAACAGTCGATTTACCTCGACTCACCAGCCCAAACACCGCAATCCGGATCAAGCCGCGATTCAGCTTATCCAACGTGGCAGAGAGGCGATCGAGATCTCGTTTCAGTGCTGCCTGCACCTCAACCGTAGCGGCATCTCGTTTGCGCGATCGGATTCGGTGCGAATGGCGGCTGATCGCTTGCTTCAGGCTGGCACGGGCACGATTGAAATGAGCGTCTTGCAGAGGCGATCGGGGGAGTTGAAACGAACCGCCTATATCGGACGCATCAGGACTGTTGCGAATCGGAGGAGTGGAACTCAAGGCACAGTAGAAATACCAGTTTCAGTTCTATTGTCACCTACGATGTTTCACTCCGTGAGTGCGATTAACCGATCCATCAGTCAAGGATGATCTGTCTGATTACTTATCTATAAATTACACGTGCCCATTGAATAATTCAAAAATTTGACGGCAGAAGAGTTTGAGCTTCTCTTTGATCTCATCTGTGGGTTGAGTGGCTCCAACAAATTGCCAATTTTCGATCGTAGACAATCGCCATTGTTCGCCTAAGTGAGTAAATCCTGCGGCTTCAATGCCGATCGCCCGTCGTCCCCCGGCTTCTGGATCTTCATAAAACCGGATCTGTACCAAAATGCTGCGGCTCTGAAATGGTCGGCTCCATCCAGGGAGGTGAAAGCCAATGTCGATCGAGTCTGGATCAACGAGGTCTCGTGTGCCTGGATCATTCGCCCACGGTTTGAGGTCGGCACGGGCATCAGGAAACTGAGCCTTGAAGAGATTGACAACGGCGGCAATTTTAGTAGCGACTTCAAGCC
Organism: Cyanobacteria bacterium RU_5_0; assembly: GCA_012033255.1. GTDB lineage: Bacteria > Cyanobacteriota > Cyanobacteriia > Elainellales > Elainellaceae > JAAUSF01. The sequence goes on from JAAUSF010000267.1 coordinate 2,744, forward strand.
CGATCGCCTGTTCTGCTGCATTCACTCAACGTAACTCCTGTGATTGATCTAAATTCTGCTTCAGAAGAGAACGGATTTAGTATGTCGATACTATTCTGACAAGTTTGTCAAGTCAACATTGTTCGGCACCAGCAATTCTCATTATGGAATTTCAACCATGTTGGGCGGGCAGTCTAAATAAGCAGTCTAAATAAATAGTTAGGCTGTCTTGGCTATCACTCCCTATGAGCTACTAAGGACTTGGGCTATTACTGAGCGATTACACTGTGTACTCTCCAATGAGGGGAGCGTGTCACCTTCTACAGAGAAAAACAGAGTCTTGCTACTATCTTTCTAGAATCCGACACTCTGGTATTAATCTTGAAAACTTTGCTGCTGATTTAGGAGATTTCCAGCAAAGAATCTACCAATTCGTAGGATGGGCAAAGGGTCTTACCCGTGCCCATCGTCAGCCAGAATCATGGATGGGCACGGATGCCTTTGCCCATCCTACGCAGGTATTTTAT
>JAAUSF010000133.1 GCA_012033255.1 Cyanobacteria bacterium RU_5_0
CAATCCTGCGTGAGTTGGGCAATCCCTGCGGTGGAGTTGGGCAATCCCTGCGTGGAGTTGGGGCCATCCCTGCGTGGTTGCCCTGGTTTAGAGGGCAGACACGTGGGTCTGCCCCTACCCCCGTTACCCGTTACCCGTTACCTGTTACCCGTTACCGCTTAAACACACATTAACTTGGATGCGGATTAGTTTAGCTTGAATTTTACGTTCAAAGTATGAGCTAGCTCAAAGAAGTAACTGAGAAGAATTGTCAATATTGAAAGTAGTTGAGAGCGGCAAGGAACCGAATATGACAATCGCTCAGAAAGATAAAACCACCTCTAAAGTAGAAACGTTGGCTAGGCTCTATCTTGAAAGCAATTCTGCTGAAATCGCAGAAGAAACGATCGCCACATTGTGTGATTGGTTGATGGCAGAATTTCAAGGCTTACCCTTAAATCTGCAATTCTCAGATTATGCACGTTATGACGATGCCGAAGCGATGTTTGCTGATATCAAAGGCGATCATCTTTGGGTGTCTGCGGATAGTTATGATTCGGATGTTTATCCCAACCCTATTTACGGATTTATTCTACAAGCGGTGCATGATTATGATCACTATTTGACGAGTGGCGACTTTAGTTTAGAAGGAGAGATTGCAGCATACAACGCTATAGCAAAACGATCGCCTAGTTTAGAAATTCAAAAGATTTTCTACTCTGAATTTGTGTTGCGTCCTGCCGCTCATAGTTATCTCGGATATGCTCCTGCCCCTAAAATCGTATTTCCTTAACAATGTAAGAAATCAAAGCCGATGCACGAATGTCCTTGCTGTTCTCATCGTTTGCTACGGCATATTCAACGCCAGAATATTTACTGGTTTTGTTCGCGCTGCCGATCGAATATGCCGCTCTTAAATCAGCACGATCGCGATCGTGACACTTGAAATGATAAAGGAATGGGTGGATGAGTGGATGGGTGGACATCCAACACCGCTTGCCTTGGCTTCCCCCATCGACCCATTGACCCATCCACTCCCAACCCCTCCAACCCCTCACTTCAACGTTGACAGACTACTAGCGTACTACTTCTAAACATGCCTTTTATTGTCCGCCCAACTCCTGAATTTGAGTTGTGAAATAGCTCACTTTATAGTCAAGCTGCTGCGCGATCTGTAACGCCTGACGAAACGCCTCGATCGCCTGATCGCTATTCCCTAACGCTCGATGAATTTGCCCAATCTGATCGTAAGTGTTCATCGTCCCCAGGGTATCATAGGCTTGCTGTTTCACGTCTAGCAAAAGTTCATACACGACTAATGCATCGGGTAATCGCTCCAGAGAAATATAGAGGTTTGCCAGTCGTTGTAAGGCATCTGCGGCATAAGCATACTGTTGGGACGATCGCGCAATGGCAAACGCTTCCTGATAGCTAGTTGCGGCTAGTTCAGGACGACCCAGCGCCAGATATTCATCCCCGATCGCTTGCTTCAAGGCTGAAATTTCGGCGAACATTTGGCGATCCTGGTAAAGATCCACCAGGCGTTGCTGAGCGGCGATCGCTGGCTCTAGCTGGTTACTATCCTGATAAATTTGCGAGAGTTGCCTGAGAGCTTCAATCTCTGTCTCTGAATCGCCTTGAGATTCAGCGAGTGCTAGCAGTCGCTCATAGGCAGAGGCAGCGCCCGGATAGTCAAACCAGGCAATATTCATCTCGCCCAATGCCGCTAGAATCTGTTTCTGCTGATCCACATTTTGTTCTTGCTGCGCTTGTACCAACAGCTTTTCGTAGAGTGCTACACCCTGATCCTTCGCTCGTAACGTTTGATAGGCTTGGGCAATCTGCATCAGCAAATCATAGTTTGTCGGAGATTGTGCCTCCGCTTCTTGCTGAATTTGCTGTAACCGCTGAGTAATGACGCGCACTTCTGTGATTTGATTTTCTCGCCAAGCGACTTCCCCAACCCGACTGAGCGATTTCACTTCTTCGTCCGGCCCCAAAAACCGCCGGAGCCGCAATTCGCGATTCCAGATGTCAAGGGCTTCAGGAATATTTCCTGACTCAAATTCAGTTTGAGCTTGAGTATTCAACTCATCTAAAGCAGTGCTAAGGACGCGCCGCTCTTGAGGGCTGAGAGGGCGATCGACGACCAATTCTGGCAGCAGGGGATCAGGCTCCGTCAACTCCAAAGGATTCGACTCCGGGGGAATGGGTTCTTCGGGCTGCGGACGGGGTACATCCTGGATGACGGGTTCCTCCGCCAACGCAGAATGCCCCAACAGAGAAACAAAAAGCACAAGGACGATCGGCAGTCCCTTCTGCAACCGATGACTCCAGCGCGATCCCACCTGAGACGATCGCTGGATGGCTTGATTGGTGGCTTGAAGAGATTGCCGCTCACACAAACAGATAAAAACGCTCATGACCTGACCCCTCAATCTGACGCTTGTTAAACTCACTTCGCTCTTACTAAAAGTTTACTCACTGTTCCTACCTAATCCGAAAGTGCATTACACTAGCCATTAATTTGTGTTTTGGGTAGACTCATTCAAACGATCGCTCTCAACCCTCACGATGGTGATTAAATGGCGCTCAAGCGGTGCTTAGCCGTGATAGGCGAATTTATATTTGCTTAAAATGAGTATGGCTTGTCTCTGAAACTTGTTTCTGAAAAGCGATGATGGAGTTACATCTATCCGCATAGAGTTCGCTTCCCTTGGAGCCTGTCCGAAACCCTCGATCGCATTTGATGTATCACAAGTGGGCATTGCCCACTCCACAAAATGGGTTTTCGGATAAGCTCTTAGTGGTATGACATAATGAGTTGAATTCCTGTGATGTCTGGTGTCAAGTGTTGGGTCGGGCTAGGAAGAGGCTAGCAAGGGTGAATAAAGCGTGAGAGTTTTGGTTGTAGGCAGCGGGGGACGAGAACATGCCCTCGCATGGAAACTGCTACAGTCTGCGCGGGTGCAGGAAGTTTTTTGTATTCCTGGAAATGGAGGGACAGCCAAGTTAGCCCGTTGCCGGAATTTGGCGTTGGCAATCAGCGATTTTGAAGGAATTGGGCGATTTGCACTGGTAAACAATATTGCGCTAACGGTGATTGGTCCGGAAGCCCCTCTAGCCGATGGAATTACTGACTATTTGCAACAGCAAAACTTGATGGTGTTCGGCCCAACTCAAGCCGGTGCCCAGATTGAGTCAAGTAAGGCATGGGCAAAAGCCTTGATGCAGGACGCGAATATTCCTACAGCGAAGGCTGAAGTCTTCACAGATGCCGCAGAAGCGATCGCCTATGTGAAGGTGCAAGGTGTCCCAATTGTCATCAAAGCGGATGGACTTGCTGCCGGAAAGGGAGTCGCGGTGGCAATGACATTAGAAGAGGCGATCGACGCGATCGACACGTGTTTCGGTGGCCAGTTTGGCACGGCGGGTCAGCGCCTCGTCATTGAGGAATATTTGACTGGACAGGAAGCCTCCGTTTTAGCCGTAACCGATGGCTTAACGATTCGCCCGTTGCTTCCGGCACAAGATTACAAGCAGATTGGAGACGGCGATACGGGGGCTAATACAGGTGGAATGGGCGCTTATGCTCCTACGCCAATCGTCCCTCCAGCCTTAATGGAACGAATTCAGCAGGACATTTTAGAGCCTGCGATCGCCACACTCCGCCAACGCGAAATTGACTACCGGGGCGTTCTCTATGCTGGACTAATGATCACGCCATCCGGTGATCCCAAGGTGATTGAGTTCAATTGTCGGTTTGGTGATCCAGAAACTCAAGCCATTCTTCCCTTGCTTGAAACTCCCCTCGACATGGTGATGATGGCTTGTATTCAACAACGCCTGGATCAGTTGCCTCCCTTGATCTGGAAATCGGGGGCGGCGGCATGTGTGGTGATGGCAGCAGGTGGCTATCCAGGAACCTATAAGAAAGGGCTGCCGTTGAGAGGAATTGAACAAGCCGAATCAAGAGGCGCACTGGTGTTTCATGCCGGAACAAAAATAAAACAACAGCAGCTTGTCACGGATGGTGGACGAGTGTTGGGCGTGACAGCCGTTGGAGAGAGTTTTAAGGAGGCGATCGCTCAAGCATATAGTGCGATCGGCTGCATCCAGTTTGAAGGAATGTACTATCGCCGCGACATTGGTCATCGAATTCTGTAGAGACTGAATGACAGCAATTTTCAAGTGGGTAAGCCATAGACGTAGGGGCGAACCACCGATCGCCTTTACGTTAGAGTGTGGTTTATGCAACTGAAAACCACCGTAATGGCAAATTTTGGCGAGGCTGGGTTGATAGAATGTAGGGATTTGGTGAAGAATGAGTGAAGTCTAGCTATTTACCGTTCGTGTTAGTTTTGGATCAACCTTGATTGCCCTGTTGAATCAGCTGAGAGACATCATTGCCCGATGGTGGTCAGAGTTCACACTCCAGACCCGTTTAATGGCGGCAGCTACGCTGGTCGTCTCGCTTCTCATGAGTGGGTTAACCTTTTGGGCCGTAAACACAATTCAGCAGGATGCTCGTCTCAACGATACGCGCTTCGGTCGTGACTTAGGATTGCTGCTGGCGGCGAACGTTATTCCTCTGGTCAGCGAAAACAACCGCACTGAACTTGCCCGTTTCTCCCATAGTTTTTACAGCAGTACCTCTAGTGTCCGCTATATGCTGTATGCCGACGAAGAGGGGAATATCTTCTTCGGCATTCCTTTCTCTGAGTCTGAGGTGCAGAACTCTCTCACTATCCGGCGGCGAATGCAACTGCCAGATAACTATGCGGAAAACTTGGAAGAACCGATGGTGCGGCAGCATATCATGCCCGATGGCGAAGTCACCGATGTGTTCATTCCTTTGAATCACGATGGCAAATATCTGGGTGTACTGGCGCTTGGCATTAACCCGAATCCTACCGTTGTGACTTCCTCACACCTGACCAGAGATGTGACGATCGCCGTGTTTATCTCCATTTGGGTGATGGTGATCCTGGGAGCCGTTTTCAATGCGCTGATCATCACGAAGCCCATCAAAGAGCTATTGGTTGGGGTCAAAAACATTGCGGCAGGAAATTTTAAGCAGCAAATCGATCTACCCGTCCGAGGCGAGTTAGGCGAATTGATCCTCAATTTCAATGAAATGGCAGAGCGGCTAGAACGCTATGAAGAGCAAAACATTGAAGAACTAACGGCAGAAAAAGCCAAGCTGGAAACATTGGTTTCGACGATCGCCGATGGAGCCGTCTTGCTAGACACCAACTTCCATGTAGTTCTAGTCAACCCGACCGCTCAACGAATTTTTGGCTGGGAAAACAGCGAACAAATTGTCGGCAAAAACGTGCTATATCATTTGCCTGATGCCGTCAAAGTGGAATTGACTCGTCCTCTTTATCAACTCGCCTCTGGCAATCCGCCATCTGAACTTCGAGAAGGGGCAGAATTCCGGATCACCTTACCTGGAAGCGTCAGCCGAACCGTTCGACTGCTCCTAAATACTGTCCTGGATCAATATCGAGAAACCGTTAAAGGGATTGCGATTACAGTCCAAGATATCACTCGTGAGGTGGAGCTAAACGAAGCCAAAAGCCAGTTCATCAGCAATGTTTCTCACGAACTGCGAACCCCCCTCTTCAATATCAAGTCATTTATTGAAACGCTGCATGAATATGGCGATGATCTCAGCGAAGTCGAGCGGCGAGAGTTTTTGGAAACGGCTAATCGAGAAACCGATCGCCTCACACGCCTCGTGAATGATGTTCTGGATTTATCTCGTCTGGAATCCAACAAACGCTATCACTTTGAAGCCGTCGAGCTAACACAGCCGATCGAACAGACCCTACGAACGCATCAACTCAACGCCAAAGACAAGGGAATTGAACTGCTCCAAGAGATCGAACCGGATCTCCCTCCAGTCCTGGGAAACTATGATTTGCTGCTTCAGGTCTTTTCAAATCTAGTTGGTAATGGGCTAAAGTTCACCAAAGCTGGAGGACAAGTAGCCATCCGAGCGTATGTGCTGGAGCCAGAGCCAGAGAGCCATCTACCTCGAACCCATGTGCGAGTTGAAGTCTCAGATACAGGCATTGGGATTGATCCCGAAGACCAAGAGGCAATCTTCGATCGCTTCTTCCGAGTCGAAAACCGGGTTCATACTCTGGAAGGTACTGGATTGGGGCTGTCGATCGTCCGCAATATCATCGCCAAGCATCACAGTGCTGTCCATCTGGTTAGTGAGGTGGGCGTAGGGACAACCTTCTGGTTTGATTTGACCATCTTCCGAGAAAACATCCCTGTGATCGCCGAATTGCCCCCCACGGAGGAGACGGATTGGGTTGAGGGGGCGATCGGGGGATGAGTAGATGGGCTACGGTGTATGCACAAGTCGATATGTGTATACACGGTAGGTAGATGGGGGATGGACTACCCCGTGTATACACCTGATAGGCACGTCGGAGCCGATTGAGTGAGCATCGGCTCTATCACTCCTCAACTCCCCAACTCCCCGACTCCCCAACGCTCGACTCATGCCATGACTGCGTTAACATACGCTTAGAATGATGGGTACAGTAAGTACATATACATATTAGATGGAACGAGTTATGAGTGGTGGCGAGTCTCAGACCTCTGGTTCTCTTTCTGAAAGAGAGCTGCAAATTGTTGAATTGGTCGCTGCGGGCTTGACTAACCAGGAGATAGCCGAAAAGCTGGAAATTAGCAAACGTACCGTAGATAATCACATCAGCAATATCTTAACCAAGACGGCAACTGGCAATCGTGTGGCATTGGTTCGATGGGCACTACAATGGGGCAAAGTTTGTATTGATGAGGTCAACTGTTGTACTTTGCCGTTGCCTGGTGAATCCCCAAGGCACAATACCCCAAAGCACAATAATGGTCGTCCGAGTTCAATTGAATCTGAGGTTTAATCGCTTGACTGATAGGTGATCCTGATCTGTAATCAGCTATACTACATTTGTAGTATAAGACTATGATGTATCTTCATTGTTCATAATTCTCAATCTACATGAGTGACTCGATCGCCCCATCTCTGACACCCCAACCCTCACAGTATCAACTCTTTTGCCCGAATCTACCTCTGGCAGTTTATCGGGAGATAGTAGCTCATCTGCGTCAGGTGATGGGTGTGGAAGCTGGCTTGCTACCCCAACGATCGCAGAAGTTTGATTATCTCCAGAGTCAGGTCGGTGGAGTGTGGATTCGTTATGCAACAGATGCCGATGCGGGATCTCGGCGGCGAGTGGAGCAAATTTTGGCATACTATGGCGATCGCTATGGCGACTGGGAAACGGTGATGGAGAAGGCAGATAGAGGGATGAAGGATAAAGGGAATTCATGAGTGCGATTCAAGCGTCTAGGGGAACACGGGATATTCTGCCGGGAGAAGTGGGTTACTGGCAGCGAGTGGAGTCGATCGCTAGAGAGATTTTGGGCAGAGCCGCGTATCAAGAAATCCGGACTCCTATTTTTGAACAAACGGATCTGTTTGAGCGAGGGGTGGGAGAGGCGACGGATGTGGTGAGTAAGGAGATGTATACGTTTCAGGATCGAGGGGATCGATCGCTCACTCTTCGTCCTGAAAATACGGCAGGTGTGGTTCGGGCGTTCGTTGAGCATCATCTCCATGCTCAGGGAGGGGTTCAACGACTCTGGTATTTGGGGGCGATGTTTCGCTATGAGCGTCCTCAAGCCGGACGACAGCGCCAGTTTCACCAACTTGGGGTTGAGGTGTTAGGGAGTTCTGATCCCCGTGCAGATGCAGAGGTGGTTGTGATTGCCGCAGAACTGCTGCAAGCGATCGGGCTGAAGGATTTGCGATTAGAGTTTAATTCCATTGGCGATCAGCGCGATCGTCAACATTATCGGGAAGCCCTGATTACCTACCTGATGCCTTACAAAGCGGATCTCGATTCGGATTCTCAAGATCGACTCACGCGCAATCCCTTACGGATTTTAGACAGTAAGGATCAGAAAACTCAGGCAATTTTGCAAGAGGCTCCGAGCCTCCTTGACTATCTCAGTCCAGAATCCCAACAGCGGTTTGAACGAGTGCAGCAGCTATTGATAGATTCGGGAATTTCGTACAATATCAACTCTCGTCTAGTCCGTGGACTGGACTATTACACGCATACGGTATTTGAGATTCAATCGGATGATTTGGGGGCGCAGGCTACGGTTTGCGCTGGAGGACGGTATGACGGACTCGTGACAGATTTGGGTGGACCTGAGACACCTGCCGTCGGATGGGCAATTGGTTTAGAGCGTCTGATCTTGCTTCTGCAACAGCTACAACCTCCGATCGCACCTACCCTGGATTTTTACATCGTCTCCAGGGGCGATCGGGCTGAAGCCCAGGCACTCAAACTCGCCCAACTCTTTCGTAATACTGGATTCTCCGTAGAACTTGATCTGAGCGGTAGTGCCTTCGGTAAGCAGTTCAAACGTGCCGATCGCAGTGGGGCTGTTGCCTGCCTAATCTTGGGTGATGCAGAAGCCGAAGACGAAACAGTTCAACTGAAATGGTTAGCCTCTGGAGAGCAACAGGCGATCGCTCAAGCCGATCTCCCCAAAATGACAGACGAGTTACGCCAACAAATCGATCGTTGGCGTTGTTGAAGATAGGGATGTTTTGGGTAGGGGCATCCCTGTACTATTGCATTCCTAGCCAGTTGATAAACCGACACACCCAAATATGAGACAATAATCGCGTCCAATACAATTGGGGCTGAGGTTTACGATACAATAACCTCTGTGGTGTGAATAGGTAAGAATAACTAGTCAAATACAGATGTCAAACAGCGTATCTGATCGATCCAGGGTCCAAACTGCTGTGATTGAATATGATCCCATACTCAACAGCAGTGCATCATCAAGTGCGTCATCAAATGTCTCTAAAGAGCCAGTTTGCCTCACCAAACCAGCTAATTTGCCTTATCAAGCTAATCATCAGGTTGAGTTATTACACCTGCAAGCCGAGATTGAGGCACTTCTACAACAACTGAAAACCCTGAAACAACAACGCCTTGCTTCAGTTGAAGATTCACGTTAAGCTTTTGGTCGCAACCTACTTCAAAACTCAAAACTTGCTCTCGTCTCACAATGGAGGAAAGTAAGCAAAAGGTTAAAGAGCAAATTTTGCATTTGTTGAAGATGCGAGGGGCACAGACGGCGGCGATGTTAGCTGAGCAGTTGCAGGTGTCTCCAATGGCAGTGCGACAACATCTTCAGAGTTTGAAAGCGGAAGAATGGGTGACGTATCAGGAAGAGCGCCGTCCATTGGGTCGTCCGGTGAAACTGTGGCGGTTGACGATGCAATCCTTCGATCGCTTCCCTGACAGTCACGCCGATCTCATGCTGGATTTGCTCCGAAGCCTTGAAACCGTATTCGGCTCTGACGGATTAGACAGACTGATGGCAGACCGCAGTCGTCGTCAGATTCAGACCTATCGAGCAAAAGTGGCAGAACTCACGACCGCAGGAGATTGGCGGCAACACGTTAGAGCGATCGCCCACCTCCGTACCCAAGAAGGCTATATGGCAGAAGTGATTGAGCAACCTGGAAATGCTCTGTTACTGGTTGAAAATCATTGCCCGATCTGTCTAGCCGCTCAGACCTGCCAAAACCTTTGTCGGGCAGAATTAGAAGTATTCACTGCTGTGCTGGGATCAACCGTAACCGTAGAGCGTGTTGAGCATATTTTGCAGGGCGATCGACGCTGTGCGTATCGAGTGGTTGGGAGAGTAGGGGAGTAGGGGAGTGGATGCTAAAACCGATTACCCCTCATCTCCTCATCTCTCATCGGCGTTGCTGAATAGTGGGATGAATTGTGACTGTCCTCATTCCGGCATTGCCCCCCAAATCCCCCAATTCTGGGGGACTTTGAGGCTCGGTTCCCCCCAAAGTTGGGGGCTAGGGGGGCGAATCATCCCTGGATTCAGCAACGCCCTCTTATCTACTTAATCAATTTTTGGATTGAAAGGTAAGCGGTTATAGACACCTAATGGATCATTCATTGATTTTAGTGTTTCTAAGTCGTCTTGGAGCTTTTGCAGTTCCAAACTCACGGGATCAGCGGGTACAGGAGACTGGGTTACACGGCTGTTAAACCAGTCAGCTAACCAGAAAGACTGCGACTCTGGGTATTCCTCCAATTGCCAGTCATCACCTAATTCGGCAGCTTCAACTGCCGCCTGGATGGCATCTTCCAGCCCACCCAAGTCATCTACCAAGCCAATTTTTTGTGCCTCTACGCCTGACCAGACACGCCCTTGAGCAATCTCTGCGACTGTTTCTTTGGGGAGTTGACGAGACTCAGACACGATCGACAAGAACTGATCATAAATCCGATCGACAATTTGTTGCCCGATCGCCAACTCTTCCGGGGTTCTGGGACGAGAAACGGTATCAATATCCGCGTAACGCCCTGTTTTAACAGTATCCCAAGTGATGCCATTGTTTCTGGCGATCGCTTGGAAATTGGGCAATAAGCCGAACACGCCGATCGACCCAGTGACCGTGTTGGGGGAGGCAAAAATGCGGTTTGCATACGCCGAAATTTGGTAGCCGCCTGATGCTGCATAGCTTCCCATTGAGACAATCACGGGTTTCTCTTTGACTGTCAAAAATACTTCTCGTGAAATCTGTTCGGATGCGGTGGCGCTGCCCCCCGGACTGTTAACGCGCAAGACGATCGCCTTCACCGCCTCATCCTGCCGCAACTCTCGCAAGATCGACACCAACGAATCTCCACCAATCATCCCAATTCCACCGCCACCACTGACGATATCTCCCTCGGCATAGATAACGACAATTCGGTTAGGAGAAGGGCGATCGTCCTGGTCAATCACCTCGGCATACTCCGGCAAACTGATCTGTTGAAAGGAACCTGTCTCCTCATCTTCACTGGCTAGATTCCGCAATTCCGTCTCTAGCTCATCCTCATACGCCACTTTGTCAATCAGATTGGCTTGCTGAGCTTGTTCAGGCAGCAGGAGAGCTTGTTGATCGGCGATCGCCTGAAGCTGTTGTGGGGTTAAATTACGGCTTTGAGAAGTCGAAGTGAGAAACTCATTCCACAAATCGCTGAGCAATCGACGAGTTTGTTCTTCATCTTCTGGGCTGCTTTCAGTGCGAATAAACGGTTCCACCGCCGACTTATATTTTCCCACTCGCAGCACTTGAATCCCAATTCCATATTTTTGCAACGCACCTGCAAAAAAGATGTTTTCAAAGTTAAGCCCGTTGAGTTCTAGCAGGCTACTCGGATGCAGCAAAATTGTGTTGGCGACTGAGGTGAGATAGTAGTCTCGCTCTTTCCACTCTGCGTTGTTGTAGGCATAAATGGGTTTGCCACTATCCCGGAATTTCTGAAGGGCTTGCCGCACTTCTCGCAAAGTAGCAAATCCAGAGCCAGTCTGCGTTGGGGTAATAGTGCCATGCAGATACAGCCCCACAATCCGATCGTCTTCTACGGCTTGCTCCAAGGATTCCAATACCGATCGCAGCGCAATTGGCTTCCCCATTTCCCCCCCTGAAAGGGCCGTACTGATCACATCGCTAGGGTCAGCCGCAGGATTAGAATCTGTAATTTCTTGCGATAGATCGAAGGTCAAAATCGAATCTTGTTCGACACGAGGGGCTGCATTTTGAGAGGCAGAGGAGGCGATCGCAATCACAAACGCCAGCAGCCCTACCGCGCCAAGGCTGACAAACAAAACCAGACCAAGCACTGTTGCGAAGGTGTATTTGAGAAAATCGCGCATGGGATGAAGAGATGAGGAGATGAAAGATGAGGGATGAAGAGTTTTCTTGTACTCCACACCACTATATCTCCGCTAGCTTTAGACGTGTACGGAAGCAAACGTCAGAATGGGGCTGACTTCACGCGGGTAGAGCAGCCAACTTCGCTGCCAAGGCTGAGTCAAGGTTTTCACCAGGGGGGAGAGGTCGCTGATTTCTCGCAGTCCCCATTCCGTTTGAAGTTTAATGCCCCGTTGGTATAAGGTGTAGCCTCGACTGAGGGTTGTTCTGAGTCCGGTGTAGTATTGGGGGATAAAGCCAATTTGCTCTAGTTGATACTGAACTGTACTCAGCAAGCGGTTTTGTTGGTCGAGATCGAATTGGGTAATGTCTAAGGCTTTGAGCAAGTCTCGATCGACAAATCGACGGCACAAATCTGCTAGCACTGAGTCAGGGTGGCGCTGCCATCGCTGGAGGTGATAGAGAAAAACACCGTCATCGGCATTGAGATAGTCAGCCAGGGGCAGTTGGTCACAATCTTGTTGCAACCAGGCTGTGACTGTTTCATCAGCATCCAGTTTCCCTAGCGCCAGTAATTCGCGTGCATGTTGAAACGCTTTTTCTAAGACCCAAGAGGCGGCAAGGTTTTTAGGGTGGTTATAGATTTGGGCATACATGAAGTAGCGCACAATCAGATAATGCTCGATCGCCGCCATGCCTTTGCCCGCTACGACCAATTGCTGAGTCACTGGGTCAAAATTCATTGCCAGCAGGATGCGATCGAGGTCTAGCTTGCCATAGGTGGCTCCAGTGAAATAGCTATCGCGCATCAGGTAGTCGAGCCGATCGCAGTCTAACTGACTCGTGACCAGTTGCCAAACCAACGGAATCGGATGCTGCTTTTGGTAAACCAATTCCATTTGGTTGAGCAAATCAGGGTCAAACTCATCCAATAACTGACGAATTGGGGCAGACTCTCGGAGAATCCGCCGTGTCCAGTGTTCATGATGGCTGCCGAACACGTCTTCACAGGTGTGACTAAAGGGGCCATGCCCGACATCGTGGAGTAAGGCGGCACATAAAACGGTAGGACGATGGGGGTTGAGTTGAGGATAGCGTTGAGCCATTCGATCGAATGCCCGCCGAGCGATCGCCATCACGCCCAATGAGTGCGTGAATCGGGATGATTCAGCCCCGTGAAACGTCAGGCTTGCCGAACCCAGTTGACGAATCCGTCGGAGTCGCTGGAACGCTGGCGTATCAATTAGTTGAATGATTAGGGCTTCAGTCGGGTCATTTCGATCGAGCGCGATCGCCCCATGCAATGGATCATGGTAAGTGCGGCTCTTGCTAGGCAGCATCGGCAACCACCGCCGGATGAAGTAACAGGTCTACGGCCGCCTGATATTGGCGATCGACCGTTGTGCCAATCTGGTCGCGAGTAATTGGATCAAGCGCCACGGTCACATCGGGGACAATTCCTTGACGGTTGATGTCGTGGTGATTAGGAGTCTCATATTTAGCAATTGTCACCGCCAACCCAGAGCCATCCGACAGATTGAACAGCGATTGAATTAGCCCTTTGCCGAAGGTGCGTTCACCAACCAAACGGGCACGTCCATTGTCTTGTAAGGCTCCGGCTAAAATTTCGCTGGCGCTCGCCGTTCCTTGATTGACTAACACAATCAACGGATCATCGGTCAGTGCCTGTCCGCTTGCCGTGAAGCTGTCTTGAATCCCGTTGCGATTGACGGTGTAAACCACTGTGCCTTCCTTGAGCCAGAGTCTTGCAATCTCAATACCTGCCTGAAGTAAGCCACCTGGATTACTGCGGAGGTCAAGAATGTAGGCGTTTGCGTCTTGATCTTCCAGCCGACGGATAGCACTTGCCAGTTCTGCACTCGCATTCGCATTAAATTGGCTCAGCCGAATGTAGCCAATATTAGCGTCTTTCGATTGAGGGCGTAGTTCAGCATAAACGGGGTTAAGGCTGATCCGATCGCGCACCAACAGAATATCCTGCTCATCACTGGCATCTTCATGGATCACGGTGAGCGTTACTCGACTACCCATCGAACCGCGCATCCGCTCAGCCGCCTCATCAAGGGATAGCTTCGCCGTCGGGAATCCATTGATTTTGGTGATGCGATCGTGGGGCTTGATTCCAGCATATTCGGCTGGCGACCCTGCGATCGGCGCAATCACCCGCAATTCCCCTGTTGGGTTATCCTGCATAATTTGCAACCCCACGCCAGTCAATTCGCCTGATGTGTTGGTCTGGAGGCTGCGATATTGGTCTGGCTTCAGCAGGCGAGTAAACGGATCACCCAGACTTGCCAGCATTTTTTGAATGGCAGTGTAGGCTTGTTCCCGGTTTTCTAAGGATTGTTGAAGGGTGCGCTGCCGGACTAGCCACCAATTCTGATGATTGAAGGTGTCATCCACATAGGCGCGATCGACAATCCGCCAAACTTCACTTACCAATCGCTGTTCCTCGGAAAAGGCATTCGCAGCAGGGACTAAACAGCCCAAGCCCAAAACAACTGCGAGGATCAAAAGTAATCCAACTCGAAAAATCCGTTCTCTCATGATGCAGATCTTAAGGTGCGGCATTGGCTCTCGGCTACAGGGAAAATCCAGAAACGCCTTACACTCCCTTGATTCAATAAGAAATTAAAAAACGGAAGTCAGTCGAGTAAGTGTTCGCCTCTGGGATGTGCAAGCTCTTGTTAAGGAAAGGTTTAAAGAATTATCCTAGCAGAATCGTCCTACCTAGACGACGTTGAGAGCCTCCGAGCTTCAGCCGGAGGGTGGAAAACCAGGGTAGAGGCTTTAGCCTCGCGTATTGGCTCAAATTTCAGAGCCTAAGCTATCCTACACAGGATTGCAGGATAAGTGTATATATAGTTGTATGGCAGAACTAGCAATCACTTTGAAGCTTCCTTTTTATCGACTAAACCAAGTCAAGGCACTTGAGTTTGAGCGGCTAACTGCCGTCAATACTCAGGTTGCTAATGATTTGCTAAATGTTGACACAAAGGAGCGCAAGAAGTTAACAAGCGCTGCCTTTAAGCACATTGAAATTGGTTCAATGTGGATCAATCAAACCATCCGCAACACCAACGCTAAAACCAAGGCGAAGCACTTTAATCGGATGTGGCTTGAAGTAAACAACCAAGGCTATGAGGTGTTGAAATCGGGTGATTTGTACACGCTATCTTTCAGCCTTTACCGAGGTAGAAAAGGGCGTATTCCTCTAGAAGTCCATTCAGCTTCGCAGACTGAAGTCCTAGACAAGCTAATTGCGGGTGAAGCCAAGCTAGGCACACTCAAGCTTTGTAAGTCTAAAAAAGGTATTTGGTACAGCAATTCTCAGTATGGCAATTCAGCTAGTATTGGGTGGGATGTCTAGCTCTAGACCTTCAAGCATAAAGGTGAGCAGATGATCCCAATTGTCAAAATACATGTAACGGGTTAACGCCCGTAAATC
>JAAUSF010000268.1 GCA_012033255.1 Cyanobacteria bacterium RU_5_0
TGGCTTGGGCACGAATGAGGACTATATCTTCAGCAGACAACGACATAAAGCATGTCTTTGGATAGATGTCAATTTTTCTAAATTAACCTATTGGAAAAATGAAGTCACGCGATCGATTTTTGGTGTAGAATCCATCTACCTTTGCTACTCTAGGAAAGATTGAGTTTAACTCGATCGCTTGGTAAGAAAAATTTGGAGAGGTGGCAGAGTGGTCGAATGCGCTCGACTTGAAATCGAGTGTACCGAAAGGTACCGAGGGTTCGAATCCCTCCCTCTCCGTTGTTATTTTCATTAAACTGAAAGCGTTTAGGAGGCTCTATGTCTCTCATGGCTAAAGATTTGGAGAAGCTGCAATCGTTTTGTCCGGACTATCAGATGGAGTTAGTCAATGGGGAAATCATTGTGATGAGTCCATCTGGCTATGAATCTGATGAGGTTGCATTCCGATTTGGCGCGAAATTGTGGACATGGATTGATCCGCGTCAACTGGGACGAGTAACAGGCTCAAGTGCTGGCTTTACCCTCCCCAATTCAGACGTGAGGGCACCGGATGTTTCTTTTGTTTTGGCTGAGCGGTTGCGTCGCAGTCCTCAATCTTATGCTGATCTCGCTCCAGACTTGATGGTGGAGGTGAAGTCGCCTAACGATGCGATCGAAGGCTTAAGGAAAAAGATCGATGATTTCCTGGCTCAGGGAACCCAGGTTGGTATTTTGATCCATCCGGTGAAGCGATGGGTCGAAATTCGTCGTCCTGGACAAAAGCCGATCGTTTTGAAAGATGGGGATGTGTTGACGCTGCCGGATCTGCTTCCGGGTTGGCAAGTTGCAATTTCTGATTTATGGTCGCCTGTTTTTGATGAAGAATAGCCGTAATTAGCCGTTTAACGGTTCATCTCTCATCGACCCTGGCGATCGGAATATCGAGAAGTCGGCGGCAAGCGGTTTGGTGGCTCTGGTGGTGATGGAGGGCGTCCGGAGGGAGGATTGATCTGGAGTTGTTGGCGACCATTACGGACAATTCGCATCATTTCAGCAAGTTGGTCTTCCATATCACGCAAGATGCGATCGGCATACTCATCGGCTCCTCGTTGAATTTCTTCACATTCAACAAGTGTCAATCGTTGCATTTCCTCCAGTTCCATTTGGGCACGACGACGCATATGATCAATCTCTGCAAGCACCTGTTGTTGCATTGCTTCACACTCTTGCTGCACTTGTTGACGAATGCGCTGTGCTTCCATCTCGGCTTGCCGGACTAAGCCCATTTCATCCAAAATTTGAGCCGCTCGTTGTTCAGCCGCCGCAATAATTTCTTGAGCATACTGCTCCGCCTCCAGCAAAACTTCTTCCTTGTGGAGCAAAATCTCGTTCGCTTCTTGGAACGCTGGAGGTAAATTTAACCGAACTAAATCTAGTTGGTCGAGTAACTGTTCCTCATCCACCAATGTGCGACGGCTCAAAGGAATCCGGGGGCTGTCCAGAATCATCTCTTCCAGCTTGTTTAACTCCTGTTGGACATCTACCCCTCCAATTCGGGTTGACTCTCCGTAGGAGGCTCTACTGGTGGACCCCCCAGCGTTGGCACTGGGTCTTCTGCGGTTTGGGTCTTGGCGTAGCATTTGTAAATATCCAGAGCGACAGGGTGAGGAACGAGATGATCGACGGGACCACCAAACCTAGCAATCTCTTTGACCAGACTACTGCTGAGAAAGCTGTATTCCGTTGAAGTGGCTAGGAAAAAAGTTTCGATCTCATCGGAGAGGGTTTTGTTAGTATGTGCCATCTGGAGTTCCAGTTCAAAGTCTGAAACAGCCCGCAACCCTCTCAATAAGACTTTAGCGTGCCGCATTCGGGCATATGTCACCGCCAAGCCGTCAAAACAGTCCACCTCAATGTTGGACAAATGTTGAGTCGATCGCTGGATCTGCTCAATCCGTTGCTCCACGGTAAATAGCGGCAATTTGTTCGGATTGCGAAACACGACCACAATCACCCGATCGAAAAGCCGACACCCTCGCTCAATAATGTCAAGGTGCCCCAGTGTAATGGGATCGAAACTGCCGGGATAAATTGCAATCACCGCTTCGTTTCAGGTTTAAGAATTGAAATCTGGGTTGCTGAGTGGGCAGAACATCCCAGTCTGCTTTCCAGTATTGATGAGGCGATTATATCGGACACCTCGGCGATCGAGGCGAGATTTCAGGGATTATTATAGATACACCGAGGAGGTGATGGAGTAACGGGGTAGCACAGATTCTTTTAACTTTTTCCTATAGTCTTATACTCCCATACTCCTACATCCTATTCAGATGGCTTGGCGACGCAAAAAACTGAGTAAGGCATCATTGACCTTCTCGTGCCAGTCTTCTTGAGGATAATGCCCAACTTCTTCCAGTTTGACCAGTTCAACCGATTGAACACTCGTTGCAAAGGTCTGCGCCAAACTGAACGGCAACCATCGATCTTTCATGCCCCACGCCACTAGCGTTGGATGTTGCCAATTGGCGAACCCAGCTTGAATTTCCGCCATCGCTTGCGAGAGCCGCAAATTCTGAACAACTGCGAGGAGCGATCGTCCCGCATCCGAACTTTTCAGAAACGGACGACGGTAGACATCCAGATCGGCATCTCCCACGCGATAGCCGCCTCCCCCCTCTAATGTGCGATCGACGAGCAGGGGATCTTGGGTCATCATGTCCCCCACCAGCGGCAACCCCAATTGCTTCATCTTCCAGGGGAGTTTGGCTTCAGGCGTGAGTGGAGTGTTGAGAATGGCGAGGCGATCAATTTGCTGCGGATAGCGCAGGGCATATTGCAATCCTACTGAACCAACAAAGCCTTGGACAACCAGAGAAAAGCGATCGATTCCCAACGCCGCCAAAAATTCGGCTAATGCCTCTAAATAGACATCAGGCGTGTAAGCAAAATCGCGACGATCGGGTTTGGACGAAAAGCCAAAGCCAATCCAGTCAGGGGCGATCGATCGATACCCATGTTCTGCAAGAGCCGGTAACACATTTCGCCAGCTATAGCTCTGAGCAGGCAGCCCATGCAGCAATACTACAGGCGGCTTTTCCGTCAGGTTCATGGGTTCCGCCTCCCGATAAAACCATGTTAGAGACCCGACTTCGATCGAATTTTTCTTTACTAGACACATTGATCATCCCTGTTTCTGTTGCATTATCCGTTGGTTTGAGATTACTGCTGAAGGGGATCGGGGGCAAGGGGGGATGGGGAGA
>JAAUSF010000134.1 GCA_012033255.1 Cyanobacteria bacterium RU_5_0
TGGAGGCTCGTGATACTTGTTGAATGCTCCGCTATTTGAGACGCGGCGCGTGTATTGCAGGGCTACTGAAACTCTGCGCTCGTTTGTCGGGGAAAGCCCCCGGCTTCTAGCCGTGGGGAAGCTTACAAGAATGTTGGATTACCATCAAAAATCACTGTAATTAGCGATCGCTCTTGCAGCCGTTGCGTCACTTCCTCAACGGAAATCGCCCCTAACTCGCCAGAGGCACGAGTTCGGATGTTGAGGGTGTTTGCTTCCATTTCCTTAGCACCCACGACCGCCATCACTGGAATTTTCTCTTTCTCAGCATTGCGAATCATCTTACCGAGGCGTTCGCCACTCCGGTCTACTTCTACCCGAACCCCGACTAGCCGCATCTGCTGAGCGACTTGCTGAATAAACGGAACTTGTTCTTCAGTGACGGGCAACAATCGAATTTGGATCGGCGCTAACCAGAGCGGGAAGTCGCCAGTATATTCCTCAATCAAAATCCCCACCAATCGTTCTAGAGAACCAAAGGGAGCGCGATGGATCATCACCGGGCGTTTGCGAGTGCCGTCTTCCGCCACATATTCCAACTCAAAGCGTTCGGGCAGGTTATAGTCTACCTGAACCGTACCGAGTTGCCATTCGCGATCGAGCGCATCCTGGAAGATGAAATCGAGTTTGGGTCCATAGAAAGCGGCTTCGCCAATGCCCTCAAAATGCTCCATCCCTAGGGTTTCGACAGCACGACGAATGGCGCTTTCTGCTTTATCCCAGACTTCATCAGAGCCAATGTATTTGTCAGATTCAGGATCGCGGAAGCTCAATCTCGCCCGGAAGTTTTTTAACCGCAGGCTACCAAAGACGCTCAAGATCAAATCCACGACGTAAGGAATTCGTCGTCGAGTTGTTCGGGTGTGACAAACAAGTGAGAGTCATCGACGGTGAAGCCACGGACGCGAGTTAAGCCGCCCAATTCTCCTGATTGCTCATAGCGGTAAACCGTGCCGAATTCGGCCAATCGCATCGGCAGTTCCCGATAAGAACGGAGGTCACTCTTATAGATCTGGATATGGAAGGGACAGTTCATCGGCTTAAGGACAAATCCCTGCTCAGCCAGGCGATCGTCATCATCCTCTGCCATCATCGGGAACATATCCTCCTTGTACTTTTGCCAGTGTCCAGAGGTTTTGAACAGATCAATCCGAGCGATATGAGGCGTGACGACAGGAAGATAGCCACGCTTGAGTTGTTCTTGCTTGAGGAAGTCTTCCAGGGTCGATCGCAATACAGTTCCCTTCGGAGTCCACAAGGGTAAACCGGGTCCGACTTGATCCGAGAAGATGAATAGTCCCAATTCTCGACCTAAGCGGCGGTGATCCCGTTTCAACGCCTCTTCCTTACGGCGCTTATGTTCGGCTAGCTGCTCTGGAGTTTCCCACGCCGTCCCGTAAATGCGCTGGAGTTGGGCTTTCGTTTCGTCGCCGCGCCAATACGCTCCAGCAAGGCTTTCAAGGTCGATCGCCTCTGGATTCAGATCGATCGTATTCTCCACATGAGGGCCAGCACAGAGATCCCACCATTGCTCACCCAAATGATAAATCGTAATCGGCTCTTCCAGCCCTTCCAGGATTTCTAGCTTGTAGGGTTCATGAACAGCCTTGATCCGCCGTTCCGCCTCTTCCCGGCTCACTTCCTCTCGAATCACCGGCAACTTGCGATTGATGATTTTGATCATCTCTTTTTTAATCGCCTTCAGATCCTTCTCCGTAAAGGGTTCCGGGTTATCAAAATCGTAATAGAAGCCAGACTCAATCCAGGGGCCGATCGTCACCTGCGCTTTAGGAAAAAGCTTTTGCACTGCCATCGCCATCACATGAGAAGCGGTGTGGCGAATCTTCTTAAGCTGTTCCGATTCGCTGGTACGGGGCAGGTGAATTTTTTCGGGTTGTTCTGACTGAGCCATGAGTGGGTGAACATGAATGGATTGAATCAATCTCTATTCTACGCAGCAGATCGTCGATGGGGGGAGAGGAGGATAGGGAGATGGAGGGATGGAGCAATTTTCTGTAGGATGGGCACTGCCCATCAAACCGTAGAATACTTCTGCGCCAAACTGGACAGGCGAGACGCCCATCCCACAAGGGAGATAAACAAGTTGCACATGGCGTGAGTGGCTAATCCTTACCTCCTCATCCCCTCAGCCCCCCACAGCCGATCGCCCGCTTTGCTCGATCGACTGACTAACTTTTCACCTCGTAGCCAAAGTATGTCTTGCTCAGGTAACGAGACAATCGCTTCAAAGGATTTGTCACCTGTGAAACATCACCTGTTGTTTCATTCATAAGAGTTGCACCAATCAGAGCCGCGAAATCAGTATCAGACATCTTGCCCGACTGATGCTTCTGGAATGCATCCACGACCGTAATTAACTCATCCACAGAAAAGGCATACCCATTCTTTGCCGCAAATTCTGCCACCACAGGGGCACGCTCTCCCTTCAGTGCCTCAGTCTCGGCGGCATCTAGTTCTACTTCACTGCTGATATTGCCATCTCCAACACCCAGTAAAGCCTCTAGCTGATGACGAAGCGCCTCATCTTCAGCCGTCTTCTGCATGAATTCCAGCACTGTTGCAGTTGCCATATAACCACACTCTTGTCAAGATTTTCGCCAAAATTATAGCAAGCCTCTCTCAGAGAGCCGATTAATAAAAACTGAAGCTTGCTTATCTCTCTGACGATCGGGCAATATGGCGATCGAGCGTGATTTCCATATAACCTCCAGGTGGATTAAAGGGTGCTGTGAAATAATTCTTGCACATGTTTCCAGGCATCGGTAGCAGCTTCAGCGTTGTAGCTAGCGCGATGATCGCAGAAGAAGCCGTGATCCGCCCCGACGTAGCGGAAGATCCGATGGGGAATGTCATGCTTCTGAAGTTCTGCCTCAATTTGATTGACGTGTTCAACGGGAATGCTAGCGTCTTTCATGCCAAAGAAACCGTAGAGAGTGCCGTTGATCTCTGCTGTGCGAGTGAGAGTCGGTGCGCCGTTGCCCGGAGTCCCGTTGGGAATGCCTGCTCCATAAAAGGAAGCGGTCGCTTTGATGTCGGGAAGCGTTGCCGCGAGGTAAACAACATGTCCGCCGAAGCAGAAACCAATACTGCCAACCCCGCTAGATTTTACATTGGGCTTGGTTTTGAGATAATCGATCGCCCCCTGAATATCCCCTAATAATTCCTCGGCGTTTGTTTGCTCTTTGTATTGCCGTCCGAGATTGATATCGTCTGGAGTATATCCAGCTTCAAATCCGGGGGCAAGACGTTGGTAAATGGCAGGGGCGATCGTCACATACCCTTCTTTAGCAAATCGTTCAGTGACTTCCCGAATATGAGCATTGACACCAAAAATCTCTTGGATCACTACCACTGCCGGATAAATTTCTTCACCCGTCGGTTCTGCCAGATATGCATCGATCTCTAGATCCCCGTTGCGAACTTTAACCCAAGCTGTGCGAATATTTTGACCTGTCATACGGGTCATCCCTTTAACATCACTTACGCCAGTAGTCTACTGCAAACAAGCTGTCTTTATGGATATAGCGGCTTATACCAATTTTCTATGAACCTGCCTAGAAAGAGGGGCGTGGGGACTCCGTCCCCACAAGGGGTCAAGGGGGCTTGACCCCCATTTGTTCTGTGTAACCTTAAAAAGAATTGGTATTACTAGGCACAGATTCATGGCGATCTGGAAATTGAACCACGAAAACACAGAGCCACAAAGAGAGAACTTAGTGTCTTGGTGCCTTTGTGGTGATTGATGGATTTTAAGCTAATGAGCGTTTAAGTTGCCTGATCAGGGCAGGCAAGATGTCTACCCCACCAGAATTTCAAAAAATTGCCAATGCAAAAATGAATGCCGATTAGCTTATGCATCGTCGTGCCGCTCGCTTTGAATTTATCTCTAAGGGGAGTACAGTTGCTTCAGGTTTTCTTCCCGTTTCCGTTATGATTCCCATAGGGGCTAGAGTTGAGTGTCTAACTTGCCTCCACACTGGGACTCCACACTGGGATTGGATGGGATTGGAGAAGGCGCTCATGCGATCGGAACGAATTATTTTGCATCATCGAAAATGCACCGCTTGCTGTCTATGTTGCAATCCTGGAAAACTCCTCACCTAGATTGTAGGAACCAGTACTTAATCATACCGACGCAGCAAGACTAGTTAAACGCTCTACCAGAGCATCTTGGAGGCTCTTTATGGTTCGGTTTCACATTCAGCCTGATAGTGATATTCCTGCATCCACTCAGCTTTATAGCCAGATTCGCTTCGCTATCGCTTCTCGCCAGTATCCTCCCGGGCATCGCCTCCCTAGCACTCGTCAACTAGCGATGGAAACCGGATTGCATCGCAACACCATCAGCAAAGTTTATCGTCAGCTTGAGGACGACGGGATCGTGGATGCCCAAGCGGGTTCCGGAATCTATGTGCGAGCGCAAGGGGATGAGGGTGGGAATTCTAAGGTGCGTTCTCCGATTGTAGAGAGATACCCTCAGGCGCATAAGCTGGTGCAAAAAAGTTTGGATGAATTACTCAATCAAGGCTGTTCACTGACTCAGGCACGAGAGTTGTTTTTGGCAGAAATCGATTGGCGATTGCGCTGTAGTGCGCGGGTGTTAGTGACGGTTCAGAAACAGGATATTGGGGCAGGCGAGTTGATGGTGCAAGAACTGGAGAAAGCGTTGCAGATTCCGGTTCAGCTTGTGCCGATGGAAGAATTGGGTCAGGTATTGGATCAGACGCGATCGGGAACCGTTGTCACGAGCCGCTATTTCATTGGGGAAGCCGAAGCGATCGCCTCTCCCAAATCTGTCCGCGTAATTCCCGTTGATATTTACGACTATGCTCAGGAAATCCAAAAGCTGCTCAAACTACCAAAAGACAACCGTTTAGGACTGGTCAGCCTCAGTCCCGGAATTCTACGAGCCGCCGAAGTTATTGTCCACAGCTTACGGGGAGAAGATCTGTTGATTATGACAACCCAGCCGCAAGACACGTTCAAGCTCAATGCGATGGTTCGTAGTGTCCAAACTATTTTTAGCTTCGATCAGGCAAGTTGTAATGCTGTGAAAACGACGGTCGCCGAAGCCAGAGATGATCTGATTCGTGCGCCTCAGTTAGTGTGCTGTGAAAACTATATTGGCACAAAATCAATCAGCCTACTAAAGCGAGAATTAGGGTTGGAATAGGAAACAGAGAATAGGGGATAGCGCTCCCCTACTCCCTTACAAGTTCTCAATCGCCACAGGCTCGATCGCGTCGGCTAACTCAAAGCCAAACACTTTAGAGTAGAAGTAAAACTCTCCGTCGAGGGTGCGTTTAATGTTTTCAGCTTTGCGAAAGCCGTGTTGTTCGCCTTGAAACAAGACATAAGCGACGGGTAATCCTTTGGCTTTGAGAACGTCTACCATCATTTCAGCTTGGTTGGGCAGAACGATCTTGTCTTCATCACCCTGGAAGAAAATTACAGGACAGGACAGCCGATCGACGTGGTGAATGGGCGATCGTTCCAGGTAAATCTGTTTTTCCTCTGGATATTTGCCAATCAATCCGTCAAGATAGTGCGATTCAAACTTGTGCGTATCTCTGACCAATGCTTCTAAATCGCTAACGCCATAGTAACTTGCTCCAGCTTTGAAGACATCCCGAAATGTCAGTGCTGCCAGAGTCGTGTAGCCGCCTGCGCTGCCGCCGTCAATGCAGAGACGATCGCCATCCACCCATCCTCGGTCTGCCAGATAGGTTGCACCATTGATGCAATCCTCGACATCGACAATTCCCCACTTGTCTTTTAACCGCTCCCGATACTCACGACCATACCCCGTACTGCCGCCATAATTCACATCGAATACGGCAATGCCGCGACTCGTCCAATATTGGATACCGGGATTGAAGGTCGCGGATGTGGCTGAGGTCGGTCCACCATGACTTTTGACGAGCAACGGTGGACGATCGCCTGCTGGTGCGGTGTAGTCTCGATTGTTAGGCGGGTAATAAAAGCCATAGGCGGTCAGTCCGTTTTCAGTCGGAAATTCGATGACCTCCGGAGCGGAAAGATAATCTGCATCGACCTGAATTTCACTAGAGCGGCGCAGTTCCTCAATGTGTCCAGGGCCGAGATCAAGACGGACGATCGCGCTTGGTTGTGTCACAGAACCACCAATGAAGGCAGCATATCCCGATGCAACGCGCAGCCCACTGATATGAGAGTAGGGCGTTTCAATGTCTGTCAGTTCTAAGGTTCGAGTATTCAGTCGAGCAAGATGCTGAATTCCGGCTTCAACGTAAGTGCAAATCAAGGATTCAGCCGACTCGAACCCATAAGTCGTCATGCCGAATACCCATTGTGGTAAACCAAATTCGGCTACTTTTTTATACAAGGGTTCAATCTGATCGTTGTGCCATCGATAAAGGTTCCACCAGTTGGTTCGATCGCTGACGAAATACAACACTCCATCCGGCGACCATTCTGGCTGAAAGATCGATTCTGTTTGACTTCCGGCAATTTGCTCAGCCTCACCAAGAGTTCCATCTTGTTTTAGCTCAGCCACCCATAATTCTGTGCCATCCCACGGCATATTTGGATGATTCCAACTGAGCCAAGCTAACTTAGAGCCATCTGGACTGAGCCGAGGCGAGGCATAAAAATCACTGCCAGACACCAAGTTCTGTCCGCCATCTTCAGATGTTGTGATTGAAAGAGAGACGATCGTGTTCGCAGGTTCGTGGTTTCCGGCGGTGTGATCTTCTCGAATGCAGATCAGGCGGTGGTGCGGCTGATCAATCACTGCATCGGCATATCGCACATCCAACGGTGGCGTAATCGGTTCTGGCAATTCTCCAGGGGACTGACGGTAAAGCCGCTGATCAGAAAAATTGGAGAAATAGATCACGCCATTCGCAACTTGATAGGCTCCACCACCATACTCATGGACACGAGTTCGAGCATTGAAGGGAGCCGCAGGCGTAATGTCGATCGCCTTTCCATCGGGAGTCCGACGCATCACCACAATTCGCCCTGCTTCGATCGGTCGTCCCTCACTCCAATAGATGTCTTCACCCTCCAATCGAATTTCCCCAAGGCGAATACTTCCTGCCACAATCAGGTCGGAAGTAATCGGGGATTTCCAAGAACCATAAGGGGCAACATGGGGAGTGGTCATCGATCGCTACCTTCAATAAAACGTTCATTTAGATTTTGACAGGTATAGGATGTATCTAACTTAATCAGTATTGAAGTATGGGAGTTATGGGATTGAGATCTGTTAAGCGAGAGTCACCTTTGGCGAATTTGCCGGATTGGTTGCGTCGTCCGATCGGCAATGTCAGCGATATCTCAACGGTGCAGCAAATTATTAAGCAACGCCAGATTCACACCATTTGCGAAGAGGGGCGCTGTCCCAATCGCGGGGAGTGTTATGCCCAGAAAACAGCTACTTTCTTGCTGATGGGACCAACTTGCACTCGCGCTTGCGCTTTTTGTCAAGTGGATAAGGGTCATGCTCCCATGCCGCTCGATCCGGATGAGCCTTATAACGTTGCCGAGGCGGTAAATTTATTGGGGTTGCGCTATGTGGTGCTGACTTCGGTAGCGCGAGATGACTTGCCCGATCAAGGAGCAGGTTGGTTTGTCCAGACAATGATAGCCATCCGAGCGATGAATCCTGGAACCCAAATTGAAGTGCTAACGCCAGATTTCTGGGGAGGATTGGGCGGTGAAGTTGTCCAACGTCAACGGATTGCAACGGTTGTACAAGCGTCTCCCGCCTGCTATAACCACAATGTAGAGACAGTGCAACGGCTACAAGATCCAATCCGTCGGGGAGCAAAGTACGATCGCTCACTTCGAGTCCTGCAACTGGTCAAAGAATTCGATCCGGCCATCCCTACCAAATCGGGGTTGATGCTCGGACATGGGGAAACAGAGGAAGAAATTATTGAAACGCTGCGAGACCTGCGTATTGTGAGGTGCGATCGCCTTACCCTCGGTCAGTACATGCGTCCTTCCTTGGAGCATTTGCCTGTACAGAAATATTGGACGCCAGAGGAATTCGATCATCTAGGCGCAATTGCACGTGAAATGGGTTTTGGGCAGGTGCGATCGGGTCCATTAGTGCGTAGCTCTTATCATGCCGGAGAAGACACTTAAATAGCCACAGGGGTACTTATCCTACAGGAATTTGAAAAAGTGGCGCATGGCGTTTGATAATGAAGCAAGAACTAGACTTTCAGGAGATGATTCTAGACTAGATCTGCGAGATGCTTAACCTATTCTGGTTAGATGAATCACAGATCTAACCTCTAGAATCTATTCTCAAGACACTGACTACCTTGTAGATTCAACTGTTTTTAGGAGGAGAGTTTTTTATGACGACAGGAAGAGATGTTCCCCCCATGAACCCATCGGGCAAAGCTCCTTATACCTTCCGTGCAGGTTGGGCATTGTTATTACTAGGAATCAATTTTCTAGTAGCCGCTTACTACTTCGGTATTCTCAAGTAGCGAGTCTTGTAGGGTGGGCACTGCCCACCTTTCAGCTTAATTGAAACCTGACATTGCAATGCCTTTTCCCATGTCTTAGAAATCGTTACTCGTCATCGTTCAATCACCAAGCAAAGGATCGCTCAACCAACCTCGCACAAAATAATAGATCGAAGATAGGTATTCATCAACCACGCGACTTGTAATCACAAGAGCTTCAGCACTGGGAACCAGATCGGTGAGGGCGGCGGGTCGCAGTCCTCCTTGAATTTGGAATACATAGAAATCAGTGGGTCTGGGAATAATGTAATAGTCAAGTTTAGTGAAAGTAGAGACGGCACGCCGCGTTTGCAGGGCTGGAACCACCAAAATAGCGGAAATTTCGGGAAGCTGTCTGGCTTCTGTTTGCAACTCGCGGAGATCTCCGTCATCACAGATCTCTAACACTCGACAATCTTCGGCTGACCCACCTAACAGAATTCGTCTCACTTCAACCGCTGTACTTCGCAGATCGTTGGCTCTTGTGTCTACTCGAACCTGCTCAGATGGAACACCATTTTGACTGAGGAACGTGGTAACTGCTTCTTCCGCCGTGATATCTGGATCGCCCAGAAGGGCTTGCGGTCCGGCGCTAACGATCACAAGTGGAGGAACTCCTTGCCTGACCTGTGATCCATAGAGTTGAGCCGCATAGAGCAGGCGAGACTGTAGAGAAACGCTAATGCTATTAAGGGGGTTACTGAGTTGAGTCCGCAAGCGATAGGTGGGGTCAGTCGGGAGGGCACCGTCTCCCATGACGACGATCGCCGCTACATCTCGCGTTGTGGGTCGTTGGCTCACATCCAATGCCGTGCGCTGTTCGGTTTGAGCCGTCAGAAAGTAAGCTGTTAGCGGGATGCTACAAATCAGCAAAATCAGGAAGGCTGCCATCACTTGTGGTCCTTCCACTTTTTTGACACCGAACCGAACCGCATAGCCCAACAAAATTAGGGATAACCCCAACGGTCGGAGCGGAAATGAGATAATGCTCCAGAGAATTCCAGCCGTCCGGTTTGTGGGTTCTAGAAATGCTAGAGCCAGAATTAACAGCAGGACAATAACACCTATCCAAGTAAGGTACTTTTGATCGATAAACGATCGGAACAGAAAACGAAGCAGAAAGAAAACAACAACCAGGATGATGATTTGAGTGATCAGTTCAAACATGGACGCCCCTCCTTACACCACCCACACCAGAGTTTGCCTAGTCAGCATGGCAGTAGTTCAACATAAACCTGTTTAACTCTAATCAAACTCAGCGAAAATCAATCACCTAAGAGGAATTTATTTAGGAAAGTTAGGATTTGGGTGAGGGGGTGAGAGATATAGCCATAGTCATATTGGTTAGGACATTTTTGTGGGGCGGCGAAGCCGCCCCACAAAAATGTCCATGTCCTAACCTAACTAACTACGGCTATATAAAAAAGGGACACAACTATTGCATCCCTTGGCGTGAACGATTGTAATGGATGGAATCAACTCAGGCAGTTGATTGGTAGAACATCCTTATCTCAGACCAACTACTGATTCTTGGATAGATAGCGCCTTAACAAAGCCGCTTAGTAGGCTCCAGTCTTCGCGAAAAGAATGGCGATCGTTCGCCACAGAATCTCTAGATCGTAAAGTGGAGTCCAACGATTCTGGTAGCGAAGATCCAGCTTTACGATTTCTTCAAAATCTTTGATTGCCGATCGACCGTTGACTTGCCATTCGCCCGTGAGTCCCGGTTTGACATTTAGCCGTTTCCAGTGGTGTTCACTATAGCAGCTTACTTCGTCATGAGTCGGAGGACGAGTTCCAACCAAGCTCATTTCACCAATCAGAACATTCCAGAACTGGGGGAATTCATCCAGGCTTGTTTTCCGTAGGAACCGACCCACACGAGTGACTCTCGGATCTTGCTCATTCTTGAAGATCAATCCTTTGGCTTCATTGGGCACTACCGCTTTGAGGACATCGGCATTCTGAACCATTGAGCGGAATTTGCGAATGGTGATTTTTGCCCACGCAGACCATAACGTTCTTGCTTGTAGAAGATCGAACCGGAACTGTCTAGTCTGATAGCGA
This sequence comes from Cyanobacteria bacterium RU_5_0, assembly GCA_012033255.1. Lineage (GTDB taxonomy): Bacteria > Cyanobacteriota > Cyanobacteriia > Elainellales > Elainellaceae > JAAUSF01. The sequence goes on from JAAUSF010000134.1 coordinate 10,632, forward strand.
TCGCAAGAGGCACAAAGATGATGGCAAGGACAGCCAACCCAATCAGCGCACCGAGGATATCGATTGTCCGCTTGTAGACACAGGATGTAGAAGGATGAGGAACATCAGACATAAATACGGAGGGAGTGCTAAGGCAACTCACCAGGTCAGGAGCCACATAGTTAGAAGTTATATAGTTGGTCATCACCATCAAAGCCTTATGTATAAGACCGTTATTAAAATTTCTAAGTGTTTCTACTGGCAATATAGACTGCTCTCCTGAAACCGAAGGGCTTGTCAATTCAGGCTTTGCAGAAACTTCTTATTTCTTCAGCGATCCTCGCGCTATGTGAAGCTTTCATAAAGCTGACTGAGCAAATCCTGCATTTGACGAATAAATTCGATCGCTATCTCAGTACAATTTGTATTTGGTTTATCAAACAATGGAGAATCAGCCATCGGAATATACTGGCTATTTGCGATCGAGGATACAAGATTGCCAATAGACTCCAGTACGCTGCTGCCTTAGTTTTGCAAGGTAGATGAGTGGATGAGTCGATGAGTCGATGAGGTAGATGAGTCGCTTGCCAACTTATAACGATGGCAAAATGGCTCAATCAGGACAATTGCTGAACCCTAAGAAATGTGGATCAAATAACCGACAATGATCCACAAAGACACTAAAACAGCAACGAGACAACGGTCTTACAACTTTAAAACCTTGCAAGCTCTCCGAGTGGCACTCCAAGTCTCGCCGGATTTAGCTGACCATCAACAACGGACGGAAGCCGTGTTTCAGCGAAACCTGACCGATGAGATCCATTTTTTCCAGGCTGATTTGATTGCGTCCCCACGAGAAGTTGGTGTATAGCTTCTCAAACTCCAGCAGCATCGACTCAGCAAAGCAAGCGAATAACTGACGGGCAGGGACATCCATGTTGACGATGCTCATGATCTTCCACTCAATGTCAAGGGAATGCTCAACAATGCCGCCATTGAGGACATGAACATCCGGATGCTTGATGATATTTCCTAAGTTCTTAGGATAACCACCATCGATGAGCAAACAGGGGTGCTTGAGTTGAGTTGGATCAATCTCTACCCCCTTGGGCATACTGGCAACCCAAACGATAATATCCGCTTGGGGAAGTGCCTCTTCAACAGACATAATCTTGCCGCGCCCCAATTCCTCCTGGAGCAACTGCAAACGCTCTTGGTTACGCGCAATCAGCAGCAGTTCTGCCACATCAGTACGGGCATTGAGCCAGCGACAAATGGCACTTCCGATGTCTCCAGTTGCCCCACAGACCGCAACAGTAGCTTGCGACAGATTAATCCCAAGCGGCTTAGACACTTGTTCCACTTGGCGGCAAATGATGTAAGCAGTATGGGTATTGCCCGTTGTAAACCGTTCAAACTCCAACTTGATATTGCGAACCTGCTGGATCTGCTGCAAGTTAAAGTTTTCAAAAATGATAGAGGAGAATCCGCCCAACGCAGTGATGTTAATCCCATTCTTTTGGGCATGAGCCATTGCATTGACAATTTTGCGAGTAGCTGCCTTGATTCGTCGGGTTGCCAGCATCTCTGGCAAGAAGCAGGACTCGACGTAGCGACCTTCAATTTGTTGCCCGGTTGCACTGGTGACTTTAATCGTGTCAACAATTTGTGGAGGGGCGCTACACCAAAAATCTAGCCCTTGATCAGCATATTCTGGATAACCTAACTCCCTAGCAACGGACTGGGCGTGTTCCAAACTTGTAAGATGACCGATTAGACCAAACATGGACAAATTTACGTTAATCCTGCGAAATCAAATGGTGGTTGGATCGAAAAGCGCGAGTAAGATCAAGCACTTTCAAAAATACTACACAAAATTTGAAATTAAAAATAAAAGAGTGGGAGTTGGGGAGTTTTAAGTTTTGAATTTTGGGTTATGTCTCTAGCTAACTCAAAACTCAGCACTCAGCACTCAGCACTCTAGAAAGAAGGGGGGCTGCACCGAGGAGAGCTTGGGTGTAAGGGTGTTGGGGAGCGGTGAAGATCTCAGTGGTTTTGCTGAGTTCGACAATTTTTCCAGCGTTCATGACCGCGATACGATCGCACAAAAACCTTGCCACCCAAAGATCATGCGTAATAAACAGGTAGGTTAAATCAAACTCTCGCTTCAGTTCCAACATTAAATCCAAGACTTGAGATTGAACACTAGCATCCAGCATACTCACGGGTTCATCGCAGACGAGCAATTGAGGGCGGGTGATCAAGGCACGCGCGATCGCCACTCGTTGCTGTTGTCCTCCTGACAAATCTTTGGGGTAGCGATCATAAAATTCTTCTGCTGGGGCTAAGCCGACTCGCTCTAGCATCTCCTTTGCTATTCGTTTTGCCGTTGCCCAATCAGCCAACTGATGAATGAGTAAGGGATCAGCAATACTATCGCCTACTACCATCAACGGATTGAGACAAGCATGAGGATCTTGAAACACCATCTGCATCCGGCGGCGTTGCTGCTGCAAGGCTTTCCGCGATAGCGTTGTTAAGTCTTGACCCAAAAACTCTATCTTACCAGCCGTCGGACGAATCAACTGCAAAATCGATCGCGATAGCGTACTTTTCCCACAGCCTGACTCCCCAACCAACCCCAAGATTTCTCCTGAGTAAAGCTCCAGTGTGACATCATCAACTGCTTTGATCGTTTTATTGGGCGATCGAGAAAATAGTCGAGCGACGAAGTTTTGCTCTAAGGTGTAGTGTTTCTGGAGATGCTCGATTCGCAGGAGAGGAGTAGAGGGGAGAGGGGGGGAGGGGAAAATGAGTTTTGAGTTTTGAGCAGCATTTTGTGGTACCTCAGAATATTCTTCTTTGCTCCCTAACGCCTCATCTCCCCATCCTCCCATCTCTCCATCTCCCTCTGCACCCGCTTGAATGTGTAATGCTGCCTGCAAAAGCGTCTGAGTATATTTGTGCTGAGGATGCGTGAGGACAGATTGAGCAGAGCCAATTTCTACGACGTTGCCCTGATACATTACAGCAACGCGATCGCAGTATTCCCCGATCATCGCCAGATCGTGGGAGATCAGCATCAGCGCCATTTGTCGTTCGCGACAGAGGCGAGTGAGTTCTCGCAAAATCTGAGCCGATACGGTGACATCTAAACTTGTTGTCGGTTCATCTGCCACAATGAGCTTGGGATCGAGCAGCAGGGCAAGGGCGATCGCGACTCGTTGACGCATTCCACCGCTAAACTCATGCGGATATTGTGCCCAGCGACTAGCCGGAATTTTAACCGCTTCGAGTGTGGCGATCGATCGCTCTTTTGTAGCTTGCCGAGAAAGTTGAGGTTGATGCGCTCGAAGGGTTTCCAGGCAATGTTCCCCGATCGTCATCAACGGATCAAGACGAGTCATCGGATCTTGGAACACAAGTGCGACGGCTTCACCTCGAAATCGCCGTAGTTCTTCCGCCGAAAAATTAAACACGGATTGTCCCTTGAACAAGACCCGTCCCTCAATTCGAGTCGAGGCTGGCAACAACCTCATTGCCGCCCGTCCCAGGGTCGATTTGCCGCATCCTGACTCCCCCACTAAACCCAGTCGTTCTCCAGGCTCCAGAGACAGCGACACATCATCTACGGCCCAACTGATAGAGTGATCCTCCGTGCGATCGAGCCGTCCTCCACGATTTGCCTGAGAATAGGCAACCCGCAAGCCTTCAATCTGGAACAGAACATCAGTCATTCTTCAAACTCAAAACTATTCCAGAACCAGACCTAACCAGCTTTTCAAGTGCGATCGTAAGTCTTCAGCAAATTCCCGCCGTTGCTCAAAATGCTCAGTGCGGATGGGCTTCCGTTCCACATTGAGTGTCCAGCCAAAGTCACTGCTGAAACGTAGTTTATCTTGCCAGTCCGCGATCGACACAATTAGTTGAGCTGCCGAACTGTCTCCATAGTCATGCACCCGAAAAACATAGTTAAACGTATTTTGTTTACCAGGAGCCGCAGTAGAGGACTGACCAAACTTGTCGAAGAGAAGCGATCGAGCTTGAGTAACCAACTCCATACCAGAAAACTCCTCCAGCGTCTTTACTGCCAGCGTCAAGGCAAAATAAAATTCCTCAACTGAAACAAATTCTAACCGCATACATTTATCTTCCCTGTTGCACAGAAAAGTCTATCACTGCGGGGGAGTGAGGGAATAGGGGAGTCGGTGGATGGCTACAAGGGGTGAATGGGTGGGGGAGTGATAGATCTGGGAGTGTGTTCGGGATAACTAGAAGAGATAAGCTGAACCCCTTTCAATTCGCACATCGCAAATTCTCAGAATTCTAGTGGGACGGGCATCTTGCCCGTCCACTGATGCAGATTAGATGCAGCACAGCCTAACAAGTTCGACCCATCCCCCATCCCCCATCCCCCAT
>JAAUSF010000135.1 GCA_012033255.1 Cyanobacteria bacterium RU_5_0
AAAACACATTGCTCGGTTTGAAGCAGAGTTTCAGCCAAGTAGCTGAGTGTTAAACTGAGCCTTTCAAACCGATTCTAAGAACCCGTTTGAAAAATCAACCTTCTTCAGGGCTTTTCAAACAGGTTCTTAGACTCATCTTCTGCCAGCTAGGGCTGACAACACAACTACGAACAGTCCGAGTAGCCACAATACAGACTGCCAACGACGCTCTCTGTTAATTTGAATGGATTTGGCTTGCTCAAGAACCTGAGCTTTTTGAGTAGTCCATGGCTCTGTATCTGGAAGCTTGGTCGCAAAATAGATCGCCCGCTCGATCTCGCCTATTAGCAGAGATTGCTGTGCCTGTTCTAAGAAATTCTCAAGCTCTATTCTCCGAGCTTGAACTGCCTCAATCACGGGCTTAATTTTCTCAAGGTAATGCGGATGTGTGATTTTTTGAGCATTTGTTAAAGCAAGGTCAAGCTGACCCAAATTAAGGGCACGTTGAGCCGCTTGAAAATGATTTTCCTGAATGAGCCAATCCATTTGCCATCGATCGATTAACGCCTGTGCCTGCTGATGCATAGGATTTTCGTCATCATCTGCGACCGTCCTGGCAACCGAGACGGCGGTTGCCAGGGTCCCGGATGGATCTAAATAATATTGCTCTGCAATCTGCAAAATTCGAGTAGAACAGTCGTGAATGAACGTTTGCGCTGAATCAATGTACTGAGAACTGCTAATTTTTTTAGCCAGTTAAATCGCCTCTTTAAAACGACCTTCGGCTGCGGAGGTTTGAGCTTTATTGAAAAGAGCCTCATCCAAACTGGTGAGACAGGTGTTTCGCAGAATCTGGCTTTGCTGATATACAGGTGAAATAAATGAGATATTGCTAAGCACTTCAACACAGGATTGAAAGTCTTCTTGGTCGCGTAACTGTTCTGCCAACAGTAAGATTTGCTGATGTTCTTGCTGCATATGCGATCGCATTGCCACATAGGATTTTACGGAGATAGACGCTGTTAGTGCAAGGAATATCATTGTCAACATCACAGCGAGAAAAACCTTGAGGGGCGATCGTCCCAAAGCCCCTCCAGAGACCAGAGGGGCAATCGGCTTGGGGTGCATTTGCGGTTCATCGATTGGGCGGAGCGTGTGTTTAACGGTTTCTTGTTGGGAAGATTGAGTAAATCTGGGCTGAAACGGAGGCATGATATACAAGTGAAATACAATAATACTAGAATATATAATTTATATTTCACTAAACGTTATTAAATATACAAAATATAATTACTGCCTAGCAAAGTTAATGCTTTTTAGAGGTTCTGTCAATTAATGCTGACTTTGTAGCCAAAAAAACACCGTTTAGATCACTCTTTGCAGTATCTTTATATATTGTGTGTCATTCAGGCATATATCATTTGCAGGCACCGTATACCATCAGTGAAGGTCTTAACCTGAATGAAGGAGAAACAATGACTAGGAAATTGGTCAGTTTCCGCTTGGCTGACGATGTGAGGCAAGCTCTCAAGGAAAGGGCTGGCACCGAGGGAATCTCAATAACAGAATTGATTAATCGTTTATTGCGACAGAGTTTATTTGAATCCAGCACAAACTCAATGAATGCAAACTCAACGATCGAGGTTCGCCTATCAGTTTTGGAAGTGATTATTCAGGAGATCATCAAGCGGACTGATCTGGGGCAGCCCAATACCGAGTGGCAGACCTCTTCATCTTCCACTCAGCCGCGTCAAGAAGTTGAACAGAAGTTAGTTGAAATGGAGGAAAGACTGGAAAAAATGTCGGCGCAATTATCGGCAGGTGTGGAGGAGAGTCGTCAAAACCTCAGACAATTGGCAAAGGCAGTTGCTGTTGCTGTTGCTTATGAGAAAAATTCGGCAGCAGACAATACTGAGCAAGAAGCCTGGGGGAATCAAAAAAGCCAGGATACCTTTCAGGGGTACCGATCGAACAGCACAAAACCAGTGTCGCTCAATGACTTACGTAAGTTACTGAAATCGGATGACTGATGGGTAGTCCCTGGCGCTAATTCAACTACTCTAGTGCATGAGGGACAATGAGGACTCAACGGGTTCTGATTGATGAAAATCTGCTCCTAGACCTTCTCTTCAAGAAAAAAACTCCCTTGACCAGGAGCGCAACCTTGGTTTGGGATTTTTTAATTGCGCCCAGACGGATTCAAGGTTATGTGAGCAACATCACGCTTGACACTATCTGGTTCCACGCTAAGTGTTTGGAAGGGAGGCAGGTGGCTAGCCAAGTGATCGATAGGCTGCTAAGCGTTTTAGAATGCCAAGAAATCACTCAATCTATGCTGGACAGGGCACGGGTTCTACCTCTTCCTTTTTCGGCAGGATTGCAGGTTGTTTGTGTAGAGGATTGGGAATTAGATAGGATCTTAGTGCTGAATTCCCTTGAATTTCAAAAGGTTGGGCTTTGGGACACTATTTTTACAGCCGATCAACTGATTGTGGATTACTTGAGCCATCTCTTGAAAGATCAAAGAGCAATTCTAGAAGAACGTCTCAAGGTAACACCATTTCAGCTAGAGCGAATTGAGATCCATTGTGGAGATGTATGTCCTAAAGCGATCGCAATTATCCGGAATTCTTCTGGAGAGTTTTTGCAAGAGAGAGCATTGGGAAATGGTCCGATCGATGCGGCATGCAAAGCAGTTGAACGGGCAATCCGTCGTTTTACTTCCATGCCAGACTATCGAATGATACATTATACCGTTCAATCAACGAGGGAAGATTCAGAAAGTTCAGTGATGATTCTGCTGCAATCAGGAGATTCTCTTTTTCCAGGTCGTGCCTTTCATACGGATACAGTTTTGGCATCCGCTCACGCTTATCTTGACGCAATCAGCCATATGCTTTGGTTCTACTCACCGCAGGATAACCACAATAACCACAATAACTACTATCTTGACTAGTTATACTAGACAGGCGATCGACCGTTTCTAAGCCGAACTATCACGTTTAACTATGACTGACTTGCCCAATGCTCCGAATGAATTTTTGACACCAGACGAATGTGCAGAAGTCGATAAAGCACTACTAACATCACGCGACAAATTTACGGCTAGGGTCGCGATTTACGCGCTGCGATCTCTCAAACAAATTGCTCAGCAGTTTGGTGTGGCGATCGATCGTCTTAATCTGCAACAGATCACGCATTGGGTCGAGCAAGACCCAACCTTGCAACCCGAAAATGGCTTTGATGATAGTTTTAGAGGCTTTTTCGCTCGGCTCGTGGTTTCGTCACTGAAGCCGCTAAAACAAATCGCTTCAGAAACCGGAATCCCGATCGAAGATCTGACCGTACAACAGGTGGTGAATTGGTTTGAGAAAGAAGCCCGAAACCGAGTTGAACGATCGAGTTCACCGGAGGCTCATGGTTAAAATGTGTGCAGAAGTAGATCAGCAAAGTTGATATAGAATTTCCCATCACCCATTTATTAGATCGAGCCAGCTGTACTCAATGGATTATGGAGCATTTTCATCCGCATGGCTTTGGCTGTCCAAAGTGTAATGCCGGGGTAGAACAAGCCCGAACATTTAGAAGAGGCATCGGGTGCAGGAGCGAGCGAAAGTCTTACAACCGCCCCCCCTTGAGCCGATCGGTTGACGGAAACCGATGAGATGTTTCAGAATGCGGGAGAGAAGGGGGATGAGCATTCTGACCCTTTAGACCCACCCCGACGACAAGCCAACCACCAACCTGGCAAAGGGACTGACGACAATGACCGTCCCCCGATTGTCGGAACCGTTGGACGAGAGAGTGGACAGGTGAGATGGCGAGTGGTGACAAACACAACGGGTGAACTATTAGTCAACCCTGTCCATCAATTTACGTTAATCGATACACAACTATTTACTGACGAATCAGCCAGCTACAATCATGTAATTCGTCCTCATGCAACGGTTTGTCATAGTCAAAAGGAATGGGCAAGAGATGATGATGGAGATGGAATTCGAGAAGTACATGTGAACACGGTGGAAGGAATGTGGACAGATGTGCGGAACTTTTTAAGATCATTCAAGGGAGTTCATAAAGACTACTTAAGTGGTTATATTGCTATTTTTGAGTTCAATCTAGTAGGGGTAGATTCGGAATCTGAAACGCATCAATTCAGCCTTTATTGCCTTACTCGTTAACTTGCACACTTCTTATAGATGAGCCGTGGAGAAAACTGGGATAGGATGGATGTAGAGAAGGTCTTCAATGATCCTTACTATTGAGCAGCCTTCACAATTTCAGGCAGGCTATCTTGATGAACGAAGACACTAGAACCCTTAATGCATTTCTGACGGCAGTTGCCCAGTTGCAAGAACCATTGCCCAGCGATATGTTGCGGCAACTTCATACGATCGAGCAGGAACTGCCTGAGTCAATTTACAAGCTATACGAATTGGCTGAACAGTTTGAACCGCTACACGCAGCTTACCTCTCTGCTTTACGCTCTCAAACGAAGGAAGGAGAACGTCTGAAGTCCGCAGCGATCGTTACAACCTCTGTAACATCCGATGAACTAGACGAGTTATTGTTTCAGCTTCGCTATCAAATTGCTCTGTTACAAAATGCCTCTCACGAGGACATGGAGATTTCTGATCAAGAATTAGCCCATTGGCAGAATTCTGTTGAAGCAGAACATATGGAGCAACAGTGGATGGAAACCTTCGCCAATTCCCAGGACATATTGGCTGCTCTAGCCGATGAAGCTCTAGAAGAATTTCGGCAAGGGCGAACCCAGCCCCTGGATTTCTAGGAAATGGGCGGATGAAATCGGTAGCAACCAGGCGATTTTGGGAGACGTTCGCTAAGCTTCCTCCCCCTATTCAAACCCTAGCTAAGAAAATTTACCGACGTTGGAAGCAAGATCCGTATCATCCCAGTCTGGACTTTAAGATGGTGATTCCTGAGAAATCAGTTTACTCAGTCCGCATAGGTGCCCACTACCGAGTTCTAGGACGCAAAGAAGGTGATACCATGATCTGGTTTTGGATCGGTTCTCACGAGGTTTACAACAAGCTGATAAACCAAATCCGCAAAGGGTGAATTCCTTTACTCAGCTACTGTGTACACAGAAGTCGATCGGTTTGAAGTTGAACATTGTCTTGCCCCCCAAATCCCCCAATTCTGGGGGACTTTGAACAGGTTTGATTCCCCCAGTCACGGTAGCTATTGCCCTTTTGGATGAACCGTCTCAGCAATAACTTGAGAATCTAACAAGAGCATCCATCAGGCTGATTCTGGGTTTAACTTGCTCATTTGCCATGTGGCGATCGTGCCAACTGGACTCCATAGCAAATAGGGCACTAGCAGCAAAGCGGCCCACCCTGAGATTGGTAAGACCAATAGGGTCAGAATTACACCCAGAATAAATCCAATCCCGCCAATATACGTGCCAATTTTCAGGCTGCGCGTCCAGAACATAACTGGCGTGTAGGAAACGATCGCGATTTCCAACAGCAAGTAAAACGCCATCAAAAACCAGGTATACGAATCACCAGGGTTGCGTATCCAGACAATGTGAGCCGACCATGCGCCGCAAATGAAAATAACGCTCCAAATAAACGGAATCAACGGTTCAATCACGAGCCATTGAGGACGCTGTAACCGCCTGAACCATTTGATATCCTTCGGTCGAATGAGATTCGCCGCTAACGCTACAATCAGCGTCACACCCCCGATCACCATCCACGGTTTAATCATATCGCTTGCTCAATATTCAACCCGCTTACAGCCGTCATATGATTATTTTGGCAGATTACCCTAGTGGCGCGATCGCTCCAAGGATTGATTGTGGCCTATTCAAATATCGGCTCTAGCGGATCGAGCGCAAAAACGTCATCGTGGGCTGTTTCAGTATTAGAGTCAGTCGAATTGGGCGAAAGGCGATCGAGATAAATTTCAGCGATATCTTCAGGCAAAGCGACTTCTAAGGCTTGATACGCTTCGTCTAATTGACGTTTGACTCCGCGAGGCGTAACCACTTCACCTTCTGCCTGTAAGTAAGCGGCAATCCGGGTTTCACTCCAGTGAAAGGTTTGCGCCATCAAGATCATTAATCGCTGAACGGGGGAGAGGCGATCGAGTGCCTGTTCCAGATAGCACCACAAGGGCGGAGAAGCATTTTGAAGCGAATATTGGATTTCCTCGACGGGTGGTAGCGCAACGCAGTTGATACACACTGCTGTAATATTAATCAGCCAGCTTTGCAGCGTGAAGGGCTTATCCGGCGTGGAGTGTTCATGCAGATTTAAGCCACCTAGCTCGAAGTAAATATGTCGCCAAGTAACAGCGAACAAGTAATCGGCTTGGGCAGGCGATCGCACCGAATGCCGAATCAGGCTATAGACGATCGGGCTATAGCGACCGAAGAGCGCAACGAAATATTTACCTGTATCGGGATGACGCTGAAACAGTGTAAGCAAGTCCTGATCATTGTAGTGATTCAGGGCACTGACTAGAGGATGACGACATTCAGGAAAGCTTGGGATTTGCATAGTTCTCAGCGACTTCCAACCACAATGTTTTTAATCAAGCAAGTTTAGAGGATGTTTGAAAAATATCCAACGTTTTGCATTCGCCCCCTAGATTCCCCCAATTCGGGAGACTTCCGATCCGACTTCCCCCAAACTTGGCTTCGCTCATCATGCTGGAGGAATGGCACCCAATGATAACCAGGAAAAGACAAATGCTCCACATCTTTTCAACAGGTCTTAATGAATTTACTATTTAAGTAAGTATTGGTCATTACCATACACCACAGATAGCGTAAAAATAAACGCTCTCAGCAGGGAAACGCTTAACTTAGCATTTTTTTAATTATGAATCCATGTGATACAGTGTCGAGGAAGCAACTGAGGGTTGTGTTCGTGCGTCGTCGAGCCAGGTTGACTATTGCCCGGTTGGGGCATTTAATCTTGGCAGGATTGGCGATCGCCCTCCTTCAAACAGCACTCGTGTCTCCTGACGATGCCATTCTGTCAGCCTTACAACAGGGCACAAATCACTATCTTCTTGCCCTTCAGCAAATCGCTACCTTATCCTCGGACTTGATCCAGCCTAAGTTTACGGCGATCGATCCGCTTAAGCCCAAGCCCGATGAAGAGTTGCAGCCGTTTCTAAAAAAACATCCTGAAGTGGCACAACTGTTAGCCATCAAAGCCTTTTTGTGGGGCGTAATCTATCACGGCGAAGGAACAGCGTCTAACCAAGCGGGGGTCAGTCCTTATCGGCTGTTGCTGGGTGAGCATACATTTGATGATTTTAAGGATCATCCCCGTCAAATTATCACAGTCAATCCTGGCACGACTCGCGAAGTGAGTTCTGATGCAGCAGGAGCCTGTCAATTCACTTCTACGATTTGGGACGCTTTGCACAAGGAATATCCACATGTTTGGTACACCGATGTTCCAGCATTCCATCCTAAAAATCAGGATATCGGCTGTTTGTTGCTGTTTGCGGAGGTGGGCGGCTATCAGGAACTCGTTGCCGGTGTTTCCGTGAACAACACAGGTGAAGTGGACGTGAATGTGAACAAATTTATGGCAGCCGTGGCGATTAGCTGTCCGATTTGGGCATCCTTCCCGTGCGAAAACGGGATTGGGGCATATGCAACACAGGAATATGGCAATCAGCAGGCAAAGCCGATCGAAGACCTTTGGAGAAGTTTCCGAATCGCCCTTGACGCCGAACAATCGTTACTCTCGCTGCGATCGATTTCTTAACGACACAAGAACAGATACGCTTAACATAAAGATTAAATGCAAACTCGCTGATCTCAGAGTTGGGCTGAACTATGATCGCAAGCAAGTATTGACTTACGAAAATTTTTATGAAATTATCTGCTTTTTTAAAAACTTGGCTCTTAAGTCTTTTGTTGTTGATTGCTTCAACCGTGTTGATCGCAAATGCAGCGTTCAGCAGTCCCTTGTTCTACCAGGATGCGGTGCTTGCTCAAACGCAAATGGAACCGTCGATCGGGGGAGAACAACCTGAAGAATCTGTGAATCCTCAAACACCAGAAGGATCAGAACCGAAAGCTGATGAGACTGGCGATCGGCAACGTACAGATGAAGAAGCGGCTGCAAGCTCAACGTCCGATCAAGATCAATCTCAATCCGCCGGACCGTATGACATGGAATCAATCAAAGCATTCAATCGTGCCTTGTATGGTTCATGATGATTTTCATGATGATTCATAATTGAACACAATCTTTCGGTGGCTCAACTTGCACATTGCAATTGGTTGGTAATGGCTCAAAACATTGACAGGGCAAATCTTCGATGAGCGGGGGTGGATTGGTAGAGCCAAGCGACGGGGCCGGAAGGGGTTTAGCGCGATCGGAAAGCGGGTCAGGGCCTCCTTTGCCGATTTCAAACTGAGTCATCATGTCGTGGTCTTCATGCACAATGTTATGGCAATGCATCATATATTTGCCTCGATGCGGAGCAAATTTCGCCACCACGCGAACCGTTTCAAGCGGATTTAACACAACCACATCTTTCCAACCTTGCTCATAGCGCGGAGGTTTCAAGCCATTGCGATCGATCACCCGAAAGTCGATCAGGTGAATGTGGATCGGATGTGCCCACCCCCCCGTATTGACAAGATTCCACAGTTCGATATCACATTGACCCGGATCAGCATCAATTCGGGACGCGCTCCAGGTTTTGCCATTGATCAGCCATTGATTCCCTCGTTCAAACCGGAAGGTTCGGGTTTTGACAATCCGGTCTTCGAGGGCTTCGCGATCGGTCATGATGCCCAACGGGCTAGGAATCTCACAACTGTTGGTTACAGGTTGATCCAACAAGTCAAAGCGCAGGATGCCTGACGGTTCAGGGCCAAGATTCGCCAGGAAGGTCGTATTTCTCAAATAGACCTGTTTTACGTCCGCCGGAAATTGAGCAAAGTCAATCACAACGCCATACCGTTCAGCCACTCCGATTCGGAGCGGTTGAGGCGGCAGAAGATGGACAGGTTCAGCCAGCAATCCAGCATCACTACCCACGATCGTCAGTTGATAAGCGACATCGCCACTGGTTTGAATCGTTTCTGCTTGGCTGAGAGTGAGTTGGTAAGTGCGAGAGGCGGAAGCGTTTAGAATACGGAAGAAGTATTTCCGCCGCTTGACGGTCATGTGCGGAGAAATCACGCCATTGACCAAAATGACATCGGCATAGACCCCTTGGCGACCCCGATCGTTAAACACGAGTTTCCATTCATTACTTCCCTTTTGCGGAATTTCAAAGGATTTGTCTTGAATGACAAGCGGAACCTCAAATTCACCGCTGGGCAAACAGTCTGCTTGCTCCGGATTACAAAAGTCTTCGGGTGCATATTCGACGACATACATCCCGGCCAAGCCCATGTAAACATTGCGCGAGGTCCTATGGACGGCATGATCGTGATACCAGAGAATGGATGCTCGGTTGTTGGGATAGTAATAATCTTTGTAGGAACCCGGTGAAGTCAAGTCTTCTGCATAGCCATCATACTGGGGCAGAGAGGCCATACCATGCAAATGAACAGAGGTACAAATGGGTTTGCCGTTGTCATCGTTACCCAGTTGATTGATAAAGCGAACGCAGGATTCCCGATTTTTCGTTTGATGGATTAACGATCCTGGAGCAGTGCCATTGTAGGTCCAAAATTCAGCCGTAATGGCAGGGTTATCTCCCTTCGCTGGCAAAATTTCAACCCGTTGCTTCCGCATCGTGATTTCGTAGTAATCGATCGGTTGTTCAAAGGTGATTCCTCTGCGAGTCACCTGATAGGTTTTGCTGAGAACAGGTTGAAGCGGTTCCGGGATAGGAAGCTCTGGCTCAAAGCGTCGCTCTAGGAGTTGCGGACTAAACCTGGGAAGTTGAGTGTTCAACGGCAGTGATTTTCGATCGCATGTTTCGGTTGCTGCCTCCGCGCCACCTGCAAATCCATACGTTGACAGGAAAACTCCACTGCCAGCCAATCCAAGTTTTAAGGCTTCACGCCGGGTGATGTTCATCGCCAATGAAGAGTAAACTTTGACACCTTGTCAAAGTCTGGCAGGTTTAATGGCAACCTCCAAAAGATAGCGGGAAATTTTAAGTATTGATTGATAAAATTTCAAGTTTGATTGTGGATATCCAAGCGGTGCAAGAATGCCCGATGGTTCAATCTCCGATCAGGGCTGCTGAGCATGGCTGCTCATGGTCTACCGACCCACCAAAATCACCACCGATCGCTCCCCGACCATCACCCAGGTTTGCTCGGCTAAGGCGGGTTCGCTTTTCGGGTCCCAACTGTCTTCAGGCGGTTGCATAAAGGTGTTGACGAAGATGTGCCATTTCATGCCGATCGGCAGTTTAGGCAACCCAAACCCATGCGCCTCCCAGTGCATATTCATCGCAACGTAGATGAAATCATCCTTGGCGGTGCCACCTTTCGCGTGTTTACCGCAAAGCATGAAGGCGAGCGTGTGGCAATCATCATCCCAATCGGCTTCCCAGGCGTTGACGCCATGCCAGGTAATGTCAGCGTAGCCACTGCCCATATAATCTTCGTTGCGGAAATATTGGTGATTTCTCAATGCCGGATGAAGGTTACGGAAAGCAATGCAGTTCTTGACAAAGCGAAAGAAAGCGGCGTTGGTTTCAAGCAGGTTCCAATCAAGCCAGGTCAGTTCAGAATCGTGGCAGTAGGCGTTGTTATTGCCATACTGGGTGCGTCCCATTTCATCGCCCATCAGGATCATCGGCACCCCTTGACTGACCATGAGAATGGCGATCGCATTTCGCATTTGTCGCCATCGTAGGGCATTCACCTCTGGATCGGTTGTTATCCCCTCTTCACCGCAGTTCCAACTCTCGTTATCGTTTGCGCCATCCTGATTTTCTTCTCCGTTTGCCTCGTTGTGTTTCTCGTTGTAAGACACCAAATCCATCAAGGTGAAACCATCGTGGGCGGTGATGAAATTAACGGAGCTATCCACCGTTCGTGCTCCCTTGGCATAGAGATCGGGGGAACCTTGCAGTCGTTGAGCAATTTCTTTGACAGACCCCGCACTCTTGATAAACTTGCGGATATCATCCCGGTATTTGCCGTTCCATTCGCCCCAGCGATCGTAGTCTGGAAACGACCCAACTTGATATAAACCGCCCGCATCCCAGGCTTCCGCAACTAGTTTACATTTCGCCAGAATCGGGTCGAATGCCAGGTTTTCCAGGAGCGGTGGATTCGCCAACGGAACCCCTTTCGGATCGCGTCCTAAAATCGATGCCAAGTCAAAGCGAAATCCATCAATGTGATACTCAGATGCCCAATAGCGCAAGCAATCTAACACAAAGAAACGAACAACCGGATGATTGCAGTTCAGCGTGTTGCCGCATCCACTGAAGTTAAGGTAGTAGCCCTCTGGCGTGAGCATGTAGTAAGTCTTGTTATCTAACCCCCGAAACGAAATCGTGGGTCCATGTTCATTGCCTTCCGCTGTATGGTTGAAGACTACATCTAGCATGACTTCGATGCCGTTCCGATGTAACTCTTTGACCAGGGTTTTCAGTTCTCTCACCTGTCCACCCTCCCTACCGGATGCGGCGTAGCCCACTTTAGGAGCATAGAACCCGATCGTGCTATAGCCCCAGTAGTTGAACAGTCGATCGCCCGTCAAAGGATTGTGCCGTGGGTTGTCTAGCTCATCAAACTCGAAGATAGGCATTAGTTCGATGCAATTGACACCGAGAGATTTGAGATAAGGGATTTTTTCGATCAGTCCAGCGTAGGTGCCCCGACGCTCTGGAGTGACGTTAGAAGACGAGTGGCGCGTAAAACCCCGGACATGCATTTCGTAGATAATCAGGTCTTCTTCAGGGAGTTCGAGGGGGCGATCGTCTTCCCACTCAAAATCATCCTCCTCAACCCGTGCCCGATAAGAATAGATATCATTGTCCCTAGGAATTTCGCCCCAAACATCCCGTCCACCAATGCTTTTAGCGTAAGGATCAAGCAGAATTTTGCTTTTATCAAATCGATGCCCTACTTTGAGATCATACGGGCCGTCTACCCGATAGCCATATTCAATGTCCGCGTAATCCAAACCCAGGACAAGCATACTCGCCACATTCCCCAACCGAAACTCTCTTGGAAAGGGAATTTCGGCAAAGGGTTCCGGTACGCCTTTCTTGAACAGCACGAGCGTGGCTGCCGTCGCGTGATTTGAGTAAACAGAAAAGTTGACCCCTCCAAGGACGGGCGATGCGCCAAAGGGGAACGGTTGTCCACGCAGAAGCATGAAATCGCCGTAGCTGTAAGTGTGATGAATTCCCATAGTCACAGATGCAAATTAATTCCCCTGGATGCAAATGAGCGAGGCGATCGGTTCACCTGATTTCATACCCAAAACGTTCTCCCTATACCCACTGGGAATCTTTTAATTTGCCATGCCTTATGACTCCTCAGAATAGGACAATCGATCGATCGAATTTTGTTCATGTTGCGAAACTTTGCAAATGATTAAAAAGCTTGACCTACAGTTTATTTGTACTACAAACTCACTCCTTAGAACAATGATTGTAGAATCAATTTCCTTGACACAGCAATTACCTTGACGACAAGAAACTGATCAGTTTTGGGGTAACGTTGACGAAGAAACGGACGATCGCTGTGCAAGATTGAAAAGGAAGCTCTATGGCTCTGGAATATCCTGATGATTTGAAATACCTCGACTCTCACGAGTATGCCCGTTTGGACGGAGACATCGCCACGATCGGCATCACGGCATTCGCTGTCGATCAACTTGGAGATATCGTATTTCTAGAATTGCCAGACATAGGGGAGGCAATTACCAAAGGTGAAAACTTCGGTACGGTTGAATCGGTAAAGGCGGTAGAAGACCTGAAAGCTCCCGTCTCCGGAACAGTGGTTGAGCGCAATGACCCCCTCCTTGATGCTCCTGAGCAATTGTCAGACGATCCTTACGGAGAAGCCTGGATGCTGAAAGTCCGGGTAGACGATCCGAGTGAACTAGATGACGCAATGACCGCGAGTGAGTATCAGACGCAAGTAGAAGGGGAGGAATGAGGGATGCAGGATGCGGAATGAGGGTATACCTTTGTTTCTTGCAGTACCTGCTTATGGAGTTTAAGAAAATCATCAGGTTATGCTTTTGTGGGACGGGTGAGACGCCTATCCTCAGCACGGGGCGGGCAAGATGCCCACCCTACAATGACTGGATTTAATGCTTGAACTTCATTAGCAGGTAAGGTAGCGTTTAGCAAGTGGCGGAATCGATCGGAAGGTTTTTGGGATTAGAGACGAAACGAGAAACAAATGGGAATGGGGGAATCGGGAAGCGGAGATAAGGGGGAATCGGAAAAAATCTAGATTCTTTATTGATTCTTCATCCCTCGTCCTTCCCCCATCTCCCCTCTCGTGGTTTATTGCAAAATGTTGCTCAAGTCTCAAAAAATCATCTAACTTAGTATCTTTAACCCACCTTCCCGGATTCTCTATGTCATCAGAGTTTTCTATCAATACCCAAGACAGGGTTGAGCGAAGCAACGGTTCTAATCATGGTTCTGTCAGACAGACTGATATTCAACCTTCAGAAGCAGTTGTGGCTTCAGGTCGATCGCCTGATGTATCGCAGTTGCCTTTTGGTTTAGAGGGCTTTGAGGGTGAGGAAGACTTTGAGCAGCGACACATTGGTTCTGGGGATAGTGAGATTCAGCAAATGTTGGAGGTGTTGGGCTTCTCGTCGCTGAATGAACTCATTGACAACGCAATGCCGACAGCCATTCGACTGAAGCAGCCGTTGCAGTTGGGCATGGGGCGAAGTGAAGCTGAATTATTAGCAGAATTGAAGACGATCGCCGCCCAAAATCAGGTGTTTCGATCGTTCATTGGCATGGGTTATTCTAACTGCATCACGCCACCCGTGATTCAGCGCAATATCCTGGAAAATCCCGGTTGGTACACGCAATACACACCCTACCAGCCAGAGATTTCTCAAGGTCGTTTGGAGGCGCTCCTCAATTTCCAGACGATGGTGATGGATTTGACAGGCATGGAGATTGCCAATGCCTCACTGCTGGATGAAAGCACGGCTGCGGCCGAAGCAATGGCAATGAGCTACGGGCTACACAAGGGGAAAGCGAATACATTTTGGGTGTCAGACGCTTGCCATCCCCAGACGATCGACGTGATCCAAACTCGCGCCAAGCCTCTCGGCATTGAGGTCATGGTGGGTGATCATCGCATGGTTCCGTTTGATCAGCCTATCTTTGGCGCACTGCTGCAATATCCCGCCACGGATGGGGCGATTTATGAGTATCGAGAGTTTATCGATCGCGTTCACACTTCAGGCGCATTAGTGACTGTTGCTGCCGATCTACTCAGCTTAACCCTGCTGAAACCACCCGGAGAATTTGGTGCCGATATGGTAGTCGGCAATACGCAACGCTTTGGGGTGTCACTGGGATATGGTGGACCTCATGCCGCCTACTTCGCCACAAAAGAGGTATATAAGCGACAGTTGCCCGGACGATTAGTAGGCGTATCCAAAGATGCATCTGGGCGTCCGGCGTTGCGTTTGGCATTACAAACCCGCGAACAGCACATCCGTCGGGATAAAGCCACGAGTAACATCTGCACGGCTCAAGTGTTGCTGGCAATTATGGCAAGTATGTATGCTGTCTATCATGGTGCCACAGGGCTAAAGCGAATCGCCGATCGCATCCACCACCTCACCGCAACACTGGCAGCAGGCTTGCAAAAACTGGGCTACACCCTCGGCACAGAACCCTTCTTCGACACTCTCCGGATTGAAGTTGGAGACAAACAAGCAGAAATTCTGGAACGGGCAGTGGCGCAACAGATTAACTTAAGGGCGATCGGTCAAACAGCCATTAGCCTTTCCCTCGACGAAACCACCACCCAAAAAGACATCCTCGATCTCTTCCAGATTTTCCAAACGCCCCCCCCATCCCCCCA
>JAAUSF010000026.1 GCA_012033255.1 Cyanobacteria bacterium RU_5_0
AAGAACCTACCCACGATCGTAGGATGGGCAAAGGGTCTTGCCCGTGCCCATCGCAAAGAATCATAGCAGATGGGCACGGATGCCTTTGCCCATCCTACGTTGGTAGTTTGTTTTTCGGAAATCACCTAATTGCACAATGCGTTGGCAGCATTCACTGGGTAAACTCATCCACTACTGCCACCGCAACTTGAGCTATGACCTGTTCCCGCTTTTCTAGTGTTCATGGGATTAATCTTAGTAAGGACTGGCTGTGGGCCTGACGATGATTTCACTCACGTCAACATCGTGCGGTTGCTCGATCGCAAAGAGAATGGCACGGGCGATCGCCTCAGCCGGAATAGATAATTTGCGGTATTCCTGCATTCCTTTTTGGGCAGTTTCATCCGTAATGCTGTTGGCTAACTCAGATTCCGTCACGCCTGGCGAAATAACAGTCACGCGAATGTCGCCCCCTACTTCTTGCCTCAATCCTTCTGAGATCGCGTTAACCGCAAATTTCGTTGCACAATAAATCGCCGCCGTGGGAGACACGGTATGTCCGCCGATCGAAGAGATGTTGATAATCTGACCCGTCTTTTGGGCTTTCATCATTGGAAGCACCGCTGCGATTCCATACAGAACGCCTTTGATGTTGACATCGATCATCCGCTCCCATTCGTCTACTTTGAGTTGGTCGAGGGCAGATAGCGGCATGATGCCCGCATTGTTAATCATGACATCGACGCGACCGAACTTGTGCTGAGCAACTTGGACGATCGCTTCTACTTGACTGCGTTGCGTCACGTCGAGCGGTTGATATTCGGCTGTTCCACCTGCTGTGTGAATCGCTTTGACGATCGTTTCGAGGCGATCGGTGCGACGTGCGCCCAGAATTACTTTTGCACCGTTTTGAGCCAACAATTTGGCAGTCGCTTCACCAATGCCGCTACTGGCTCCAGTGATAACAATGACTTTGTTTTCTACGTTAAACATGGTGATTATCGTCCTGTTGAGTTTGGTTTAAGTGAACTGTTTCCAATCGTTCGACATTGCTCCGTTCAGACAAGTTTGCACGACAGGTTGTCCCATGCTGTACACAATCATTGCCCCATACAGTAATGGCAAAGAGCCTGTCAGAGCTTGTTGAGGGTGGACAGCGTGTCAGTACAATTGCTAGAACCGAGATCTCAGCATAAAAATCTGCCTGTCAAAGGTCTGCCAGTTCTGCTCAAGTTCCCATTGTTGTTCGAGATTAAGTTGTTCGAGATTAATCGGTTGAGTCTTGAGATTGATAGATTGAGTACAGGAGTCTTTAGGGATTTTATTCCCTTGATAGGCTCGTCTAGAAGATAGTCCCAACTGTGAGTACATTAGGATTCGATCGGCGAGGTAGGACAGCGTTGTCCAGACCTTGTCTATGAACGAAACAGTGTTTGATTCAGGATGTTTCAAATAGTAGAAGTAAATACCATTGTCAACGGCATTGATGTATTCTTGATTATTCAGAAGTTGTGCTGGAAGTAAATTAGCCTCAACCGCCTTTTGAACGAGATCCAGACCGCTGACTTGTTGACGCTGGTGAGCTGTAATCAACGACTTCCAGCCAGGAATGCCTTGAGAACGTAAACCTGCTTGATAGGCAAACGTTACGAGACTGAAAGGGGAATGCTTTAAATCACTAAGAAGGATTGATCTCATTGCTATATCTCCATGAAAATCGTTCAAAAATGCAAGATGTGATGGTGGTGTACTAGGTCAATTCCTCGTGAAAGTTCCAGTTTTTTGAGATATCCCTCTCCCGCTGGGTAATCAGGCGACGAGAGAAGGATTAGTTTGCGGTATTTCATGTTCTCACTCCTTTGACTACTGCAATCACACCAGCGATACTGATTGCTCCGATCGCGCTCAAGAATCTCCGACGATTCGCATTCATCATGTCCTCCTAGAGTTAACGTTAATTGCGTTTCCTTGATTTCAATTAAGCCAGACTCAACCGACGAAGAACATGCACATTTTCTCGATAAACTTGTTCATTTTTAAGCGTGAAAAATCTCACTGACAATGATTGAGGAAAACCAATGCTAGCCTAAGTTCTCTCTACGAATTGCTAGAATGCTGAACAGCGACTTGTACCAAAAGAAAACATGTTATGCCAATTGTTGTCATCCTCAGTCCTGAGTTAGAAGCCTTATTACGAGATAGAGCCGCTCGGCAAGGTCAAGATGTCATAGGGTTTGTCTTCACCTACTAATTTGCAGCTTGAAGAATGAACGCTTTTTGATTTTTTCAGCCTGTGGCATGAGTTTATCGTAGACTTAATTAGCTTTTGCATGAATACACAGACCTTGCAGATGATTGCCTAATCCTCTCAAACAAGGTGTGAGTCAGGAAGATATTTCCTATAATGCACGCATGAGAAGTGTTACATCAGTCAGGAATCTAGCATGACGATTAAGACACTGGAGCGTGAAACCGCGATCGACAAATGTGCAGAACTAGCGGCACTCGTCGATCGATATACTGATGGTAAGGGAGGTAATTATCATGCAACTGCGATCGATCCCTTAGTCTTTGTGCGATGCAATACTTTCAAAACAGTACAGGAGGTCAGCGAACCGCTTCTCGGAATCGTGGTGCAGGGTGAAAAGAAGTTGGCGCTCAATGAGGAACTCTTTCAGTATGGCATCGCTCAATATCTGGTAGTGTCGGTGGATATGCCGCTGAGTGTTTGTATGATCGAGGCGACACCTGACCAGCCCTATCTAGGCTTGAAGCTGAAGCTAGACCCCGCTCAACTCTGTGAGATCATTGCTCAAACAAACCCAGATAATGATCCGAAGGAATCCGTGAGAGGTTGGTGCGTCAGCGATGCGAATCCACCATTGATTGACTGCGTCATTCGGTTGACAAAGCTGTTAGAGACACCGCAGGATATCCCGTTCCTTGCCCCGATGATTATCCGCGAACTCTATTACCGTCTGCTTACAGATCAGCAAGGCGAAGCGGTGCGTCAGATTGCCACTTCTGGTAGTAACATGCAGCGAATTGCGGAAGTGATTAGACGAATTAAAGCCGAGTTTACCAAATCGCTGCGGGTGGAGGAACTCGCTGAGCAAGCGAATATGTCTGCTGCATCGTTCCATCGCCACTTTAAGGCAGTCACCTCAATGAGTCCACTGCAATATCAAAAACAATTGAGATTGTTAACCGCGCGTCAGATGATGCTTGCCGAGGCGATCGATGCAACCCAAGCTGCTTACCGGGTTGGCTATGAGAGTACGTCACAGTTCAGTCGCGAGTATTCCCGGATGTTTGGTGCGCCGCCCATCCGGGATATTGAACGGTTACGGGTCGGTTGAAGGTAAACACTACCCAGAACAACCAATATGACTACCTCTTCCTGTCGATCGCCAATCTCTCGATAAATGGCTAAGGCTTGCTCAAACGATTGCAAGGCGGCTTCAAATTGCGCGGTTTGTAAAGTAATCAATCGGGGAAAATCCTCGTCATATCGCACCATCCAAGCACTGCGAACGATCGCCTGTTTTTCTAGTCGTGTCATCGGAAAATCAATCAGATATTTCTGCCCATGTTGATTAGATTTACCCAAAACAGCATCTTAATTGGATCTCTAAGCTATCCAAATTTTGAGCTTCGCCAAACTTAATAATTTCTTTGATTTGTTTATCCTGACGCTCATACCTCACTATTTTTCTAATAATTTTTCGTTTCTGATAGTAGTCATAAACTGGCGGTACTAACCAGACAGACAGAATCAGCGCCAAAACTACAGATAAAATAACGTGATCTTGAACATTCAAGGTTATCCAAAAAACAAAACCCCATAATAAAAACAAAAAACTACTAAAAATCTGTGCCTTACCTTGTTCAGGCTTAAGAAGCTTGCTGATTGCTCTACGTTTACCGATTTCTGTGGTCAAGTCGAAAGAAATTATCTGTTCCTGTGAGTAGCGTTTATTCACAATTGAACCTCCTTACTTTCGGAGCATTCGTTGGCTTTTCTGTGACTGACAAATATTAAGAGAAATTTAATCTGAGCTAGAATCATGGCGTTGTCTAAATAACTTTATTAATAAATTATCCAACGAGTGCTTTTGTTCAACACTTTATGTTGACAGTTTGTAGTATTTTTTCGGGAAATAACTTGAATAAATGAGCAAATGCTGTTGAAAACAATCACTGGAAGTCTTGTCTCGAAACCAACTCCCCACCAATAACCTCTCAGATACGTCTCAAGCAAAATCTAGCGGTCTAACGGTTCAAATCAGCGGCGGCAGACAAGATTGAACTCCCACCGACAACCTCTGTTCCGTCCGCACCAACGCAGTGTTAGGCTGCTGACAACTACAAGCAGTTGATGAGTTGCTACAGGATCAATGGCTCGATTTTTGCCTGAACCTCCTCAACAACACTTTCTGGAACAGACTCAACAAACTGAACATCATGGGCTTTCCAATCCAAGCGCTTGATTTGATCGGCAAGAATCACCCCCTGAATCTGCACCTCAGGTGGTAGAGGGACTTCAAAGGGATATCCTTTTTGCTGTTTAGTGATGGGCATAAACAGTGCCAGTGAGCTTTTCGCATTGTAGCTACGGGGCGAAAGCACAAAAGCGGGTCTATGTCCCCGTTGTTCATGACCTTTGGTTGGGTCAAAGTCCAGGTAGACGAGATCCCCTCGATCGGGGATATAGCGTTTCGTGGGTGTTACCAAGCTTCGTTCCCCACAGCGATGCCAGTGTCAACCTCGGTATGCAGATTCTCCGATGTGATGGCATTCACCAGTTCGTCTAGGGAGTAGCGTTTCCGACTTCTGGGTTTGATGACGATTTTGCCATCAACCACAGCCAGATCGACCTCATCGCCTTCGAGCAATTGAATCTCTTTAGCCAGGTTTTGGGGAATCCGAATGGCGAGGCTATTTCCCCATCGAGCGACTATAGCAACCATTGGCTGAACCTCCCTTCAGTTATAAAAGGTTTTCGTCACCTGCTTTTTGAGAAGATGTAGATACAGAGTATCTGCAATATAACAGCCTAGCAGGAACCCGTAATTCTGTGGGCTAGGATTGGATGTAGGACGTTTTGGTTGAAGTATGGCAAAGCAGGCACATCCCCTGACGGGAGCAGCACTGATTAAAGAAGTAAAGTATTCCTGTAAATTGACAGAAGAGAACCAGAAAACCTGCCTTTCTGCTCAAAGCCGCCGATGGAAGGATTGGAAGTACCGCTTTATATCGACGCTCAGTGGTTAAGCCGCGATTCTACGACCGTTGCGCCCGAACTGATTGGCTGTACCTTAGTTCGGCAGATGCCGGATCGTACAATCCTGCGTGGCTTGATCGTTGAGACGGAAGCTTATGGCCTCGGTGATCCGGCAATGCACGCTTACCGCCGCCCCACTGAGCGAAATCGAGTGATGTTTGGGCCGGCAGGCATGGCATACGTCTATCTGATTTATGGCACTTACCATTGCTTCAATGTCATCACCGATCAGCCCGGAGTTCCCAGCGCCGCCCTGATTCGCGCACTTCAGCTAGACACCGTTCCTGTCTGGATTGAGCCACAACAGAAACTTCAGCGAGTGGCTGCTGGCCCGGGAAAACTGTGTCGGGCGTTCAAGATCGATCGAACGCTGACCGCAACGCCGCTTCAGCCCGGTCAGGCTCTGTGGCTGGAGTATCGTCATCCGCAGTTTCAGCGGCAGCTAGCAGACGGCAAACTGTCTCTCACCCAAACCACTCGCATTGGCTTAACTCAGGGCGTTGATCTTCCCTGGCGCTGGTACCTGTCTGGATGTCCTGCGGTGTCTCACAAAGGTTGAGCCGCGCGATGTGTGCTACCGCACAGGCTACGCCAATACCCTACTCTGTGGTTGACATTGAGCGCCGTCAATCTGGATTGATCGCTTCCCCTCGCCAGGCATCCAGAGTTGAATCTTCTGTATTCCATGCACACCATCACCCTCACCATTCCTGACGAAACTCTGCAAGCACTGCAAACGACTCCCGAAAACTTGAGCCAGGAGCGTAATCGTTCCTTCAATTCAGGTTCCAGTCGGATACTCGTGACTTGCATTCCCGTAGTCGTACCTCGTTTGCGTGTATCCATAACCGAACGTCCTAATTTCTATGATCCTAATTTCTATGAGAGAGTGGACAATCTAATGCTACAAGTGTAGTATGTAGACAGCCAAATTTGTATTACAAATACTACAGCCTTTTATGAAACGCATCCTTCTCGCCACCTTACGCAGCGCCATGTCATGCCAACTCCATCGAGGTTTGGGCAGAGCATCGGTGCTGTTTGCGTTTGAAGGTACGTATCGATTTGACGGTGGTAAATCCGTCAGCGAAGGCATTTTTACAGCAATTGCCGGATGGCTCAATCCGGATCAACTCATCAGCAGCGGGAGGTGCAGGGCAATCCTGACACCGACATAGGGAAAACTATATCAACTTCCCCAACCCCCGCTCCTGGTCATCAGAGGCGGGGGTTGTTTTTTGAGGAGTGAATTTTATGCAAGCGACACAGCAGAGTGGACAACCACAAATACTCCAAAACCAAGTGGTGGTGTGCTGAGAACCAAACCCAAAGCACCCATTCACCCTGCCATTACCGTTGCCGAGCAGTTCTGGAAGGAACAGCAACCTGTCGATACCTGACCTCAAGCCCAGAAGGAGGCAACACTCATGTTGAAGCTGAACTACACCGAAGTCGGACTGTACATGGAGCGAATCATGACCTCACCCGAACTGCTGATCGCTCAGCGAGTCGTCCTGGCAATGCGGTTAGGACAAACACTTCATATCGAACCGGGTCGCGCCTCCTTTCTGCTGCCTGCGGATATTCCCAAACTGGAAGGGCTAGAGATGGCGTTGCAGCGGGAATGCAGTTCAGTCGTTACCCTCATTCCTGTGGATGAGGAGTTTGTAGAAGTGGGGCTAAGTGGAATCTGGGTTGCTGAAGACAGAGAAGCCCATGAAGGGATGTTCCTGACTCTGATGAGCGATCGTGCTGAGTTCTTCACCTACAAGCTGTGGCAGATGAGTGAAGCATACATTTCCTCCCTTGCATAACGGGCAAAACGAATGGGAGAGGGCAATACAGGCATTTCTTCTGTAATCAACTTCTCCCGCCTCCCCAAATAAGTTGGAATACACCCTTGACGCTTGTAGTATATTGTATTATGTTTGTAGCATGAGATGAGACACCAAGGAGCCAATCCAATGACAACTCGCTCCCTTCAATCAACGGGGCTTTTCTCGAAGATCTCAGAGTTCTTGCAAACTCATTTCCCACACACCCTTGCGCCCCTTCGAGAAAAGCCTGCCAATCTGGAAAACCCACCTTCAACTCAACATAACTTAAGCACTCCGTGACCTCAGGCAGATCTATTTCCTGGACGGCGTTGCTTCCTCTAATTCCTGCTGACACCAGCCACCTGAACCTTGACAACTGCATAAATGCCACCTTTGGGGGTGTAGCTTAGTCCGGTTCAAAGCAGTCGCCTGTCGAGCGAAAGATCGTGGGTACTGCTTCGCAGAAGCAAGCTACAAATCCCATCATCCCCGCCTTATAGCTTTCAACAGGTTGTTGTTTCGTGCGAAGCACGAAACAACAACTCAAAGAAACTTCGTAGCATCGTGGACGAGCAGAGAAGTCGCCGTGCCTCTCAAGCATGGAGAAGCGGGTGCAACTCCCGTCGATGCTTCCAATGAGGATGTAGCTCAGATGGACAGAGCGCCTGTTTCCGAGGCAGGAAGTCACAGGTTCACTTCAAATGTTCAAGGTTCAAATCCTTGTCTGTGCGTTGTCGTGCCCTGATCGAAAAAGCTTACATACTCGCCTAATGGTAAGGCAACTGTCTCATAAACAGGTCGGCTCGCCTATCAGCGTGGGCAACTGTCTGTAAAACAGCCGCTTCTTGCGTTGCAGGTGCAACTCCTGCCCGACCTACCAATCTATGGAGAGTAAATCGATCGGGCGATCGGCGCTGTTTGCTAAACAGATGGATGAACAATTGTGGTTCGAGTCCACTGCTCTCCGCCTTTGAGGACGTGGTGTAACTGGATGAACATCTCAGATTACGAACCTGAAGAGTGGGGGTTCAAGTCCCTCCGTCCTCGCCAATCATGGAGGGCACCGCTGAACGGTCGGCAACTGGTCTTGAAAACCAGGGTAGTCCTTGGGCTAGGGGTTCGATTCCTCTGCTCTCCGCTTGTGGGAAGTTGGTGAAGCTGGTGCTCACGTGCCGCTGTTGGCGAAGCCTGTCCGAAGGACATAGACGGCGAGATGGCAGCTCGATCCTGTCACTTCCCACTCATTGCCCCATAGCTCAATGGCGGAGCGGGCGGCTGTTAACCGCACGGTTGCAAGTTCGACTCTTGCTGGGGCAGCCATTCATTGCCGAGTGGACGACATGGAAAGTCGCTGTGACTCTGAATCACGGAGATGCTGGTTCGACCCCAGCCTTGGCATCCATTTCAATGCCCTGTGGTGTAACTGGCAACATGGCGCTCTTTGAAAGCGAAGATTCCAGGTTCAAACCCTGGCGGGGCAGTTGGGAGGTAAACAGTCGCCTGGGTCAACTCTCTGTATCCTCCCATTTCTCACTCCTGTAGGTTCAAGGGTCAGCACGTCACATTTTAAGCCTGTATGGATTCCTGTAAGAATTGCAGCTACCAGAGATAGGCTGCCGCTGATTAGCTCCCAGGTTCCACTCAAAAACTTAGATTGGCCGAGAAGCGTAAATCCTGCTATGAGGGGTAATACGATGCCACATCCTCTAGAGAAAGCTCCAAAAGGCACCAACGCTAACATTGCGTTGGTGCGGACGGAACAGAGGTTATCGGTTGGCGTTCGAGCTTGTCTGCCGCCGCACAACTTCACCGTTAGCCTGATAACCCCTTTCTCTTCTGCATCGAAATACTGCACAAGAAATGACCTTTGAAGGTAACGTCAATCCTGTATCGAGTTGCTTAGATTGAGTGTTTCAACATTATCCAAGAGGTAACTGTTATGCCAACAGTAGCTGATTTTGCACAACTTTCTGACTCATCCATTGATCTAATCGGAAGTTCCGCCAGTGAAATTGCCATAAATCCCCTCCAGGTCTTGGATTGACCCGTTTTTTGAGGATGATTTACTGGGTACAGTATAAGGTGAGCTTATCGGTTATAACGCGACCTTCAGAAGTTGAAACACTCAATGTTGCAGGGGGGTGGGTCGGGTCATCTTCTCGAAGCAAGGGAGTCCAGATTGAGGTTGAATGGTATTTTTGGTAATCGTTCGACGGAGACCCGCTGTTGTTGTCGTCTGCTAGAGCAAAAGAAGAAGAACAAACGTTTACCTTAACAGGGGTACGCTTAGACCCTATCCGAAAACCCATTTTGTAGGGTGGGCATTGCCCATGCTGCTACCTGTTTCACAGTGCCTGACCATGCCAACAGCAGCACTACTACTTGAGAATCACTTTAGAGGTGAATTGACCCGACGCTTCCACATCATAGATGATCGGGACGGCTGTCTCTAGTTCAACGCCAGGAACTTCCTCTGGAGAAAGATTCTCTAGCTTCATAATAATGGCACGGAGCGAATTACCATGCGCGGATACCATCACATTTTCACCATTTTGAATGTGTGGCAAAATGCGGCTATTGAAATAAGGAACAACTCGCTTTTGAGTGTCTTCCAGGCTTTCACCACCAGGAGGACGAACATCATAGGAACGTCGCCACTCATGCACTTGTTCCTTGCCATATTTTTCGGCAGTTTGCGCTTTGTTTAAGCCTTGCAAATCACCATAATAGCGTTCATCTAGAGCCGCATTTGTAAAGATGGGAAGCTCATCATTGGGATTACCATCATACTTGTCCCAACCATGCCAATCTATATCATCAGATTCGTGCTTAATGATAGGAATTCTGCCACCGCAAATATCGTCAACTTCCGTTAGACAAATAATGGTAGTTTCGATCGCCCGAATCAACTTGCTTGTAAAGCAAACGTTCACACGATAATCTCTGAGTTTACAAGAGGCGATCGTCGCCTCAGCCCGACCCCGTTCACTCAGAGGAATATCTACCCATCCTGTGAACTTGTTGGCAGCATTCCAGAGGCTTTGTCCGTGGCGAATTAAAATTAGCTTAGACATAGGACGGTATGAGTTGCGAATGGTTGGTAGAGTCGTAGGGTGAGTTTGCGATCGCATCAGGCACCCTAGTAGAATATCAGCCCATCATCTCAGGGGAATCTAGCCCTCGGATGATACCTGTGATACACCATTGTGGAATGGGGATCTTGTGGGATGAGCATCTTGCCCGTCTGGGTGGGTGTTCGCGAAGCGTGTCCGTAGGACATGGACAATCCCCTCCACAATTTATTTTACAGCCAGTTTCACTTGCATAAGCCACACGCATACCCATCCACTCATCCACTCATCTACCCACCCACACACAACGGTGGCTCACTCCTCTGAAAACCGCTGTATTTTGCACGAGTGGACGGGCAAGATGCCCATCCCACAAGAATTCTGGAAATTTGTGATGTGCAGATTGGATAGGGTGCAGCTTATAGAATGGGACAGCCATTCTCAACGTCTAACCAATTGTTCTTAACAAAGGCTAAAACAGATTAGTGACTCGATCGATAGCCTGAGATAAATGGAGGATCTGATGGCAAAGCAAACAAGTTCCACTCGCTCGCGCTACGTTCAGATTCGATCGCGAGCTTGGAGAAGAATGGTCATTACGGTTAGTGCCTTTCTGGTTGTCATCATCGGATTGGTGAGTTGCAAATCCTTGATGCCAGAGTCAGACTCCAGCTTAGATTTAAGCTCAAGTCCTGGCTCAGGAGAATTTGCAGGCAAAATTGGGGTTGAAGCATCGATCGAATTTGTCGATCGGGCTAAGCTACTGCGGCAATTTGAACGGATTGGCGGAGGCAGTTTTGTACCAACTGATGAGAACGGCTATCCGCTCACCGATGCTCAAACCGTCATATTTGACGATCGCCCCATCCCAGCTTGGGCACCTCCAATTGATGATCCCTCAGAATATCAACCGGATGCTAGTGGAACTTATAAACTCTTATTCAATGGACAAGCAACGATCGGCACAATCGATGGTGAAAATATCAATATCACAAATCAAAATTATGATGCTAATACCAATACCACGATCGCAGATGTTACGCTTGCATCAAACACACCTGCACTCATGATTCTCACATTTACAAACACAAAACGAACACCAACCCACGAATCGAATACGGGGATAACGAATCTTAAATTGATCCGCCCTGGTTATGCATCAGACACAACACAACTATTTACCGATCGCCTTCTATCCGCCTATCAACCCTTTAGTTTTATCCGATTCATGGGCGTGACGAATACTAATTATGATGCAGGTTTCTATGGTGATCCAGGACATCACATCATTGAGTGGAATGAACGTAGTTTGCCTTCTGATGCATCTCAGCAAGGCTTTACTGGATTCCGGGAAGGCAAGAAAGGATTAGCCTGGGAATATTTGATTTTATTGGCGAACACCTTGAACAAAGACGTGTGGATTAATATTCCGGTCTCTGCGTCTGGTGTATCTCCAGAAGATACCAATAGCTATGTTTATCAATTAGCATCGTTGTTCAAAAATGGCAATGAATTCACGGGAAATGTTGGGTTAAAGCCAGAGTTAAACATCTATCTTGAACACAGTAATGAAGTATGGAATTACAGTTTCTCTCAATATATTTGGAATAAACTAGCGGCTGAAGATGAAGTGGCTCAGGGGCGATCGACTCTCAATAATGATGGTGTAACTGATCCAGAAGTTTGGGCACGTCGTCGTCATGCCAAGCGGCTCTACGAGGTCGCCAAAATCTTTGAAACCGTTTATGGTTCTGGTTCACTTGGAGAGAAAATTCGACCTGTCTATGCTCACTGGACAATCTTTCCAGAGCAGTACATTGAAACACTGACCTGGATGAATAACACTTACGGTACTCCTGGCGATTACTTCTGGGGATTAGCACAAACTCACTATTTCAATGACAATCTTTCAGGTGAGCAAGATGCTGTTCAGGATGTATTAAGAGCCATGCGAACAGACAGTGAGGGTGGCAACGAAATTACCTTACGACTTCATGCAATTGCCACAAATTTTAGCTTGCATCATCTGGCGTATGAAGCCGGTCCTGACAATGGGGGTGGCGACACGACCAACATTGATAATAAGATTACCGCCAATCGTGAACCGAGCATGAAAGCTTTAGTTGAACATCACATCCGAGACAATTGGTTTGCTCACGAAGGCGAATTGTATAGCTACTTTGCACTGTCTGGCTTGTATAGTCGCTACGGATGTTGGGGGTTAACTGATGATCTTGCTAACTTAAACACCGAAAAGTTTAAAGCAATTTATGCGCTAATCGGGACAGGCGATTATTCACCTTCTTCTGAGCTTCCAGCACCACTCAGCCCATCTGCTGAAGGATCGAATATTACATTGCTCGCTCCCACTGGATTGACCGCCACTCCGGGAAGCGGGCAAGTCTCTCTCACTTGGAATCGAGTTGAGGGTGCAACTCAGTATAATGTTTTCTCCACGACGGGCGGCAATTTTGAGCAAGTCACCTCTGGACTCACTGAAACTCGTTATACCCATACAGGCTTAACAAACGGCACTCAATACACTTATTTTGTGACGGCATCAGAGGGTGGAAACACCAGCCCAGCCTCGAATCCAACAAGCGCAACCCCTGAATAACTCCCCCTTACTCCTTCACCCCTTCACCCCGTCAGACCGTCCGAATCACTCCTTCTTCTGGGTTAATCAAGCGCAATAGTTTCTGCTTGATTTGGACATCAAAGACTTCCCACTTCATCCGGGTATAGTCAGCATTTTCGTTGAAGCCAGACAGGAAGCCCATCGGGATCTCGAAGCCACCTGCCATCGATCGCCCACCCCCAAAAAAGCGTCCTTGTGCGTCTTGCCCGAAGGCTTCTTTGATGAATTCATCTGGGTCGAGGGTGAGTTTATTGGTACGAAGAGAACCGACTACGAGTTCTAAATCTTCATCTTCATCATGGACAATACCATAGACGACAGCAGTATGAACGTTTTCCTCTGTCACCAAAAAGTCTGCGGCTTGTGGGATGGCATCGCGATCGTCGTAGCGTAAATAACCAACACCCGCGATCGAGAAGTTATTTTGCAAAACGCGGTTGCGGAGCGATCGTTCAATCACATCCATGACCCGCTTGGAGCGAGAGGCTTGCAGCACTGAATTTAGCAGTTGAGCATCATAGAAGCGGCTCAGATATCCGGCGGCTAGAAAATCCTCTTCTTGGGCTTGCATCAGGCGATTTGTGTCCGATCGAATCCCATGCATCAACGCTGTTGCACATTTGACATGTTCACTGATGCTACTGTCGAGTCGCAACAGTCCAGCTTGGAGATACTGCGTGAAAATCGTCGCTGTTGCCCGAACTTGCGGACGAATATCCGTAAATTTGGCATTTAATTCACCTTGAGCGGTGTGGTGATCAATAACAGCGATCAACGGTAGCTTTGCTTGCTGCACTAACGGCATTAGCTGAGTCGTTGTACCTTGATGATCGACAAAGACACAGCCCTGATACACCGAAAGATCTTTGTCTTTGACTGTCTGAACTGCCCACCGTTGGGCGGGTAGCCCTGTCAATTTCACCAACGCAATATTTTCCTGATGGCTCAATGTTCCGGCATAGACAATATCGCAGCGAATGTCATATTGTTGGGCCATCAATTTGTATGTCCAAGCACAAGAGAGCGCATCTGGATCAGGGAAGTCTTGCAAAATCACTAGCTGTCGATTGCCCTTATGCTGTTCCAAAACACGCTCTAATGCTTCTACCTGTCGCTCAGCTAAGCGCCAACCCTGCGGGGTCATCAGCCCTTGAATGGTTTCAGCAGCCGCATTTTTCCTGCTTTCAATGCGCGTATCTGGGAATTCAACCGGAGTTTTAATCACCGTGTCTAGGTTAGAACCTGTAGCCGCAGACTCAGTCATCAACAGTAAACTATCGTGGGACTTGCGTGAATTTGATTTCATAGTACCTGGATAAGGTTGGGCTGATTTCCTAAGTTGTGGAGAAGTAGTGATAACACTTCAGTGGACGGGCAACCCTAAACCCTTCGTCACTCTATGCATCTGAGCCTCGACACACCACCAATCACTGTCAGGTTAGCCCGTTAACATAGCCCCCATTAAAATCCATATCTTGATCTTGACAAAAAACTTGTATTACTGCACCTGTTCTATCCTAAATTCCAACTTTTGGCGGATCTACGAGGGTCACGAAGATAATGAGTTTAGCTGATTGACTTCAACTCATGCGATGTGCAGCTTCTTTAATCTCTTGTGGGATGGGTGTTTCGTCCGTCCAGATCGGGGCAGGCAAGAGGCTTACCCCACCGGAACTTACAGCCAGTTTCACTTGCATAAGCCACACGCATACCCATCCACTCATCCACTCATCTACCCACCCACACATAACGGTGGCTCACTCCTCTGAAAACTGCTGTAAGCTGATGCCACAAAGTTGCACATCGCGTCAACTCGGTAGGGATCATATGGCGGTTTCGCCAGACTACTGTAACGATCGATCGCCTACTAAACGCTTACCAAAAACCCCTGGCATATCTAATCTAACCAGGGGTTCACGTTCCAATCACATATTTTTGCCACTCTTGATGGACGCCGCTCTTGATATGCTTCGTCACTTCAAAGTAGAGACCACTATGGGGTTTATGAGGCGTTTGGCGTAACGGCATATTCGCTTCCTTGGGAGTGCGGCTGCCCTTCTTTACATTACAACGAACGCAAGCTGTCACCATGTTTTCCCAAGAATCATCACCGCCTCGCGATCGGGGTACTACATGGTCAAGCGTTAACTCATCCCCAGTGTAAGCACAGTATTGACAGGAGTGCCCATCCCGGTGCAAGATATTCCGACGAGTCAGGGGAATTTCCTTGTAGGGAACCCGGACGTAATGGCGCAGTCGGATAACTGTCGGCAGAGGCATTTCGGAGTACACAACCTTGCCGTTATGCTCCACCTGCTCTGCTTTGCCCTTAATTAACAAAACAACAGCCCGCCTCCAGCTTGTAATGTTGAGCGGTTCATAGGAGGCATTTAAAACCAAAACCTTGCCCATTGTATAAATTGAGAAGAGGTTTCACAGATAGTAACATAGTTGGCACTATATCTGGGAGGTGTAGTGAGAGTAAGAGTTTTGATGAAGTTTAAGTATTAAATCCAGTCATTGTGGGGTGGGCATCTTGCCCGCCCAGTGTCGAGAATGGGCGTCTTGCCCGTCCTACCAAGAGCATTATTTGATGATTCTTAAACTTCATAAAAAACGCTTGCTCAATCGGTGTGATTAACAAGGAGTGAACAATGATGTTGAGTTGGGATCTGACCCCTAGTGTGTCGTCGATGCGGTGCGATCGCGCTTGGGTAGAAATTGATTTGGCTGCACTGGCGCATAATGTCTGGCAACTCAGGCAGCGACTAGCTTCGTCTACGGAGTTGATGACAGTCGTGAAGGCGGATGCCTATGGACATGGAGCGGTCACGGTGGCACAGACTGCCTTGCAGCATGGAGCCAGTTGGTTAGGAGTAGCTACGATTCCAGAGGGAATTGAGTTGCGGGAAGCTGGAATTAATGCGCCGATTCTGTTGTTAGGAGCGACGAATACATCAGAGCAAGTCAGGACGATCGTGCAATGGAACCTGCAACCGACCATTTGTACTTTTAAGCAAGCTCTCGTTTTCTCTAAAACTATTGCCATACTGAAAGCTGAGCCTATTCCGGTGCATCTCAAGCTGGACACGGGGATGTCTCGCTTAGGAGTGCCTTGGCAGCAGGCGGTTGAGTTTGTCGATCGAGTTGCACAGCTACCTTATTTGCAAATCGCTAGTATCTATTCTCATTTCGCAACAGCAGATAGTCTTGATCCCACAATCATGCATCTCCAAAACAGTCGCTATCAGGCGATGATTGACCAGATCACATCGCTTGGCGTTCTTTCTCCTCGGCTGCGGCTGCACATGGCAAACTCAGCAGCCACGTTAACTGATTCAACCCTCCACTATGATTTGGTGCGGGTTGGGCTAGCAACGTATGGGCTGTATCCCGCTCCTCATCTGCGTGGCACGATCGATCTTGAGCCTGTTATGCAAGTGAAGGCACGGGTGACTCAAGTGAAGACGATTCAACCCGGAACCGGCGTGAGCTATGGCTATCAATATGTTGCCGATCGCCAAATCCTGATGGCAGTCGTAGGAATTGGTTACGCCGATGGTATCCACCGCAATCTTTCCAACCGGATGACTGCCCTGATTCGAGGTCAGCGAGTTCCGCAAATTGGGGCAATCACGATGGATCAACTGATGCTAGATGTGAGTACGATTCCTGACTTGCAAGAAGGAGAAGTGGTGACACTGTTGGGGCAGGACGGCAAAGAAATGATCTCAGCCGATGATTGGGCAGAGACACTGGGCACGATTTCCTGGGAAATTCTCTGTAGTTTTAAGCATCGTCTGCCTCGTGTGGCGGTGGGGCAGTCTTTTCTGGCTCTACAAAATAAATGTGGGATAAAGGTGGAATAGCGAACTAACGCGATGTGCAACTTTGTGGCGTTAGCTTACAGCGGTTTTCAGAGGAGTGAGCCACCGTTGTGTGTGGGTGGGTAGATGAGTGGATGAGTGGATGGGTATGCGTGTGGCTTATGCAAGTGAAACTGGCTGTAAGTTCTGGTAGGGTAGGCATCTTGCCTGCCCTGGCTGGACGGGCGGGACGCCCATCCCACAAGAGATTTAAAGAAGTCGCACATGGCGTGAGCTAACAACTTAGCCTAATGGCTCAGGAGGTTGGAGGCTGGGCGACTGGAGCCAATTGACGGATACGCTCATCAAGATTGGTGGCGATCGCTTCCAATGACGCCGCAGGGAAGGTGCCATCTTTGTAATGAATGGCAACAGAAGCGACAAAATCGCCTCGTCGAAATAAAAGCGTCTCATGGCGCTGACTCTCGTCTTGTTTTGTGAAACCAGCGACTTTATCCCCAACACTCGGTAAAGGACTCAAGACGTTTACATCGATCGCTTTCTGCGCTCCAGTTTGCTCGATCATGGCTTGCGGATGATCCAAAACAGTATCAACCATCTGCCGCATTAATGCCGCCTGCGACTCGTTTGCCGCTTGTTCAGTTAGTAAAAAAACGGATATACAAATAGATTCGCTCAGCGTCACGTTTTCCCTCAACACAAAAGCAGCTAATTCGCCGTGATCGCCTTGGGGTTGGCATCCCTCAACGTCAGATGCAGGAACTTGAGTAAAGCCAGTGGGTAAATCTTGGACAGACAGCAGCATTGAGGGAGCCGCACTAGCTGTATCTATCAAAAGCATTGAAGTGAATCCTATCCAGAGGCAGACCAGCAATGCGATCAAGGAGAAAAGATGCTTTCTAGCTATCATGATTCAGAAAACTCCAGTTCGACTATTTTGCAGCGTTGATTCAATTGAAACCCTTGATGAAGTCCTTCGCAACGGCTGAGTTCTGGGAATTCAAGGGGGTTGGGGGCGAAGCCCCCAGCCAGGGGTGGAACCCCTGTACCCCGTCCTAACCCAAGTGGCTGTCACTTTGTGGGATGGGCATCTTGCCTGTCCGGGCAGGTGTTCGCGAAGCGTGTCCGTAGGACATGGACTCCCACCCCACAATTAATTAGGTTCACTTAACATATTGAATTCGGGTTGCGATAAAGCCAGAGGCTAGAATCAGAAAGTGACTGTGTTTATTTACAACGATCGAAGCTCATGGCTACGCTGTCTCCCAGTCTCAAGGCTAGACTATCGACTTCACTAAAAATCGGCACCTTTGAGGTTAAAAGCCGGGTGTTGCAATCGCCCCTTTCTGGCGTTACCGATCTCGTGTTTCGGCGGTTGGTGCGTCGCTATGCACCCGACTCGATGATGTATACCGAAATGGTGAATGCGACAGGGCTGCATTATGTCAAGCAGTTGCCGAAGATCATGGAAGTTGACCCCAACGAGCGACCAATCAGCATTCAATTATTCGACTGTCGTCCGGATTTTCTAGCAGAGGCCGCACAAAAAGCGGTGGATGAAGGAGCCGACACGATCGACATCAATATGGGCTGTCCGGTGAACAAGATCACTCGCAATGGCGGCGGCTCATCTTTATTACGGCAACCAGAATTGGCAGCGGAGATTGTGCGATCGGTTGTTAACGCAGTTAAAGTCCCTGTCACGGTCAAAACTCGTATTGGTTGGTCAGAGCAAGACATTAATGCGATCGAGTTTGCCCAACGGATGGAGGATGCAGGCGCACAGATGCTCACATTGCATGGTCGAACTCGCGCTCAAGGGTATAGCGGTTCTGCGCGTTGGGAATGGATCGCACGGGTAAAAGAAGTTTTGTCGATTCCGGTGATTGCCAATGGCGATATTTTTTCCGTCGATGCCGCCATTCGCTGTCTGGAGATGACTGGAGCCGATGGTGTCATGTGTTCACGCGGCACGTTAGGCTATCCCTTCCTCGTGGGCGAAGTCGATTACTTTTTGAAAACTGGAGAATTGCGAACTCCCCCAACGCCGATCGAACGGCTTCAATGTGCCAAAGATCATTTGCTGATGCTGTGGGAATACAAGGGCGATCGCGGCATCCGACAAGCTCGAAAACACATGACCTGGTATGCAAAGGGGTTCCTTAATGCGGCAGAACTGCGGGGACAGTTGGCGGTGATTGAGTCTGCCAATCAGGGTGTGAACTTAATTGAGCAGGCGATCGATCGATTGGCTGATTTAGAGAATTGGGAGGAGGAAGTGCAGGAGTTTGAATTAGTTGAAGTTTGAACCACGAAGACCCGGAGACACGAAGAATTGGCGATGAAACTTTGTCCCTGCTTCAGGAATTTTTGGATCTGAGAACTTGTATTTTAGAGGGGCGTTATGCGGATCGGTAAACGATAGCGCTGCAATCATGCGATTTCATCTAATACATCTTTGTTCAGCCGATAGTATCGCCAACGCAAAATAAGTCCGATCGTAATCTGCTTCACGACCCAATAGAAAACCGCCAGAATCACGAATGTACTCACAATCACGAGAAGCGGCAATTTACTCGTCAAATCGTCGATCGTGCTACGGAGAACATTTTCAGGTTCAGTGACAAAATCCCAACTGTTGAATCGACGAAACCGCCCTAAATAAATGCCGATCGCACATAGAGCATGAGTTAATAATTCAGACCAAAAGACAAATTGCCTTGCTCCCTGTCGTTTTAAGTAAATGGCTTGATTAATCAGAGATACAACATAGGCTTCAAATCCCAGCAGAATAGCAGAGATATGAATTGGAATAAAAACCAAAGCAACTACCCATGTCTCGCTAAATCGAGTTCCTCGAATCAAATGAATAATATCCGTGAGTACATACGGAGCGTTGGGCAGGAATGCAATAAATACAATGAAGCCAACCCACCATAGAAAGTTGCGAGAATGGGTTCTTCCTCGATAGAGCCAAAAGCTCAGCAGCAACGGGATAAACGCCAGAAATAAATTCCAGAGAATCCAGCCGCTATAGACATTGGCTAAGGCAGACCGCACATCAGACAATATGGCTCGTAAAATTTCCATACGGGGTTTGGCTTCAAC
This sequence comes from Cyanobacteria bacterium RU_5_0, assembly GCA_012033255.1. GTDB lineage: Bacteria > Cyanobacteriota > Cyanobacteriia > Elainellales > Elainellaceae > JAAUSF01. The sequence continues at coordinate 19,725 of JAAUSF010000026.1, forward strand.
ATCTCTTTTTACTCTTTTCTAGATTAACCTTTCGTTAAATTGACTTCTAGAATCGAACTAGAATCGAAACAGACTGCCACAATTTAACTAATGGGGATTCGGGGGGCTATAAGTCCCGCGCTCACCTTTCAGGTAGAGCGTCGGGATACATGAACACAAGAGCCTCGATTGAGGGGTGTGTGCTTCGCACACGCTGCGCGAACGATGCCCCGAAAATCGACACACAATCTTTGCTAATTTCCAGCAGATTCTCGCGTACAATAGTGTTGGTTTTGCAGCCCACCGATTGACTCAAACGAACACGTCCTGGCCACGTGGTGCACAGCGCAAAGTTCGGGAATTGCTTTGAACCTGGACAATGGGGAGGGGGTGGCACCGAGAAGGATGGTTCTGGCATGAAGCCATCGGTGCGTCAAACCAATTTTGTTCGGTTGTACAAGACTTTGGTTTCTTTGTACAAGTCAGCCGTGGGATACACGGTAAAGCGGCCTGTGGACGTATCCATACCGGGGAATGGCAACATTCTAGGGAGGACGGATGAAGCAGGAAACTCTCAGGAGCGATCTTGGGAAGCCAGCACCGTACCCGTCAGGGTCGGTGTCTGGAGGATGTCACGTGAATGGGTTCTCACTATGTTGTCCAGCTATGTTGTCTAACCCTCAAGCTACCCCATCCTTCCTCGCAATTGGCATGTTGCGCCGTGTTCATCATATTGCCCTGCATGTTTGTGATATGACGGCATCCCGACACTTCTATGGCAATATTTTGGGTCTGCGAGAATTACAAGGCGATGAAGTTCCAGAAACCTTAAAAGAATTGTTTGAGGCAGGAGAAGCGGCTAACTTTGTCACTCCAGATGGCACTGTCATTGATCTTTTTTGGAAGCCCAATCTCACTCCGCCTGATCCTGATCCCAGTCGAGAATTCACTCGTGCTGGTCATCTGGCATTCGATATTGCTCCAGAACTATTCGATCAAGCTGTTGAACTGTTGCACCAGAATCAAGTAGCGATCGACCACGGGCCCGTGACTCGTCCTACCGGACGCGGTATCTACTTCTATGACCCTGATGGGTTTCTTGTTGAAATTCGCTGTGACCCGATATGAGTCATTTTGTTGTGCAGTAGATTATAATAGCGTAGCGATTTTGGTGTGAGTTTGATGAACCGGAATACTTTAGCCCGACTGGGTTACTCCACTTTTTTCACGTCAATCTTGCTGGCAGCCCCAGCACAAGCAAATAATTCGATTCCTTCCCCTTCAGACGAGCCGATGTATGGGGGTTACGTTAGTTCCGAGCAGACGATCGCCCAACCTGCTGCTATTGAACCGCAAATTGAATCGCAGCCAGACACCACCCTTTCGCCCTCCGATCCTGTAGCCGCCGATCCGCCTGACTGTCTCTGCGAAACCGATTTGCTTAACGATGACGCGATCGGGGATGAGGCGATCGCCCGAATGGGTTGCGATTGTGCGGGTTGCCGCTATATTGCAATGCAAATGCTTCAAGCAGACGACGTTGACCCAAATTGAACAAACTTCCGTCAATACATTCTGCGATCCTTAACGCTGATCACTTTGCGGGCTTCATGCATCATTTTGCACTGCCTCAACCTCAAATGGCTTCAAACTTAGGGATCGCTGCATTTCTGCCAACTCGTCTCGATGGGCGGTAACAACCAGCAAGCTCCGAGGGGGAGTATCAGCGTCGCTGAGAGCTTCGACTTGCAGAGAAACCTGTTCTGGGCGTCTTGCCGATCGCCAGTAGAAAATACCCGCTAGAGGAGCCAGCAGCACAAGCATCGGCAACCCCGCCGCATTTGGGAACGCGAAAGACAGAACCAGCGCAAGGCAAAGAATGCCGATCGCCGCTAAAAATGTTAGGAAAACTGCCAAAAACGCGCTAGGGCGAACAAGCCCCTCGAATGTGACTCGGTTTTGAGCCGCATCGACTGCTGTAATTCGGTAAGCCCGTTGGGTGAAATACTGCTGGAGTTGCTCCAGCAATGGCTCTCCCTGCTGCTCCGCGATCAATTTAGTGACCTCCGTTCTGTCTTTCGCAGAGGCTCGGATAAAGAAAAATAGCCCAACCGCCAATAATGCAGTCAGCAGGGCAGTAGATACGAGAATGGGAGTTTGCATGAGGGAAAACGAAGCAAAACTGGCTACCAAAACTGAGTATACGGCAGTCGATGCAACCTCTGGTCAACTCCTCCTAGGTTGGAGTAGCCTGCTGAACTGGATGCCCAACATAATTCTGCCAAAGACGCGCCAGTTCTTGAGCCTGTTGCTGCCATTCTGGACAGATTTGATACATCCGGCGAGGACGACCTCGACCCTCTACTTTTTTCCAGTACCCCGTAATTGCGTTCGCATCCTCCAGGAATTTCAGCGCACTATAAAGCACCGTATCGGAAAGCCGATAGTTGGGATGCTCGTGTTCTAGCAAGCTAATTAGCTCAGTTCCATACGAATCTCTTCGCAGCAGAACGGCTAGGACGTAGCAAACTGCCAATTCCTTATTAAGATAGAACGGGGGAGGATTGCGAAAAAACTGATAAATGTCTTCAAAAGTAGTCATATCGCTCATCTAACCCAGTAAATGAACTGACACTGGCAGTTTCCTGAAAATAGCTCGATTCGAGAATCGATCGCTCTGGTCAGACCCCCCACATCCTTCACAGCATCCACACTCCTATCAGAGCGTTAGCTAGTTGAAGTCTAGATGACTCAACAATTTTACCCTTACCCTGTGAACAGCAGATGCAAACGAAGGCAGTGGGTATGCAACCCTAGGGCAAACGCTGCCTGAACTATTGTTGGTTTAGGGCAGATTGCTTCCTGCCAGATAATAATCACATTGTAGTCATCTAAAGGTAGGTTTGTCTGTTTAGTTGGCTTATTCTGCCCGCAAAAAGTTCGATAAAGTGGGGTTTGTGGGAACGATCGACCCTTTATTTTTCCCTATAAAGAAAATTAATAACGCTACAAATAGCGGTCATGTACTCAGAAGAATAGCCTAATGTTCATATGCAGAGTTCCCACTTTTGTTAAAAAACTTAATAGTTAAGCAAAGATTTTATTTTTAATCTAAGTGTGGAAAAATCAGCGTTGCTGAAGAAGGGGATGAAACGATTTGCAGGTTAGGGGTTGACAGGGAGAGGCTTAAATTGCTCCCATTCCAGGATGGTTCCAGCCAAGACTGCCTTGCTGAGGTCTTTCGAGTATGGTGGGGCGTTTGACGAAAGCAATCCGACTGAGCAGACCTATCGTAGTGTAGATAGTCATATCTGCATCTGCACAGGTGAGATCTTTGCTTCACAGAATTTCACTATTCTCTTGAGATGATTGCCATCCATTACAGTTTTTGCAAATTGCAACTGCTGCACTCTAGATAACTGACATTACAGATGGAGTCTGAGAGATGAGTTGCTCTCAATTAGTAAATCCTTGGATTGGGCGTTCAATAGGGGAACGGCAACGCTATCGCCTGGAGCGCCGCTTGGGCATTGGCGGAACGGCAGATGTCTTCCTGGCAATGGATACGTTGTTAGGACAACCCGTAGCATTGAAACTGCTACATGAAAAACTCGCCGCAGGGCAGATGCGAAAGCGGTTTGAGCGAGAAGTAACGCTGTGCGCTGCTTTACGTAGCAGTCATATCGTTCAAGTTAGCGACCACGGAGTGACTCCGGAGGGATACCCCTTCTTCATCATGGAGTATCTGCGGGGAACCACATTGGGGCAACGGTTGCGTCAAGAAAAGCGGTTGTCTATTCAGCAAACTGTCAGCATTGTCAGCCAAGTTTGTGCAGGGTTACATTTAGCCCATCAGGGAATCACGCTATGGCATTCGGGGGGAACCTCCAGCGAACATATCAAGGTCGTTCATCGAGATTTGAAGCCGGATAACATTTTTTTGGTGCCAACGACTCTGGGAGAGATGGTGAAGATTCTGGATTTTGGAATTGCCAAGATTTGCAGTGAACAGATCGGTCAAACGAATGTCACGAGCATGTTTCTAGGTACCTATCGCTATGCGGCTCCTGAGCAGTTTGAAGTTGGAACCGATCTCGATGAACGGGCAGACATCTACAGTTTGGGCATAATTCTCTATGAAATGCTGAGTGGAACTGATCCGTTTGGCTTTGGAGAAGCTGTCTATCAACTGAGCGGAGGAACATGGGCGATCGCTCACTCCTCCAAACCCGTTCAGCCCTTGCGACACCAGATAGGATGCGCTCACTTCTCGCCCGAACTGGAAGCAGTGGTGATGCGATGTTTGCAAAAGTCACCGAGCGATCGATTTTCATCTGTAACGGAGTTAGATGGGGCGTTGAAATCTGCTGCTCTGGGAGAAGACGATCGCACTCTTGGCGCATATCCCCCCAATTTTGCAGATACCACCTTACCCACAGACATTGGCTTCTCACCCACTGTTAGCTATCCGCAGGCTGCCCTACACGACGACGAAACAAATGCGGCTACTCATAGCCTCATCGCTGAGTTGATGACTGTTGCACCTAAATCAGCCATCTGGAATAGACATGGGTTGTCTCGTCGGCATTCGGCTCTGCTAGTGCCAATGATGGCGATCGCAGCTTTTACACTTGCGGGATTAGGAATTTTTTTCTTGTCTCAGTCATCTATTATTGCTACGTTCAATCCGTCGGAATCGTCGTCTACTCAAGAGCCGATTTCTGTTCAACCGAGTGGTCAACCCGAAACGCCGATCGCTCCAGTCTCGGATACTTCAGTTAAATCATTCATCGGACACTTAGACACGATTTGGGCAGTGGCGATCAGCCCTGATGGGCAAACGCTAGTCAGTGGGAGTTTCGACAAAACCATCAATTTTTGGAATCTCCAGACGGGTGAACTGATCCGTACCCTTTCAGACCATACCGATGCCGTTCGAGCGATCGCGATTAGTCCGGATGGGCAAATTTTGGTAAGCGGCAGTGGTGATAAAACAATTAAGATCTGGAATTTTCAAACGGGCGAACTCCTGCATACCCTATCTGAACATGCTGGCCCCGTTTGGACAGTCGCGCTCAGCCCCGATGGACAAACCTTAGCAAGCGGCAGCTACGACGGGACGATTAAGATTTGGGACGTGAATACAGGAACGCTGATTCATACGCTTCCCGATCACTATGATTCGGTGTGGTCGGTGGCAATCAGCCCGGATGGACAAACACTCGTCAGTGGCAGTTATGATGGCAAGATCAAAGTCTGGAATCTGCAAACTGGCGAACTGCTTCGCACATTAACCGGACACTCAGATGCTGTTCGATCGATCGCCATCAGCCCTGACGGACAAACCGTTGCCAGTGGCAGTTGGGATAAGACGGTTAAGATCTGGAATCTGCAAACCGGACAAGTGCGTCATACGCTCACCGGACACAGCGATCGCGTCTTGAGTGTGGCGATCGACCCCACTGGAAAAACCCTCGCGACAGGCAGTCTCGATCGCACGATCAACGTCTGGAATTTGCAAACAAGCGAACGGTTGCATACTCTTTCTGGACACATCGATTGGGTCGTGACGATCGGCTTCAGCCCAGACGGAAAGACGATCGCCAGCGGCAGTAAAGATAAAACGATCCGCATTTGGCAACCTTGATTTTCCTGCCTCGAGACCCATTTAGGAACCAATACGAGGGAATATCAATATCGTTAGGGCGATCAGTTGATCGCGAAACCCAACAATTGCAAAGGTTCTGTAGAGTCGCTTCAGAACGCGATCGATTGGGAAACTCAAAAGATCAATCTGAATTTGGCTGAAACTGTTGTGCAGCAAGTTCCTGGTCAATTTCACGCTCGAAATCGTCTAGATTGATTCTGGACGGATTCGCCGATCGAGTATTTAAGAATTGCTGAAATGCGTGACTTGCGCGCAAGATTTCAACTTCTTGCTCGAAATCGTCTGCTTCAGCCAGCAGAAACTCTTGTCCATCTGGGGTCAGTAACAGAACAGGCTCCTGTTGAGCCAGATAGATGAGGTCTTTTAAGTCAAGCATTTCTTCGGCTAAGTTGATTGTCCTCATAGTGTTACCTCCTTCCCTTTAATGAAAAGCGTATTGTGAACTTTGTGACCTACCGCGACGATCGCTACAATTCTAGTTGCCTCATCAACGTCATAAAAGACTCGATACTGACCAACACGCAATTCCCAGGAGGCAATACGCTGCTCCCAGAGAGGCTTTCGATTCCGGGTGGCTAGCAGCGGTGCCTGAGTTAACTGCTTGCGAACTTCCGTAAGGATAATTTTTCGCTCAGTGGTTTTGTAATATGAGAAATCCTCCTTAGCATCCTCCGTAATCTCGATCTGGTACATCCTTAAATTGCACCTGCCTCTATCTTCTATTCTTCATCACAGGTTGAAGAGATGTTGATGAATACAGTACCCAACCGCTTCAAACCTTGAGCTCCAATTCTACAGTTCAAACCACGATCGTTCCTGCAAAAAGCGCGATCGATCCACTTCCCAGGTCAGTTGATGGAGTTCAAAAGGCGATCGGTTTAGCAAAAAGCTGGAAGTTTCGAGTAGAAAACTGGAATGTTGCTGTTCTGAATTGCATCTTTCGAGGGTGGAACTTGGCGTTCCGGGTTTTGAGTCGAAGGGTGAGGTGTGGAGGGCGATCGCCTAATTACTTCCACACCTGGCAATTCTTCATTAGTGCGTTGATCTAGTACGGGCACTGTTCAAAATCTTTCATCATCGCAGAGGATGGCCAAAAAACTTGAATCAGGTGATTCAGAACGATCGGACTAAATACCCTACAATAGTCTGGATTTATCAGTGATTTTGACTTATGCCTCGGCGCAACGACCTCCACAAAATCCTGCTAATTGGCTCTGGTCCCATCGTGATTGGGCAAGCCTGCGAGTTTGACTATTCTGGAACCCAAGCCTGCAAAGCTCTCCGAGATGAAGGCTATGAGGTGGTGTTGGTCAACTCTAACCCGGCGACCATCATGACTGACCCGGAAACAGCCGATCGCACCTATGTTGAACCCCTCACCCCAGAAATTGTTGAAAAAATTATTGAACGAGAGCGCCCGGATGCTCTGTTGCCCACGATGGGAGGACAGACTGCACTCAACCTGGCTGTAACTCTGGCAAAGAGTGGCGTCCTAGATCAGTATGGGGTGGAATTGATTGGGGCAAAGCTGCCTGCGATCGAGATGGCAGAAGATCGCAAGCTGTTCAAAGAGGCAATGCAACGGATTGGAGTCGGCGTTTGTCCGTCTGGGCTGGCAGAGAACATGGCGGAAGCCAAGGCGATCGCCCATGAAATTGGTACCTATCCCTTGATCATTCGTCCGGCATTCACAATGGGCGGCACGGGCGGCGGAATTGCTTACAACCAGGAAGAGTATGAAGAAATTGCTCAATCCGGTTTAGATGCTAGCCCAGTCTCGCAAATTCTGGTGGAAAAATCGTTGTTGGGCTGGAAGGAATATGAGCTAGAAGTGATGCGCGATCTGGCGGATAACGTGGTGATTATCTGCTCGATCGAAAACCTCGACCCGATGGGCGTTCATACAGGCGACTCGATTACGGTAGCTCCAGCACAAACCCTCACCGATAAAGAATATCAGCGACTTCGTGATGCCTCGATTAAGATCATTCGTGAGATTGGCGTAGAGACGGGTGGCTCAAACATTCAGTTTGCGGTGAATCCGCAGACGGGGCAAATGATCGTCATTGAGATGAACCCGCGAGTGTCTCGCAGTTCGGCGTTGGCATCCAAAGCAACGGGCTTCCCGATCGCCAAAATGGCAGCGAAATTGGCAGTTGGCTACACGCTAGATGAAATTCCGAACGACATTACCAAGAAAACACCGGCCAGCTTTGAACCGACGATCGACTATGTGGTCACAAAGATTCCCCGGTTTGCCTTCGAGAAGTTTCCTGGATCTAAGCCTATTCTGACCACGCAGATGAAATCCGTGGGTGAAGCCATGGCGATCGGTCGCACCTTCCAAGAATCCTTTCAGAAGGCATTGCGATCGCTGGAAACAGGACGGGCCGGCTGGGGCTGCGATCGACCAGAAAAAGTTCCCAGTTTAGAGCAGATTCGAGCCGGATTACGGACTCCCAACCCAGAGCGGATTTTCACGATCCGTCATGCCATGTTGATGGGGATGAGCGTCGAGGAAATCTTTGAGTTGACCGCGATCGATCCCTGGTTTCTTGATAAACTCCAGCAAATCCTGGAGACTGAAAAATTCCTCAAGAAAACGCCCCTCAAAAAGATTGCGCGAGAACAGCTTTATGCGGTGAAGCAACAAGGGTTCAGCGATCGACAAATTGCCTTCGCCACCAAAACCACGGAAGATGAGGTGCGGGCATACCGGAAGCAGCTAGAGATTATCCCGGTTTATAAAACGGTAGACACTTGCGCGGCAGAATTTGAGGCATTCACGCCCTACTACTATTCGACGTATGAGTCGGAAGTGCTGACGCTAGAGAAAGATCAAGAAATCGCGGCAACCGAAACCGAAATCTTTCCGTCCGATCGTCGCAAAGTGATGATTTTGGGCGGCGGTCCCAACCGCATCGGACAGGGGATCGAGTTTGACTATTGCTGTTGTCATGCCTCGTTTGCGCTGCGAAGTGATGGCTTTGAGACGATCATGGTCAACTCTAACCCAGAGACGGTTTCTACCGACTACGACACCAGCGATCGCCTCTACTTTGAACCGCTCACCAAAGAAGATGTGCTAAACATTCTGGAAGCCGAGCAACCCGAAGGCGTGATCATTCAATTTGGTGGACAAACCCCGTTGAAACTAGCCGTTCCCTTGCAGGATTATCTGAGCAAAAATCCAGACATGCCGACCAAAATTTGGGGGACTTCACCAGATTCGATCGACACGGCTGAAGATCGGGAGCGATTCGAGAAGATTTTGCGGGAACTAGAAATCATGCAACCCGCTAACGGGATTGCTCGGAGCTATGAAGAAGCTCTCCAAGTGGCAAAACGGATCGACTATCCAGTCGTCGTGCGTCCCAGCTATGTGCTGGGCGGTCGGGCAATGGAAATTGTCTACTCCGATGAAGACTTGGATCGCTATATGACCTATGCCGTACAAGTGGAACCCGATCATCCCATCCTGATTGACAGATATCTGGAAAACGCGATCGAAGTAGACGTAGATGCGATCGCCGACCACACAGGCGGAGTTGTCATTGGTGGGATCATGGAACACATCGAACAAGCCGGAATTCACTCTGGCGACTCAGCCTGTTCACTGCCCACCATCTCCTTATCTCCGATCGTTTTAGAAACCATTCGCTCTTGGACAATCAAATTAGCGAAAGCCCTGAAAGTCCTGGGCTTGATGAATATTCAATATGCCGTTAAGGACAATCAGGTTTACATCCTGGAAGCCAACCCACGCGCATCCCGCACGGTGCCATTTGTCTCGAAGGCGATCGGCATTCCTTTGGCGAAAATGGCCGTCCGGACTATGTCAGGCAAAACTCTGGAATCGCTCAGCTACACCGAAGAGGTTATTCCCAATCACATTTCGGTGAAAGAAGCCGTCTTGCCCTTCTCCAAGTTTCCTGGCACCGATATCATTCTTGGTCCCGAAATGCGATCGACCGGAGAAGTCATGGGCATTGATACCGATTTCGGCAAATCCTTTGCCAAGGCCGAACTGGCTGCCTCTCAAGTGCTTCCCCTCAAAGGAACCGTGTTTGTGTCAATGAACGATCGTGACAAAGCGGCAGCGGTGCCCGTGGTCAAAGACCTGATGGCATTGGGCTTAAAGATCGTCGCCACTGACGGAACTCGTAAGGTGTTGCAAGAAAGCGGGCTAGACGATGTAGAACTGGTGTTGAAACTGCACGAAGGACGCCCCAATGTCCTTGACTGGATTAAAAACGAGCAGATTCAACTGATTATCAACACACCCATTGGCGCAACCGCCCAAATTGACGATCGCATCATCCGCCGCACGGCCATCTCCTACAAAATCCCGATCGTCACCACGATCGCAGGTGCAAAAGCAACCGCTTCCGCCATTCGATCGCTCCAATCTCAACCACTTGATGTGAAATCGATTCAGGAATACCACCATGAGTTGATAGAGACTAGGTAATGGGGAATGGGGAATAGGGAATGGGGAATGAACTGGTTTGACTGACCAATCTCGTTTTACCTGCTAAGAAAAGAAGCCAACCATTTCATTAGAAATAGCAGGCTTCCGACTAAGAGCTAGCTAGATACTTATTGTTCTAAGAGACGATTGTTGTTAGTTAACTTCTTTTGCCACAACCTCCTCACGCTTATGACCGTTTCCATGTTGCGGAAGACATAAAGCAGGTTTTGCACTCACTTCTGGCTTTAAGTAAATTTCTGGCTCTAGGTGAACAGGTACTTTTTGAGTGGTATGAGGAACCGATTTAACTAATACATGCGGCTCTAGAAAGATCGGCACATTCAGTTTGATAGCAATTGTGAATTCGCAAGCGTGTTGGTAGTGGTGTTCGAGTGAATTAGACATTGGTAGAAATTCCTTGATTGAGATTAACAAATGAAAGTGGACAACTAAGCAAAAATTAAGTTTGAGGTTGCTATCGCAGGCTAGGCTTGCTCTGAAACAGCCTGTGCAGGAAGCTCCCGTTTGTAACCATTTTGAGGAACACACACAGTCGGGGCTGATTTAACTTCCGGTCCTACGTAAATTTCTGGCTCCAGGTGAACAGGCAATTTTTGTGTTGTGCCAGGAATTGCTTTCAACAACACACGTGGCTCTAGATAGATTGGCACATTCAATTTAATTGGAATTGTGATTTCACAAGCCTGTTCGTAGTATTTTTCGAGTGAATTAGACATTGGTAGATTCTCCTTGATTGATTGATTAGGTTCAGATTCTCAGGTTAGCGATCGTCAATTCTTACTGTGCTACAGTATTATTGTGCTGAGACTTCTTCACGCTTATGGTCATGCCCATTTTGAGGAACACATAAAGCAGGTTTTGCACTCACTTCTGGCTTTAAGTAAATTTCTGGCTCCAGGTGAACGGGTACTTTCTGGGTGGTATGAGGAACCGATTTAACTAACACCTTCGGTTCCAAAAAGATCGGCACATTCAATTTAATCGAAATCGTATATTCGCAAGCGTGTTGGTAGTGGTGGTCGATCGAATTAGACATTGAAAGATTCTCCTTGATTGGCTTGTTTTTAGTGAACTGAGCGCGTTTGTTTGCTCTAGTAAGAACTCCATTGAACAAGAAAAGTTTTTCGGAGTTCAAAGAAAAAGGTACCCGTGCGGGTACCCAGGTAGGGGCAATCCCGGTGTGGTTGCCCTGGCTGAGAGGGCAGACACGTCGGTCTGCCCCTACCGGTTACGAAATCAACAAAAAATTGACGGGCAGACACGTCGGGATTGCCCCTACCGGTTACGAAATCAACAAAAAATTGACAGGCAGACACGTCGGGATTGCCCCTACCGGTTACAAAATCAACAAAAAATTGACGGGCAGACACGTCGGTCTGTCCCTACCGGTTACAAAATCAACAAAAAATTGACAAGTGTAATTTTTTAGCGTCCTGACAAAACAACTAGCCCAATCCCACCAAAATAAAGACTTAAAACGGCTCCACCCAACAAACTTTGAGTCACCGGATCGGTCGAAGGAGTCAGAACAGCACCCAGGACGGCTGCTCCAATCACCACATAACGCCAGCCCGACAGCATTTGTTTGGATGAAACAATCCCTAATATGCCAAGCAGCAGTTGGATCACAGGAATTTGAAACGCCAGCCCTGTGCTGAATAGCAGCAGCAGGACAAACTCAAAGTAGCGTTCGATCGACCACAACTGCTCAACCACACCTTCCCCGTAAGTGATGAAGAAGTTTAGGGCGGCTGGAATCAGGGCAATGTAAGCGAACACTAGCCCTGCCGCAAACAAGATGCTGGAGCCAAGGACGATCGGTGCTAATAGGCGGCGTTCTCGACGAGTGAGTCCGGGTAGAACAAACTGAATAATTTGGTAGAGGATAAAAGGACTGGATACTAGTAGACCGCTATACCCTGCCACTTTGAGAGACACAAAGAAGTATTCTCCTGGAGCGAGTTGCAAGAATTTTGCCCCTTTTGCCGGAACTTCCAAAAGTTGCACGATCGGATTGACAAAGAAGAAGCAGATCACCACGCCAATGACCACCGCAATCAACGCCAGGAAAATTCGTGTCCGCAATTCTTCCAGATGATCAAACAGAGACATCTCAACATCATCAGGAAGTTCATTCAAATACTCGTCATCCACCGGATCAGGCGCGATCGGCTCTCCGTTCTGATTGTCTTTGGCCGTGGAGTCTGCACCGTTGGACGTTTGTGCAGATGCAGTCTCTAAGTCTGGAGCAGTCATGGGTTCATGTCGGGCTAAATGCAGTCAACTACTAGCCTAACGCTTCCACCGATCGATTTAACTCACAAGGTCGCGATCGCCTCTGTAAACCAGTTCGCCGCACTAATATTTCGTTCTCTCATTCAGATAAATTATCGTTTGTTCAAGCAGGGCGATCGGCAATCCCTGCAATGCCATCGATTCAGTACATTGCTGATAGCCGGTCTCTTGCAAGCGAAACGCTAACACGCGCTTTCCAATCACATCAATGAGTATCTGAAAGTGAGACAGTCATCGATCGCATCGATCACAATATTTTCATCGATCGCATCAACAAAAGCGTTGCCCCCAACCCAATGAAATGAGCCATGATCGTGTTGGCGTTGGCTTGCACTACAAAAATGTCGAGCGGCGTAATGAAGCGAAGCGGGTTCCCAGACAAGACTACAAACCCTTGCTCAAACGACTTCAGCAACAAAGCACCCGCCGTGGCTTGGGCACCCAAAATCGTCAGGAGCAACCCAATCAGGCTGATGATTAGCCCCATTCGCAACGCATCAGCCGTATCTGCTTTTCCGGGGCGATCGGGGGTCTTGAGTTTGCGGGCAATCCGAGTATAACGAAATGCCCAGTAAGCACTGCCAAACAGAGCAAGTAATCCCAGGAATGCAAAAAACAAACCTGCCCCAGTACCTGGATTCGCGGCAACAGGACTCGTCGGAACATTGGGGTTAGGACTGGGCGCACGCAGATTTGTTCCTGCAAACAGCAAAATGATTGCAGACACAACCCCCAATACAATCTGTATCCAGAAGCTAAGCCAGCCAATAATCCGAAGCGCCCCAGCGATTCGTGCAGGGGAAAGAGCCGATTCTGATTTGTTTGCCATAGATACATGGGGCTGAAGCGAGGTTGGCGATGTGCGTTTCCCGATCGGAATTCGCGCAGTCGTATGAGGGTACGATAGCAAAAAATCGAGAGAGTCGGGGTGAACCGCCGTTCGCCCAGGCATAGAAGATCGAGTAGAGGCGAAGCGCCGTTCGCTCGTGCATAGAATAATTCTTCAAGTTCAATGAATTAGCGAGTGCGATCGTTTCCACATGAGCCAGGCCAGTCCAAGCAGGAATGATAACCCGACTGCGCCAGATAAAGGGTTTTGGTCAATGCCTGTTATCCATTCGGGAACTCGATCGCGGTACTGGATCAATCCACCGACATTCAGGATGTAGTAGCTCCAGATGAGTCCGGCGTGAATCCCCATTGGCAACCCTAGTCGTCCTGGCTTCAGGATGAGCTTGTTGGCAAATCGCTGTTTGTGGTAAGTCGATCGCTTTGCCCATACCAGTGCCAACCCTAGCAAGACGAGTCCGGGGAATTGGGGAAAGGTTCGCAGCATATCAGGCAAGGGCTTGAGGAAGTGGAGGCAGGCAAAGATCAGGCTATCTATCCAAAGGATCACCCTAGGATTGTAATCTCGCTGTAGCTCATCTAATATCCAACCTCGAAACACCAATTCTTCAGCGAAGCTTGTTCCCAGTGCCGTGAGTGACCCTTCCAGGACAATACGAATCAGCGAACCAGAAGCAGGTTGCCAGGTAATCCATCCGAGCCAGCCTTGTATCCCGAAAAGGGCAATTAGGCTCAAAGAGCTAAGGCTAAGCCCAGTCAAAAGCTCTATTCCGTTCTGGCGAGTGAGAATCAGCCCGTAGGTTTGCAAAATGTGAGAATCATGGTGTACCCACCATCCCCAAAAAGAAACCAGAATGAGAAACTCGACGAATAGCAGAGACATCGTGATGATTGTCACTATATTCGAGTCTTGAACCAAAAGTGCAATTGGGGCAGCGATCGGCAACCAGAAGATTAGCAGCACGAAAACGAACACCAATAATCGTACTGGTGCTGCATAACGAAGCAGGTAGGCAGGCTCAAATCTCAATGCTCAGTAAGAATGCTCAGTAAACCTGACTCAACTTTCTTCTGGCTCAATGGTGCTAGTCAAGCCATAATTCTTCAAACTTTCACTGTAAAACTCTGCATGTTCTTGGGCACAAGTAATCACTAGCGCAACCCCATTCGTGTGAGCTTCCATCATGATGCTGACCGCTTGAGGAATAGTCAGACTAGCCACCGTCTTCACCAAAATCTGGACGACATACTCCATCGTGTTAAGGTCGTCATTATGCAATAACACCTTGTATCGGGGAGCGTGTTTGCGGGCTGTTGACTTCTGTTCAATCGTCTCGACCGCCACAGGTCTTTCCTCTCCGTAATAAACAATCCGGACGCACTGCTTGTTACAAATCCTCATACTATTTATACCACTCAAATCCGGATTCGGGGTGTGATAAAAGAATCACTGAATAAACTGGGCATTATAATAATGCTCTATTAGTAGCGTCAATGCCCTTGAGAAATCGCAATCCTGTGCTAGTCATAGCGTAATCTAAAAAGCTGGAATATGTTACGAGAGGAAGATCCATGAACGCTAAACCAGGTAGACCCCTCCGAGTCAATGAGGATAATGTTGCAGGCGATCAAGAAAATCCAGCGATCGCCTACGGCATACAAGATAACTTTGTGGTGGTTTGGGAAAGCGACGACCAAGATGATGAGGGTGGAGAGATTTATGCCCGTCTATATAATTCTGGGCAATCGATGGGACGAGAGTTTCAGGTCAACAGAACTACTGAGCAGGATCAAAAAACTCCAGCAGTGGCGATGAGTGACAATGGAAATTTTGTAGTTGTGTGGGTAGGCAACCAAGGTAACGGCAATGATATTTATGCCCAACGGCATAACGCGAAGGGCGATCGAATTGGCACAGAATTTCAAGTGAATGAGGTTGTTGAGGGGGAGCATGAAAATCCGGCGGTAGGAATGAGTCTTAACGGCAGTTTTGTGGTCGTCTGGGAAGCAACGGATCAGGATGACTATATCAATGGTCCAGATAATAGCGGCACCGGGATTTATGGGCAACGCTACAACAGCAACGGTACTCCTTTAGACGACCCGTTTCGGGTTAACCTTACCACTGACAACGACCAGAGTAATCCGGCAATTGCTGTGAACCAAGACGGTAGCTTTGTGGTGGTTTGGGAGAGCCGTGATCAAGATAGCAGTGGCAAGGGAATCTTCGGTCAGCGATTTGATCGAGACGGCGATCCGATCGACTCTGAATTCCAGATCAATTTCTATATCACTGATGATCAAATTAATCCAGTTGTCGCAGTGGATACTGTAGGCAATTTTGTCGTTGCTTGGGAAAGCCAAGAGCAAGACGGAGATGGAAGCGGCATTTACGCCAGAAGTTATGCCAGGAATGGCAATGCACGAGGGCGAGATTTTCAAGTCAACACGACGACTGAAGGCGACCAGTCTACTCCGGCGATCGGCATGGATGCTGAAGGGAATTTTGTCATCGCTTGGGCAAACGACAATCAAGACGACCAACCTAACCGCGATGAATTCGACATCATCGCCCGCGAATTTAACTATGACGGCAGACCCAGGAGTGAAGAATTCAAAGCAAATGGCAACACGATCGGCGATCAAGACACACCGGCGATCGCGGTTCAGTCCAATGGCGACTATGTGATCGGCTGGGAAACGCTCGATCCAGAAGATGACGAAAATAATACTGTTGGAGATGGAGACGGCGAGGGAATCTTTGCTCAACCCTTTAATATTCCAGAGCCACCCCCACCAGGATCAGGGACATCCAAGGGAGAAACCATCCAGGGAACAGATGGCAATGACACGCTTTCCGGTGCAGGTGGCAATGATAAGCTGATCGGCAAAAAAGGGAATGATTTGCTGCAAGGCGGAACAGGTAAAGATGAATTGCTCGGTAATGAGGGAAACGACACCCTACAAGGGGGAAGAGGACAAGATACTCTCAAAGGGCAGATTGGCAACGATCTGTTGGTTGGCGGTGCCGATAACGATACCCTAATTGGCGGTGCCGGGAATGATATCCTTGCGATCGGTCAGCAGTTTGGCTTAGAGACGATTCGAGACTTCAAAGACACCAACGAAGAACAAGATTTGTTAGGACTCCGCAACAGACTCACCTTTGGGCAACTCGACCGTAGACAACAACAGAACGATACATTGATTTTCGTTGGTGCAGATCAAATTGCTCGTCTGGTTGGCGTTCAGGCAACTACGATCGATGCCACCGACTTTATCTCTATCTGAATCTCTATCTGATCAATTCCAACAACCCTAGCCACCAGAAATCAAGCTTACAGCAACAAAGTTGCACATCGCGTTATCCTGAGTTGGAATCTCTCCATTCTCCCGTTACCCCGTTCCTCATCGCGATCGGAGTCGAATTATGCAAGTAAAAACCATCTGGCAATACGGCAGCAACAGTCCTGAAAACGCTAGCAACTTCGCAACCATTAGCCAATGGTGGGCAGCGTTAAACGGTAAAGAAATCAACTGGCGGCAGCGTCTCATTCCTCAAACAGGTGAGGTTAAGGATCTCGATTGGGAGCCTCAGCGATTTGACGAAGTGTTTGTAGTTGCGACTCCTGAAATTCGAGGAATCACCCTTTATTGGCGTAAACCCGACGCGAAAGATGAACGCAACGTCACTGCTCAAAAACTTGAATTGGATCACTTACAACAGCAGCTTTACATTTATCCTCAGACTCAAGGGGAAGTTGTAATTCGAGTTGGACTGCCACAAATCGTTTATCAGCAAGTCAAGATCAGCAATCCGCAATGGGTAATTACGGAAACCGGAGCAAATCGGGTCATTATTTTACGGGATGAATCTCAGCGTTTGGAAATTCAAGTTACGCTCGCTCCTGAAAATTTGGCTCAACTAAGGCAACAATTAGGCTAAGAATACTCTGTTTCATCCCCTAAATCCCCCAATTCTGAGAGCCTTTGAACTTCTCCACTCTTTCATCCTTCATCCTTGATCCTTACTAAACCCCCTATGGACATCTTGATCGTTGAAGATGAAGCAGAGATTGCCCAACTGATCCAGCTTTATCTGGAAAAAGAGGGATTTTCCTGTCGTGCCTGTCGGGATGGTTTAACCGCCATCCAAATTTTTCAGGAACAACAACCCGATTTGATTATTCTTGACCTGATGATTCCAGGGTTGGACGGATTAGAGGTTTGTGCCCGGATTCGCCAAAAGCCGGACAGCAAAGATCCTTACATTCTGATGCTAACGGCGAGGGGAGAAGAGATCGATCGCATCATTGGTCTTTCCACCGGGGCTGACGATTATATGGTGAAACCCTTTAGCCCCAGAGAGTTAGTGGCTCGTGTCCGGGCATTATTGCGACGCACCCTGCGACAAGGCGGACAGAACCGAGTTTACCAAACCCCTCACTTTTCTGTCGATGTCGATCAACGAGTTGCCAACCGTCACCTAGAAGATGGCATCACTGAACAACTAGAGCTAACCACCCTAGAATTTGACTTGCTCACCACATTTATGAGCTATCCCGGACGAGTCTGGAACCGCGCTCAACTGATCGAACGGCTTTGGGGCAGCGACTTCTTTGGCGATGAACGAGTCGTTGATACTCACGTTGCCCGCCTTCGGAAGAAAATTGAACCCGATCCTACCAGTCCAGTTTTCCTGAAGACCGTGATCGGCGTGGGGTATAAGTTTGAAGATGCGACAGGGGGGTAGGGAAGTTGAGGAGTTGGGGAGTCTCCATCACGCCATCACCCCACCACCACAATGCGGGCAACACATCCCTGCTTCGTACTCTGGGGATGCTTTATCTTCCTCGGAAATCGGGTGTCCACAACGACGGCACATTTCATAGGTTCCTGGTTCGAGTCCGTGTTGAACAGCCACTCGGTGATCGAAGACGAAGCACTCGCCTTGCCAAAGGCTTTCTTCAGGAGGGATTTCTTCTAAGTATTTGAGGATGCCGCCTTTGAGATGATAGACTTCCTGGAAGCCTTGAGCAAGCATGAAGGAAGAGGCTTTTTCGCAGCGAATTCCGCCTGTGCAGAAGAGAGCCACTTTTTTGTGTTGAGTAGGGTCGAGGTTGTGATGGATGTAGTCGGGAAATTGGCGAAATGAGCGAGTTTGGGGGTTTTGTGCGCCTTTGAACGTGCCAATGTCTACTTCGTAGTTGTTGCGAGTGTCAATCACGATGACATTGGGGTCGGAGATGAGAGCGTTCCAGTCTTGAGGGGAGATGTAGGTGCCAACGCGATCGCTCGGATTAACATCAGACACGCCCAAGGTGACGATTTCTTTTTTTAACCGCACTTTCATTCGATCGAACGGGAACGAGTCTGTGTAGGATTCTTTGTACTCTAGATCGGCAAGACGCGGATCGGAATGCAGGTAAGTAAAGACAGCCTCGATCGCGTGACGGGAAGCGGCGATCGTTCCGTTAATTCCCTCGGCTGCCAGGAGAATCGTCCCTCGAACGTTGTGTGCTTGACAATAAGACAGCAAAGCAGTCTGCTTTTCAGCAAAGTCTGGGAATTGAACAAATTTATAAAATGTAGCAACAACGAGAGTCATAGGGCGATCGGGCGGTTAGTCTTAAAAGCGGTTAATCTTGAAACACATCTGAGCTTGGCTGATGATTCCCTCGGTTAGGGTAATCGCGATCGGGCAATAGTCCCCAAGCCATCGCATCGGCTGCCCAGTTGCGGAAAACCGTTTGGCGGGCAAAGCAGTTAGCAAAGTGCCAATTGTAACGCTGCTTCCAAGCCATAGACCACTGAGCCGTTTCATCGGTTTGCTGAAGTGCCCGAACATCTGCCTCTAGTGCAGCCGCGTGTCGCTGCATGAGTTCTTCTAGTTTCTGAAAATGGATTTGAGGCGGTTGCAAGCGTTGTCTCTCCACAGTGACTTCTTCTGATCTTGACATAATGAGGGTGATGCTTTCTATTTTGTAACAGGGCAGTGCTATCTAGGACTCACAGCTAAATTAGTAGAACTAAAATATTCATTCAGTGACTTTAGAGCTATCATCACAGTCAACTTTGTTCACAAACGTCGATCGACTATGTAGCGATCGCCATACGCTAGAGGTTGCACACGCATGGGGCGACTGGACAATTCACCCGAAAACATTAAGCCTGAAAATTTTGAACCCGAAGATTCTAATACAGCAGAGAACCTAGTTAAAGCCGTAACGCATGATTTAAGGAATTTGCAGCAAGACCTGGTTGCCCAGTTGCACCAAGATATTCGGCGGCTTCAGGCAGAAAAGTCTCGCTTGTTAAATGACGTTGAGAAGTTGCAGAATCAGCAGCAGGTGCTTCAGTCGCAGTATGAAGTGTCGCTATCGCGTCAGCAACTCGCCCAACAGCAGGCATGGGCCAAACAACTCGCACTGGCGCTGGCAAATCATTTGCATACAGCACTGAACCAACGATTGAGTCAGACGATCGGGGCTTATCCAGTGGAGGGAGTCGCGAATCTGCCGCAAATTTCTGCTGCCAGTAGCGAAAACACGCAACGCCTGCTAGCATCGCTGGATGATACAGTCAATCGCACGTTTGACTCTTTACGCCATGACCTGAGCAGCTACGAGAGTACCATTTCTCAGCAGCTTAGCCGCATGCATGATTTAGGACGGCAAGGCGAAGCGATTTTAGATGTGTTAGTGGGTCGGTTGAGTCAGCAGCTTCAATCGGAGTTGGGCAAGTCTCAATCGCCCGATCGCCCCCCAGACTCAATTCCTCCGACGGCTTTGCCTGATTCCGCTTTGGCAGGCTATGCCTCAGTTGCAGTTTCGCCAACTGCCAACTATCCAAACTATCCACTCACAGGGCATTCTGCCTCTGGCGGAACATATCCTCCGGCTGGAACAGG
Source organism: Cyanobacteria bacterium RU_5_0 (assembly GCA_012033255.1). GTDB lineage: Bacteria > Cyanobacteriota > Cyanobacteriia > Elainellales > Elainellaceae > JAAUSF01. Next base: position 39,918 of record JAAUSF010000026.1, read on the forward strand.
TTACTCCCCTCGGACTGAACCCCCTTCTCAGGTTGCACCGACGATTTTGCCAACGGCTCCAGCCGTCGCGCCTGAGCCTGCGATCGCCCCCATGCGTCCGTTTGTGCGTTCTGGGCAGTTCTCCAATTTTCAGTTGGGGTTGGTCATGATTCTGTTTTCAACGCTGGCGCTGTCGTTGCACAATGTGGTGGTGGGAATTGTCGGCACTCCCAATCGGCTATTTGGAGCACTCCCGATCGGCGGCTATATCAACCTCAGTTTTGATACAGCATTGCTCATTCTTTGGATGCGGATGCTGGTGGTTGTGCCCTTGATGGCATGGATGGCAGGAGTGCTTTATAAACCGGCTTGGCGGGATGTGAAAACCTTCTTCCAATCTAAAGATCGACGCTTGCTCTGGAGTGTCACCGGCAGCGGATTTTTTCTGTTCCTCTCACAGATCTTGATTTATATCGCGATCGGGCAAATTGGTCCTGGCATTGCCGTGACGATTTTGTTCATGTACCCGCTCGTGACTGTCCCATTAGCGTGGCTGCTGTTTGGCGATCGTCCGACTCGTCTACGGGTGATTGTGATGGTGGCGATCGTGCTTGGGGTGGCTCTGACTAAATTTGCAGCACCGACCAGTCTGTCTTGGCTAGGAGTGATGGCGGCGATCGTTTCTGGTATTACCTTCGCTCTCTATCTGATCTCCATGCAGATTAGTTTCCGCAAACTGCATCCAGTTCCGGTCAGCTTAATTCAATTCACCACCATTTTTATCTTTACTAGCGTCAGCCTAATTGTAATGGGGGTTGAAGTTCAGCCCATTAACCGAACAGGCTTGATTATCAGTGGGCTAATTTTGGGCGGCTTAACGCTGATTGGCTATCTGTTAAATAACTTTGGTGTTCGCTTTATGGGAGCCGCCCGTGCTTCAATCATGGCGGCAAGCGGTCCCGCCATAACGGCGCTGCTGGCAGTCCTGATCATTCCTGGTCCATTTACTGCCCTGCACCAGATTCAAATTCTAGGAATTTTGATTGTGACGATGGGTGTGACAGCACTCAGCTTTGAACGAATGCTAATTCACAATAGAGTGGCAGCACGGCAGGCGAAAGCAGGGAACTCCTGAAACAAATGGAAAGACATAGAGATAGGGACGATTCGCAGGTGCAAATCATCCCCTTCTCGTTTCTGAAACAACACTTTAAATTAAGTGCTAAACAGGATCTCACTGTCTCAATAGATGAAAGGAAATACCTCTAAAGGAAGATGACAAATTGAGGGCAGAGTTTGATATTAGAATCAGCCCAAATTACTATTGGGACTATCTTGGTTCGGTAAATGCATAAGCAATATGTTGTGCTCAAGAGACTTGCCGACGATTTCAACGATCGAAAATGGTACAACAACGAACCAGAACGCAGCACCAATGAAAATCATTGCCCAGGAGATTCGGCTACTTTTGGGCGTCGATCGATCGCTCAAAAAAGCCAGAACCAGGATCAAAGAGACAACGAAGGTGTTTAGTAGATATAGAAAGAGCATATTTTTCCGTATTTCCCAGCCCCTACCTCATGAATTCATCCTATCAATCTGTGCAAAAAGTGCTCCCCCTTCACTGAATTTTAACACTCCTTCAGATAGAGGCAAGTCTATATAAAGCACTCAGGTAATTTCCTGAGTAAAATTTAGCTCACCGTAAACTCAGGAATCGCTCTAGCGCCTCAACCATTGCAGGCGACCAGCGACGGGTATGAGCCACCCAATCTAAATTTTTGTATCGATTATCTAATCCCATCACAGCCACCCAATTGCTTTCTGCTTCACCTCGATTGCCAGTTACCCACAATGCGGCTGTGAGTCCGGCTCTCATATCGGCAAAATTTGGATATTTACGAACTAAGTTTCGCATTGTGCGAATCGCTTCGTCTGTCTGCCCCAGTTGATAGAGGGCGATCGCATAGTTAGCACGAGCGAAAGCATAGTCGGGCACGAGATCAGCCGCTTTTTTATAATCAGCAACCGCTCTTTCCCACATTCCTGAGCCTGCCTCTGCATTACCCCGATTGTTATACGCCAGAGGATCGTTAGGATCACGTTCAAGAACCCAATCGTAGTCTGCGATCGCGGCTTCCCATTGCCCCAACCCTTCAAGGGCGATCCCTCGATTGAGATAGGGATCAGGCGCATCAGGAGCCAATTCAATCGCCCGATTATAATCTGCGATCGCCTCTGATAATTTGTTTTGGCTCACCCTGGCATTTCCCCGATTGCTCCAAATGGCAGGCTCCTCTGGCAACCGCTCCAATAGCTCCGTCCAATACCTTTCTGCGGCTACAAAATCACCGACATTAGTTGCTTCAAAGGCATTGAGACGGAGATCTGCGATCGAGTCTGATGAGAGGGAAATGAAAGATAAAGGATGAGGGATGAAGGATGAGGGATGAACTGGGGTGAGTTGAATCGGCTGAGCGAGAGTAGGAGAGGCTTTCAGCCAAGTGGCAATCACCAATAGTAGAGCAAATAGCATTCTGAGCATGGGCTAATCATGACAGGTTTGCAGAGTTAGAACAATATTAGTCGGGAATGGAGATTGAATAAAATCCAGTAGGGACAATCCCTGCGTGGTTGTCCGTAGGAATCCCTGCGTGGTTGTCCGTAGGGACAATCCCTGCCTGGTTGCCCTGGCTGAGAGGGCAGACACGTTGGTCTGCCCCTACCGATGGCAAAATCAACAAAAAATTTACAGGTGGAATCGTTTCATTCCATCCTTCAGAAACGCCGCTATTACAGGTTTCCTAGTGTAACAACGCCAACTGACTATCCGGTGGTTGGTAGCCTAGATGTTTCCAGGCGGCTGGAGTTGGAATTCGTCCTCTGGGGGTGCGTTGCAGGTAGCCAATTTGCAGCAGGTAGGGTTCATACACTTCTTCGATCGTCTGAGCGTCTTCGCCTGTAGCGGCAGCTAAGGTATCGAGTCCGACAGGTTTGCCACTGAAGTTTTCAATCATCACGGTGAGCAGGCGGCGATCCGTCCAATCGAGTCCACAGGGATCAACATTGAAGAGTTCGAGAGCTTCAGAGGCGATCGCACCTGTGATGGCTGATCCCTTGCGCTTAACTTCCACATAATCTCGGACTCGGCGCAATAGGCGATTGGCGATCCGAGGGGTGCCTCTGGCGCGACGGGCAATTTCGATCGCTCCATCATCTGTGATTGGAGTCGAGAGGATTTCGGCGGTTCGTTTCACGATTGGGGTTAATTCCTCTAGTTCGTAGAAGCGAAGCCGTTGAATAATCCCAAAACGATCGCGCAGAGGTGAAGTCAGTGCCCCAACTCTGGTGGTTGCGCCGACGAGCGTAAATCGTTGCAGTGGGATACTGCGAGTCCGGGCACTTTGTCCTTTGCCGATCGTGATATCCAACCGAAAATCCTCCATTGCCGGATAAAGGATTTCTTCCGTGACTCTGGGCAAGCGGTGAATTTCATCGATGAACAGCACATCTCCCGGTTGCAGATTCACCAACAGTCCAGCAATGTCTCTAGGACGCTCTAACGCTGGAGCCGTGGTAATCTTACAGCCAACCCCCATTTCCGATGCCAAAATCAACGCCATTGTGGTCTTTCCCAAGCCTGGAGGACCATACAACAGCAGATGATCGAGCGTTTCTTTCCGAGCTTTCGCGGCTTTAATGGCAATCTCCAACACGTCTTTTAAGTCTTTCTGCCCAATATAGTCGGCTAGCTTCTGCGGTCGCAGGCTCTCTTCCTGCTTGCCCATCTCCTCCGGATTCGCCGCCGATTTCAACAGCGATTCCCCTGCCTCCGAGGGACGCGATCGCTCCTGCTTCGGCTTCTGTGCCACACCATTTTTGTCTGGCTCTGGCTTCTGGGATTGCTTAGAAGAGATAATTGCCATATTTTTCTATGGTACAGGCGTATCGAACTATCGTCGCAACAATTTCCAAATTCACGCCATGTGCAACTTGTTGACATCGCTTGTGGGATGGGCGTCTCGCCCGTCCTGATCGGGGAGGCATCTTGCCTCCCCCACTAGAAATACGGAATTGCTACAGTATCATCAGTTCGATCGAGTTTTTATCACTATGTCTGAGCCAACTGAGTCAACAGGGCCAACATTGCTCATTCCGGATACGCTCACATTTGAGGAAGCGATCGTCTTTACTCGATCTCTCCTTGCCCAAATGGAGCAAAACAACCTGTCTGAGGTGGAGACTGAAGCGGCTCTTGCGAGTCTGGTCAGCCGTGAAAACGGGGCACGAGGATTCTTTGTCACTTACCTGACCGACGATCGCCCCTTTGCAGATCAACCCTCTGATGCGATCGTGCGGGCACTGCAATCTTCTCCTGAAATCGTGGCGGAACTGTTGGTGAAAAATCTGGCAATGTCGGCAGCAATGGCAATCACGCATCGACGCAACCAGAACGAAGACATGGCACAAGGTTCCGATCGAGTGCAACGTCGTACAGCCCATTTAATTCAACGGGTTCAACTCCCTGAAGTGTCCCAAAAGGCACAAATGCTCTACAACAGCGCAAAAACAGGAGCCGGAGAGTATCAGGGATTTCTCGATCGATGGGGCTATGATGTCGAGCAACGGCAAGCGATTCAGGAGGTCATACACCTCAAATTGGCATAAAATTACGGCACTGTGACGACGAAAAAACTGCCCAAGATGGCAGCACAGGGACGCATGATAAGCGCCATGTCACTGAGGAGCCAGATGCGGGGAAATCCCTGCACGTCGAGTTTAATCACTACAACCTGATATCAGAGCGTACTCAAATAGGTTTCGATCGCGGTGTTCACCAGTTCAGTCATGGGTTTACCCTGGGCAATAGCCGCCGCTTTGAGGCGATCGTAGACATCATCTCGCACTCCAATTCGGTGTCGAGATTTTCCAGTACTCAGCGTGGTTTGAGGCGCGATCGGTTGATAGGTGGCAGCAAACTCTCGCAGCGCATTAAACCCGATGCGATGGCAAAAGTCACCAAAGCTTTCACTAGCATCGCGACTCTGCTTGAAGAATACCAATAGCGGCTCCAGCGTTTTCTCCAAATCCTCGATCGCCATGCCATCCAGATAAGGCTCAGACAGGCGAGTTTGATTGGGATCGGCTCCTAACCAGATTTGATAGGCTCCTGGTTTTTGACCCACGAACCCCAACTCTGCCAGATAAGGACGAGCGCAACCATTGGGGCATCCGGTCATCCGAGTGATGAAATGCTCTTGAGACAGCCCAACTTTATCTAGTATGGCACGGAGGCGATCGAGGATTCCGGGCATGACTCGTTCCGATTCGGTGATGGCTAACCCGCAGGTCGGCAATGCCGGACACGCCATTGAATAACGCACCAACGGATCAATATCGGATTCTTTTTTGATGCCGTAGCGATCGAGAATCCCTTGAATCTCCTCTTTTTGGGACGGCTCAATCTCGTAGAGCAGCACATTTTGGCTAGGCGTGACGAGCATGGGCAGGTTGAAAGTTGTCACGATTTCCCGTAGAGCCGTTTTCAGTTGAAATGAACCGTCATCTTTAATGCGACCATTTTCAATCGAAATCCCCAAAAAGAGCTTGCCGTCGCCTTGTTCATGCCAGCCCAGAAAGTCTTCAAACTTGAAGTTTGGGGTAGGTTTCATCGGTTGAATCGACTTACCAAAATAACCCTCAACTGTTTCGCGGAATTTTTCAACACCCCAATCATGCAGCAGATACTTCATCCGAGCGTGACGGCGATTAACGCGATCGCCGTAATCTCGTTGAGTCGCGACGATCGCCTTGATCACGTCATACACATCTGCTCGATCGACATAGCCGATCGGGTCAGCAACACGAGCAAAGGTTTCTTCGTTATTGTGAGTGCGTCCGAGTCCGCCGCCCGCATAGATATTGAAGCCTTCCAGTTCTCCCTGATCGTTAGTGATTACTACTAAACTGACATCTTGAGAGAACAGATCGACTGAATTGTCTCCTGGCACTGTGACGCAGCACTTAAATTTGCGCGGCATATAGTGGGTGCCATAAATCGGCTCTTCCTGTTCCTGGAAAATTGTGCCGTTGCCGTTGCGTTGCAGTGCAGAGAGAACATCAGGATTCGGTTCGGCGGTGATTGCTTTTTCCCCATCCAGCCAGATTTCATAATAGGCACCCGTTTGTGGCATCAGCAGATCGGCAATGGTGTTCGCATACTCTCTGGTGTAGAGATAGTCCGGGCGATTTTTGTAGGGAGCCGGAGGAGCCATAACATTACGGTTGAGATCGCCGCACGCGCCTAGCGTTGACCCCATATTGCGAATAATCGTCGCCATCACCGTTTTGAGGTTTTCTTTGAGAACACCGTGAAGCTGAAACCCTTGACGAGTTGTGGCTCTAAGAGTTTGATTCCCATACTCATCCGAAAGGCGATCGAGCGTCAGGTAGAGTTCCGGCGGAATGAAGCCTCCCGGATTGCGGGTTCGCAGCATAAACTGATAGTCTTTCTCCTGCCCCTTCACCCGATTATCCCGGTTGTCCTGTTGGTAAGACCCGTGAAACTTAAGGATTTGGATGCCATCCTCGCTGAAGTGCGTGGTATCTTGCAAGATTTCAGTGGCGATCGGTTCACGCAACGAGTGGCTACGCTCTTTGACGCCTTCAACTTTAGAAACTTTAGGAGCGGTGACAGGAGGGGTAGGAGTAGTGACCATTGCAGCTATCTAAACGAATTTAAAACAAAACAGCCCAACTTAACGATGACTATCATCAATTATGCCCGGTATTCCGAGCGGAATTAGGCTAATTAAGGATAAGTATGATCCTAGCATTACACCCTTTGGTTAGGGTGCCTTGCATCGTTAGGAAAGTTTTATTTTGACGCGATGTGCAACTTTAACGGTTACAAGCTTTGATTTCTGGTGAGGTAAGCATCTTGCCTGCCCCGATCTGGATGGGCTAGACGCCCATCCCGCAAGAGATGTCAAGAAGTTGCACATGGCGTTAGTTTAGCTGTTTTCCTACTTGGGCGAAACCAAGTCTTTAAACAATTTGCCTGCTGAAAAAACGGGAACGACGGTTTCTGGAATCGTCATCGTTTCGCCCGTTTTGGGATTGCGTCCTTCTCTGGCTTGACGCTTACGTGCCTCGAATGAACCGAATCCTACTAAGGTCACTTTGTCTTCAGATGACACAGCTTCCATGACAGAATCCAAAATGGCAGACAGAATCGAATCTGCCTGTTTTTTAGTCACACCTGCTTTTTCGGCAATTTTATCGACTAGTTCACCTTTGTTCATAAGTGAATATCCCTGAAATCCTTTACTGGAATTGTTTTGCCGGAATTGTATCACAGGGCTTAAAAGCTGGTACTACTTTTGCAAAGTTCTACTCACTTTTTGTTGACTCAAGGTGGTAAGTCAATTCAGAAGAGATCAGGGTTTGCTGGTGTTGTTCAGCGTGATGATGCAGCGTAAAGAGGAAACAAGCTACGCCAAACAGTCCTAAAATGATGGCGATCGTTCCATTTAGAGAAACCGCAAAAGCCGGACTGGGAGAACGTTTTGAGGTGAGTGGATGTTGCATCGTAGCATCTTCTACAGGCACACTTGCTTCAGTCGGTTGTAGTGTGCCCATACGCCTCATCAAACCATTCATCTCTTAATCTCTAGACAAATTCCTGAGCCGTTCAATATTTGAAGTTTTGCTAAGAACTGAGATAGACACTGCTCACCTCTCTCAGTCAATGGTCATACCAATTTAAACAAAGGATGCAACAGAATCAATGCAACAGATCATGGATTGAAACCATTGTTTCATCAAGCTTCTGCAATCCAAAATCTAAAATCCGAAATCCAAAGTGGTATCAATTATCATTTGCTAGTAAGCTGAACCCTATTCAATCTGCCCATCACAAATTTCCAGAATTCTTGTGGGATGGGCATCTTGCCCGTTCACTTGTGCCTAAAAACGGACGGTTCCGGGCAGATTTGGGGTGATACCGACCGTGACTTCTTCATCCCAACGAACCCGAGTCAGGTTTGCATTGCTGAAATCAACGTTTTTGAATTCGGCTTGGGTGAAATCAGCGTTGGTTAGATCGGCTCCTCGGAAACTTGTTCCCCAATGGGTCGCAATCATCAGGGCTAGCTGAGCGATCGGGGCGTGCTTTTCTTCCCCTTTGAGCGATCGCCATCCCATATATGTACTTAGGAGCAGCAAAGTTGTCACAATGATTACGGAAAACGTCCCAGAGGGCGCAATCTTAGCCGAAACCAATAATACGAGAATAAACAGCCCAGCCGCCACGATCGCACTGACAATGCTAAATGCGAACGCCGTTGCAATCGTGACAACGGTAGCGGCAATGGTGATGAGAGCGATCAGAAAGTTTGAAATGACAGCAATAGAGACTACTGCCGCAAACACGATCGTCACTCGGCTGATCATTGTGTCTACAAGCGGAATCAGGATGGCTCCAACGATCGCGACAAAAAAGGCATTCACGAAAACTCGGAAGCCAAATCTTGCACCAGAATGAACAGCGAGAATCGTGAAACTAGTCAGCACAGCCAGCATCAACCATCCTGCCACCACCATGACATTCTCATGTCCTCTGGTGACGTGGTTAAGCAACCAGCTCATTGAGGAACCGATAAGCTCTGCACAGCCTCCAAGCAATCCTGCGGTAGCAAGTAGGCCGATCAACAGGAGCAGGGCAGCGTTCTCGCTTAATCCGGTTTTAGCATTGGTGAAGTTGGCTTTTCTCAAGATGGCATCAGTAAAATCCGCGCTGCGAATATCTGCTCCACTGAAATCTGTGCCAGAGAGATCTTTCCCTTTGAACGATCGACCTCGGAGATCCTGCCTTCTAAAGTTTCGCTCTCCCTGTGTGTAGAGCCGTAACAGTTCATCTGCATTCACGACGCCCACCTCTTTGTTATGCTCATAGCATTTTTATGCCACCAAGGAACACTGACTGGCAGACTGCCACCTCTAATAAAAGTCGTAACAGATTGACCCGTGTTCCATCCATGTTGACATTAATTCGATAAACTTTAGCGCTAGTTTGCTAGCCTTTCCATTAAGCAGTCTGCAATTCGACGAGATGCCCCCGATTCTCCCATGCGAACACGACCGTTTTCAGCAATACACTGTAGTCGATCGTGATCTTGCCAGAGAGATTGGACGATCCTACCTACTTCAACAGGATGACTAGTCAAAATTACGGACGATCCCAATAAACGGTTTTGAGCTTCCGCAAAAGCAGGCGTCAATTGTGGTCCCTTGCCAGGAAAGATAATGGCAGGTTTGCCTAACCCCACAAGTTGCTCTGTTGCTGTTCCAGACATGGCGATCCCAAGGTCTGCTTGATGCAAACAATCGTTAAATGCTGATTGAGTTAAGATTAGCGTGGCACGGGATCGAGTGAATTTCAAGCCTGAAAAAGAGGAAGGCTGGTGCCAACCGCCAGCCGCTAACGTCTGTTGAAATGGACTCAGATCGAGCCTAGGGGCGATCGCTGCCAAAAAAAGCAGCCTTTGATCCTCAAAAGTAGCCATCAGCGAGGCGACAGCCCTAACCATCAATTGCCAATTTTCATATGCCTCTGGAATTCGCGAACCCGGAAGCAAAACAAATGTAAGGGGACGCGCCGAGGCAAAACCCGCCTCAGACCAAAAATCAATTCCGGCAGGTTCCAACCCATCCATCATCGGATTGCCCATATCGAACGAAGGGATCGCCCATTTCTTCAAAATTGCAGTAGTCAATCGATCTCTAGGAAACACCGCTTTACAGTCTTTGCGGCTCATTAACCACCGTTCCCACGGCAGATAGACTGACCCTGACCAACGTTCCAGACGTTCAAACCAGTGATTTCGGGAGAGCAGCCCTTGTTCATCACGTAAATAATACTCGGATTTAGCAGTACCCACAAAGGCATAGGCTGCACCACTCCACCAGGCAAATAGTAGTGGTACGATATCTCCCACAGCTAGAATCATTCCGCCTGCGTTTGCCCAAGCCCGGACGGTTTGAAGCTGTGCCAAGGTTAGCCCCAATAAACCGCCTTGCAAATCTCGCACGAATTGCCGTCCATCCATGTAGATGAACCCACCAGAAGGCATTTGTTTCACAGAACCAACGATTGGAATCCCATGCTGGGTATATGCTAACCCTTCCCCAACGATCGGCAGAGCTGCCAGTTTTGGCTGAGCCGGATGCTGCTGAAGTTCCTGCAAGATACGCAGGGCGATTATGTCTTCACCATGACCATTGCTGAGACAGAGGAGCTTCACGAGGGGTTAGAAAATTGAAGGATAAAAATTTAGAAATTGTTTTCAAATTTTAGAGGAGATAGGTCACTGGCTGATCAGCAATTCTCAGTATGGAAATTTAGCTGGTGTTGGGCGGGATGTCTAGCTCTAGCCCTTGCAGCATGAAGGTAAGCAGATGATCCCAACTGTCGAAATACATGTACCGGGTTAACGCCCGCAAAT
>JAAUSF010000136.1 GCA_012033255.1 Cyanobacteria bacterium RU_5_0
TTCCCACGTTGGAGCGAGGATTTGCTCAATTGATTGAGCGAATGCAGCCGTTTTACTGTCCAGTCATTCATGATTTACTCCTGCGTCGTCTCTTATTTAACTCTGCTTAAATGATGGAAGAGGGCTAAGCTGCGAATTTCTAGATCGAGTTCCTCTGTTGCGGCTTCAATTAAACGACCGAGTAGCTTCTTGTAGGTTTCGTGGGGGTCAAGGGTCATACGGATTTCGAGCGTACCGCGATCGTAAGTCAGCCGAATTGCAGGCTCAGATTCAAAGTCTATGATGAGAGACTGATAGGTGTGCCAGCTTATATTCCGGAGGATGACCCGATCCGGACTTTGGATGAGAGTAGCAGTCATGGCGGCTCCCAAAGAGTGGAGTAGCTCTGTCTAGTTTAGGATGGGTTGAGCGAACCCGGTGATCGCATCCTTTAGGGTAGCACTTACGCAATTTTGGTAGCGCGATCGCCCTTTTGCGGAAGTTGTAGAATTGCTCATGGGGCATGAAGGCGATCGCCGAGAAAGTGACCGTCAGGGGGTTTTCCAGTAGGATTTTCCAGTAGGATGGACACTGCCCATCAGATCATAAAATGCTGCATTGATCAAGCATTGTGGGCGATGCCCACCCTACGATTTGGGGTTTATTGATTTAAAAATTGCTGTAACTAAAAGAGCGTGAGCGTTAGCTGTTTGCGATATTGTTTAGAGAGAGGATGTGCATCTCCCAGTAAATCAAAGATGATGAGCATTGCTTTCCGAGCCGCATCATTGCGATATTTTCTATCTGTGCTAAGAATGTGCAAAAATCCCTGAAGAGCGAGTTCATATTCCTCTGCGATCGTCTGATCGATCGCTTGAGCAAATGGCTCATCAAATTCGTTCCCAGTTTGATTCTGGCTCTCAAATTTGAGTTGGAGCAAATTCCGCAGAGCATCTACTTGAGTCACAGATTCTCGATCGTCTTCAGCCATTGCTAGCAATCGTTCTGCATCAACCAGGTTACCTTGCTGAATTAATAGCTTGGTAGAAGCGATCGTGATTTTGCCATTCTGTGGATAGTGTTCACTTAACTGGGTCAGGAGGGTCTGAGCGTGTTCAAGGTGCCCAGAAGCGAGCGCTTGCTCAACTTGCTCAAATTCTTTGTCGAAATCAGACTTGAGATTGAGTTGAGATAACAATTGCCGAAGTTGCGGTTCTGGTAATACGCCTACAAACCCTTGATACATCTTTCCTTGGCTAACAATTCGCACATCCGGAACACCTTCTACCTTGTAGACGCTGGCTAATTCTGGATTTCTATCAATGTCAACTTTTGCTAATACAAAATCATATTCCTGTGCCAGCTTTTCCAGCATTGGCTTAAGCATTTGACAGGGACCACACCACTGAGCATAGAAATCTACCAGTACAGGTCGCTGATGCGATGCTTCCGCAACTTCGGCGACGAAATTATCTTTATTGACTTCAACCGAAACGCCCATGTTGATGAACTCCGCGATTCAATATTTTTGACGTAATAACTAATACCAATTTTCTATGAACCTGCCTAGAAAGAGGGGCGTGGGGACTCCGTCCCCACAAGGGGCGAAGCCCCTTGACCCCCATTTGTTCTGTGCAACCTTAAAAAGAATTGGTATAACCACAAAGACACTAAGACACTAAGAAAATTTAACTTTGTGCCTTTGTGCCTTCGTGATTCTTTCTAGCTGAGATTGCTAGAGCAGATACAGCAAAATGAACAGAATAATCCAGACTACATCTACAAAGTGCCAGTAAAGCTCGGCAGCTTCCACCCCAAAGTGTTCTTCATTGGAATAATGCTTTGGTTTGAACGATCGCCATAAGACTGCCAAAATCAGCACTAGCCCGAAGAATACGTGTAACCCGTGAAAACCAGTTAGCACATAAAACGTACTGGCATATAGGTTAGTCTTTAGACCAAACTCCAGATGATGGTATTCATAAAGCTGACCCGCCAAGAAAACGATACCCATGATGGCAGTGGCAACAAACCACGTTTGCAAACCCTTGACATCGTTCTTCTTGATCGCTGTGTCAGCCTGATGAATCACAAAGCTACTCGAAATCAGAATGATGGTGTTGATTCCTGGAAGCAGCAGTTCACGTTCTGGTGTTCCGGCAGGCGGCCATTCAGGATAGACGGCACGAAACGTAAGATATGCCGAAAACAGCCCTAAAAAGATCATGCTCTCTGCTAACAGAAAGACAATCACACCAAATATCCGGTGATCCGGATGTTCTTCGTGATGGTCAACAGTCATTTCCGCATGATAATTTAGAGCCGTTTTGGTGGAGTCAACAGTTGAACCTTGCATAATCGTTGTGATCAACTCCTAAGAGGCGACAGATGTATTGGGCTGAAGTTCAGGAGAGGTAAGCGGTGGTTCTTCGCCCTCTGAAAGATGCTCAACCCCGTAATCGTAAGGACCCCAAGTGAGGACAGGCAGCACTTCAAAGTTCTCGATCGCTGGCGGTGAAGTGGTCAGCCACTCAAAGGTTAAGGCTTTCCAGGGATTATCACCTGCCTTGCGTCCCTTCGACCAACTCCAAATCGCATTAAACAGGAAGGGCACGGTAGAAATTGCCAAAAGGTATGCCCCAACGGTACAGACCTGATTCAGCGTTGTGAATTGAGGATCATAGAGAGCCACCCGTCGGTTCATACCCTGCAATCCCAACACATGCATGGGCATGAAGGTCAAATTCATACCGATGAACGTCAGGATAAAGTGTGTGATACCGAGCGGTTCGTTCATCATTCGCCCCGTCATTTTGGGGAACCAGTGGTAAAGAGCAGCATAAATGCCAAATACACTGCCCCCAAACAGGACGTAGTGAAGATGCGCCACGATGAAGTAGGTATCGTGAACGTGGATATCAAATGGCACGGCTGCCACCATGACACCGCTAATGCCGCCAATCACGAACACGGCGATAAAGCCCACAGCAAACAGCATGGCACTGTTTAGGGCAATCTTACCGCCCCAGAGTGTGCCGAGCCAGCTAAACACTTTGATGCCCGTGGGAACGGCAATCACCATCGTCGTGATCATGAAGAACATCCGTAGCCAAGCGGGAGTACCACTGGTAAACATGTGGTGCGCCCAGACAATCAATCCCAGAAAGGCGATCGCCAGACTGGAATAGGCAATTGCCCGATAACCGAAAATTGGCTTCCGCGCATGAACCGGGAGAATCTCTGAAATTGCCCCAAATAGCGGCAGAACCATAATGTAGACTGCCGGATGCGAGTAAAACCAGAACATATGCTGGTAGACGATCGGGTCGCCACCCCCGGATGGGTTAAAAAAGGCGGTGCCAGCCAGCAGGTCGAATGCCAGCAAAATCAGCGCACCCGCCAGAACAGGGGTACCGATTAGAACCAGTGCCGAAGTTGCCAGCATTGACCAGCAGAACAAGGGCATACTGTTCAATCCCATACTGGGCACTCGCATCTTCAGCAGTGTCACCAGGAAGTTAAGTGCCCCCAAAATCGAAGACGTTCCTGAGATCAAAAGCGAGAAAATCCAGATGCCCTCTCCCACTTTGCCAGTCATTAAACTGAGTGGCGGATAGGATGTCCAGCCTGCTTGAGGGGCATCGACGAGTAAACTGAGCGCAAGCATTATACCAGCAGGCGGAATCATCCAGAAGGCAAGGGCATTCATCTTAGGAAATGCCATATCCCTTGCCCCAATCATTAAGGGAATCAGAAAATTGGCTAGTCCTGCTCCGGCTGGGATGATCCACAAGAAGATCATGATCGTGCCATGCAGGGTCAGCAGGTTGTTATAAGTCTCAGGGGAGACAAAATCAGAGTTTGGCGTTGCTAACTCAGTTCGCATGGCAGATGCCATGACCCCTCCAATTAAGTAGAAGATAAAGGAGGTGACAAGGTACTGGATCGCGATGACTTTGTGATCTGTGTTAAAGGTAAAATAGTGCCACCACTTCCGCTCTGGTGGAGCATGATGTGCGTGGGCACTCACAGTCGGTTGTACTTCTGTTTGAGTCATATCTGGCACTTACAAGAGGCTTCTTCCAACAGAGGTTGGAGCGATCGATTCATCATCAAGTAGAGGGTAGGTACTCCGTTATCGGCTCAGCCCTGTCTAGATTCGATTGAAGAGAGATGACACCACTGCCCTGCGAATCATGCTGAGAATGAAGTTGTTCTAGAACAGTCGAGTCAACTCCGATCTGTTCGGCATGAACAGCCAGCAACTCAGCTGCTGAACGGTTCTCTGGCAACGTTGTGGCTACAGGTTGCTCAGAGCTACTGGGGGTTGGCATTTGGGCTTGCAGCCAGCGATCGAAGTCTTCCTGGCTTTCAACGTAGAGTTTGCTTGCCATAGCACCATGATAGGGGCCGCAGAGTTCAGCACAGACGATCGGATACTCTCCAATTCGCTTGGGTGTAAATCGCAGTTCAGCATCTTGCTTAGGAATAGCATCCTGCTTGAGACGGAACTGAGGCAACCAGAAGGCGTGGAGAACATCTTGTGCTTGAATAATCAGTTTCACGTCTTTCTCATTGGGGATGTGTAGCTCACCGGAAACTACACCGCTCTCAGGGTAAGTGAAGATCCAGGCATACTGTAGCCCCATCACCTTGACGGTTAAGTCGGGAGCGTTCCCCATTGTTTCAGGATCAGCCCCTACCCCTAATGCCATGTGGTGGTGATGGGCAGACATCGGCTTCTGAATCGCAGAATCGATCAGAGGAGTAGCCATCTCTTCTCCAGGGAGCATCGCTACTTGCACGACATCGGGTTGATCAGCAGCTTCGGGGTCAAATCCACCCAGCGCGTTGTAGACATCGAAGCTATAAACTCCAATCACTAATACGATTACGGCTGGGATCGCTGTCCATACGATTTCGAGTGGGATGTTGCCTTCGATCGGCGGACCATCGGTTTCATCCCCCGCACGACGACGAAAGCGGATGAGGCTGATAATGATTACGCCCCAAACCAGTAAGAAGATACCCGTGCCAACCGTCATCATGGAGTTGAATAACCCATCCACGAGGGCGGCATCATCGGATGCCTCAACTGGCATCAGACCATGATTTTGTCCGTACCAAATACTGACTAGCGTTAGGAGAATGCCAGCCAGCATCGTGAGAATGTTACTTGGAATGTTCACGGCTAGTCAGAAATTATCCAAAGGATTTTGAGTGGTATTTCAACCCGCTTTCCACTATGGCAGAGGTTTTCTAAACCAGGGCGGATCGCTTCCTAAATTTAACGTCTATTCTTCTAACACGGCAAACCAAATTAACAATGAAACCAGGATTGCATCGCACAGTTGGAGGGAGAAGAGGGAAAAATTCTAGACATATTTAAACTTTTCTTTGGGATTTTAAAGATTGTTGTGTAGCGATCGCTACGAAACCGCTCCATCTTCTCTCGGTTTAGCTTTTTCTAATGAATTTAGCACCACTAACGACAGTGCTGAGCGATCGGTAAATGTACTCTGTCTGAAGCAATTCTTCTAGTTTAACCTAAGCAAAATCTTCTCTGTAGAGCGGTATCCAGAGGTGTGATCTGAAACAGTCAATCCAAAGAAAATCCTAAGTCTTTGTCGAATTTTGCGATCGTTTTCTAAAGTGAAGGCAAGAGGTGAATTAATGTTCAGGTTGAAAATATTTCGTTAACCTTGATTAACTCACCTGCCTTAAGGATTATTTAAGTTTTGCTTTCCAATCCTCAACTACCCTAGTTAATTTTTTGTGGTGTGTGATGGTTTTAACCAGATGTTTAGGAGGCGTAATGGATGACTGATTTCAGTGCCAATCCCAATGAGCTAGCCTCCATTGATTCGCTAACTCCCTGCTTGTCTCAATCTCCGGCACATCAGGCTCAATCAACGGTGGATCAAATCCGCCGTCTCGTCTGGAAAATTGCGATCGCTACCTTTGTATTGATGGCGATCGGTAGTGCCACTCGCGTCATGAACGCCGGACTCGCCTGTCCTGACTGGCCCCTCTGCTATGGCACCCTCCTCCCTCGTCAGCAGATGAACTTGCAGGTGTTTTTGGAATGGTTTCATCGCCTGGATGCCGCATTGATTGGCATACTGACGATCGTTCTAGTGAGTCTTAGTGGGTGGCATCGTCGCTCCATTCCTGGCTGGACACCGTGGGTCGCCACTCTCTCATTGGGACTCATCCTTTTCCAAGGCATCCTCGGCGGTTTGACTGTCACTGAACTGCTGCGATTTGACATCGTAACGGCTCACCTCGGTACAGCCCTTCTATTTTTCTCGACTCTGCTGGTCATGGGAACCCAACTGCTGCCTTATCAGGGAACGGGCACTGTTGGTAAGCTCCCTTGGGTCAGCCTGACGACCGTTCTCTTCATTTATTTGCAAAGTCTTTCCGGGGCGCTGGTGGGTTCTCAGTGGGCACTCCATCAATGCCTGATGTTGGCTCAACTCTGTAGCGTCATGAATACGCACCTGATTGGGGTGATTCCGGCTAGCCTCGCGGTTTTGACTACTGTATTTTTGGCATTTCGCACTCCCAATTTGCATTCATCCCTGCGACAACTTGCTAAAGGTGCAGGATTACTACTGTTGCTGCAAATCATGTTGGGCGTTGCGACGTTCCGTTTACACCTGCAAGTTGAATTCCTCACAGTGTCCCATCAGGCAGTTGGAGCCGCATTGCTCGGTGTACTCCTTTGTTTCACTGTTTTGGCACTGCGCGATCGACAGTTTGTGAAGGATGCAAGGATGAATTAAGAAATCGCGCCTGGTGTGTTTTAGTGTTCCATTGTTTTCCAATACCCCCTCATTTTCTTGTTCGACCCCTACGAGATGTTAACCAATGCAACAGACAACTTGGACTGACGCAACTCGTCATCATCAAAATCTTTGGCAGCTTATTCAAAGCTACTGGCAACTCACAAAGCCCCGAATTATTGTGTTACTGCTCATTACAACGGCTGGCAGTATGTGGATTGCGGCAGAAGGAAGCGTTGATCCGTTGCTACTGTTGGTCACGCTCTTGGGTGGTGGGTTAGCGGCGGCTTCTGCAAACGCGATTAATTGCCTATACGATCGCGATATTGACTATGAAATGGAGCGGACTCGTCATCGCCCCTTACCATCGGGGCGAGTACAGCCTCGTGATGCGCTGATTTTTGCGATCGCTCTTGCGCTCTTCTCTTTTTCCCTGCTGACCGTTTTCGCCAATCTCCTGAGTGCCTGCCTCGCGATGTCTGGCATTGTTACTTATGTGTTGGTTTATACGCACTGGCTCAAACGTCACAGTACTCAAAATATTGTGATTGGGGGTGCGGCTGGTGCGATTCCGCCGCTTGTCGGTTGGGCAGCCGTTACCGGAGAGCTAAGTTGGGCAGCTTGGGTCTTTTTCGCCATTATCTTCCTCTGGACACCGCCGCACTTTTGGGCATTGGCGATGATGATTCAGCAAGACTACGCTAAAGTCGGTGTACCGATGCTTCCAGTTGTGGCGGGTGATGCACCAACTGCCCGTCAAATTTGGATCTACACGCTGCTGCTGATCCCGATGACGCTGCTAATGGTTTTCCCGTTGCACGTGATGGGAGCCGTGTATGGCGGAATTGCCCTCTTACTCGGTGGCATCTTCGTGAACAAGGCATGGTCGTTGCTCCAAGCTCCCTCTGACCAGGGATTAGCCCGATCGCTGTTCAAATATTCCATCTTTTACATGATGCTGCTTTCCGCAGGCATGGTCGTAGACAGCCTCCCGATTACTCACACTCTAGTCAGCGTCTTGACTGACCATCTGAGTACTACTATCAGTACTATCATCAACAGTTTTCCGATTCATTAGATTCACGCGATGTGCAACTTGATGGCGACAAGCCTTGATTTCGGGTGAGGTAGGTATCTTGCCTGCCCCGATCGGGATGGGCGTCTTGCCCGTCCCACAAGCGATGTAAACAAGTTGCACATGGTGTTATGGCAGTAGCCAGCGTGGTTAGGACATTGCCAAAGGCTGAAAGGCGAACGGTCAATCAATCCTGACTCAGCACTCAGTCCTCAGAACTCAGCACAACTGTTATAGATTCTGGTTGCTCATCTGAACTCTAGCGAACATTTGCCCAGCAAAACCTTGTCAAGGCGATGCTGGGCAAGATTTTCCACCTGTAAATTTTCTGTTGATGGATGGCGTGGTGTAGGAGCAATCCCGGCGGGGTTGCCCTCTAAGCCAGGACAGACAGGTGGGTCTACCCTCGACCGATTGCAAAATTAACGAAAAATTTACAATCCCTATGATTAGGGTAGTTTGCGATAAGCGTTATACAAATAACAGGTTTCACGCCCTAGAATGAAGTTGAAATTTGTTGCGATCGTTCCCAGACCTACAGCACAGATCTACAGCAATGCCTTCAGCCGTCTTGATTGAAAAACTCCAAAAACGCTACGGTACCGTCGAAGCCGTTAAAGAGGTTTCCCTACGAGTGGAGCCTGGTGAAATCTTCGGGTTACTCGGACCCAATGGAGCCGGAAAAACCACTACCCTTCGTTGTCTCTGCACCCTCGCTACACCCGATGCAGGCAACATCGAAGTCTCTGGAATTTCAGTATTAGCGCATCCTAAGCTAGCACGACAACGGCTTGGTTACGTCGCGCAAGAAGTCGCCCTTGACAAAGTGTTAACCGGACGTGAACTGCTGCAATTACAAGCCGCCATCTATCATTTGCCTTCGCAGACCGCAGGCGATCGGATCAACAAAATTCTGGCTTTACTCGGTCTACAAGACTGGGCAGACAAACGCACAGGAACCTATTCTGGCGGTTTGAAGAAACGATTAGATTTAGCTGCCGGATTGCTTCATCAGCCCGATGTTTTAGTCCTCGACGAACCGACCGTCGGACTAGACATTGAGAGCCGCGTCGTAGTTTGGGACTTTCTGCGTCAACTGCGATCGGAAGGCACCACCGTTTTGCTAACCAGCCACTATCTCGAAGAAGTCGATGCGTTAGCCGATCGAGTGGCGATCATCGATAAGGGCGTTGTGATTGCCTCTGGAATGCCATCAGAGTTGAAAGATCGAATCGGGGGCGATCGAGTGACCCTGCGGATTCGTGAATTCACTCCATTGGCAGAGGCGGAAACTGCCAAAACAATGCTACAAGCTCTTCCCTTTGTCCAAGACGTAATTATTAATGTGGCTCAAGGCAACTCTCTCAATCTTGTAGTTGCTCCGCAAAGCGAAGCTTTGATCACCATTCAGCAAGCCCTCAAAGACGCTGGTCTCCCGACCTTCGGCATCTCTCAATCTCGCCCTAGCCTGGATGATGTCTATCTTGCTGCGACGGGGCAGACGTTGCTAGATGCTGAGTTAGCCGCCGTCGGAACCCGCGATCCGAAAGCAGAGCGCAAACAAAGTATGCGATAAAACAAAACCCTGGCATGAAAACCAGGGCGAGAGTTTCTCTTGAGTTAGTGCCACGACATAAGCTTATGCCACTTTTATGGCAACAACATGGAGCAAATGCTGAATTGAGGTGAAATTTTGCAAATTTTGCCTTATTAAGGCATTTAAACAGAAAAAAACCTCCTTTTCAGGAGGGCTTGCATTACCATAAGCAGCAGGTTAGCATCACATTTTTAAACATAGAAGAGAATTATGACAGGGATGTGGCATGGAGATGCAGATGAGATGAAATTTTAGGTGAATGGGATCGGTTGATGGGAACGATCGATTCCTCGATTTGACATCCTACTCATTCTGTTTTCCCAAAAACGTAATACAGTTAACTCACGGAGTCATAAAGTCCGTGCTAGCAAACGATTTGCTGAGTATGTTTAGCTGAATTAATCGAGTGCAATGAGGTAGTTCCGGTAGGATGTCAGTCATCGCGTTTGTCAATCAGAAGGGAGGATGCGCCAAATCTACAACGGCGGTACATTTTGCCTATTGGCTTGCCCATCGGAAACATAAAGTCCTGCTTGTGGATGCAGATGCCCAACGGTCTAGCTCCATTTGGATAGAGTCTTTGGAAGTCAAAATACCCTGCGAGGTCGCACAAACCCCCGATGAATTGTCAGAGCAGATTCCGGAGTTTGCCAATGACTATACCTACGTTGTAGTTGATGGACCCGCCGGAATTTCAGACGCGATGAAATCGATCGTATTCAAAACCGATCTTGCCATTATTCCGTGTCAGCCGACTGGGGTTGACTTGCGATCAGCGTCCGATGCAATTCGTCTGATCCGGCAAGCCCAAGATCAACGAGAGGGTACACCGAAGGCAGCCGTATTTTTGTCGAGAGCCGTCAAAGGAACTCGCCTCAAAGACGAAGCGATCGCCCTCCTCGGCAACATTGGCGTCCCAATTTTAGATACGGTCATCCATCAGCGTCAGGCGATCGCAGACACCTTTGGTCAAGCCGCCACCGTTTGGGAACTCCTCGGAAAAGCCTCTATAGAAGCTGCCGAAGAATTCGACCAACTGTTTCGAGAAATTATGGAAATGTTGCCCTAGATGAAGTTTTGAGTTTTAAGTATCCCAGGGAGGGTGGGCATTGCCCACCTGCAAAATGGGTTTTCGGAAAAACTCAAACTCATCCCAACACAATCCCCGTTCGAGGTGGAAGGGCAAGAAATAGGTTATCGGCTGTCCAAAGCACTGTCGTCATCTCAGGAGCTTCCTCGGAGGTGGCATAGAGAATGTAACTTGGTTGGGAGTGTAATCGGGTACCCACTGATTCCAAATCGATTTTGGCAAGTTCGGTGCCTGGGTTAATGGCAATAATCAACACATCGCCTTCCCAAATCCGAGTGAAGACATACACCATGCCTTCTGCTCCGAGCAGCCGATATTCGCCGATTCGCAACGCCATATGGCTATGACGCAGGGCAATTAACTGACGATGGCAGGTCAGTAATTCCAAATTCCACTGCTCTTTGGCTGGAAATCCTCGACGGCAATCGGGATCATTTGCCCCCGGTAAGCCAACCTCATCGCCGTAATAAACACTTGGCGCACCAGGGAAGGTAAACAACAAGAGGTTAGCTAACTTGACACTACTGATGTCATCTCCGGCGATCGTCAATAACCGAGCCGTATCGTGGCTCGCGAGCAGATTCAGTTGGGTTAGCTGAATTTCCCACGGATAGGCGTGTAAGAGAAGCTGGATCTTTTCGGCATACTCAACCGCATCGATCGCCGGATACGGATCATAGCTCCGATCGCCAACGATCTCAGGGATAACGCGATCACCCGCCGTTAACGCGATCGTGGCTCCCGTGAACAAGTAGTTCAACACGCCATCAAACTGTGTCCCATCTAGCCATTGTCGTGCATCGCGCCACACTTCACCCACGATATAAGCCTGAGGATTAATCGCCTTAATGCGATCGCGGAACTCTTGCCAAAATCCCGGTTCTTTGACGCAGAAGGGCACATCCAATCGCCAACCATCTATGCCTTGACGAATCCAAAATTCGCCAACCTGCATAATATACTCTCGCACCGCAGGATTGGCATGGTTGAACTCTGGCAACGCCCGATTTCCTGCCCAACCGATGTAGTTGGCAAGACGTTCACCGTCATAGGCTGAAAGGGGCCATTCTTCAATCTTGAACCAATCTAACCACGGGGAATGAGGACCGTTTTCCAGAATATCGTTGAAGTAGAAAAAGCCCCGGCTAGCATGGTTGAACACTCCATCTAACAAAACCTTCATACCACGATAATGCGCGGCTTCCAACAACCGATATAGCGCCCCATTGCCGCCCAACAGCGGATCAACCTGATAGTAGTCGTGGGTGTGATAGCGATGATTACTCGCGGATTGAAAGATAGGCGTGAAATAGATGGCGTTGAATCCTAAATCTTGCAGATAGTCTAGACGCTCTATCACTCCCCACAAATTGCCACCCTTATAGCCATGCGATGTTGGTAGAGCATCCCATTCCTCTAACGGCAAATTATCTAGGGGTGCTGGGGATTGCGAACCTCTAGCAAAGCGATCGGGAAAAATTTGGTAGAAAACAGCGTGTTTAACCCAGTCTGGTGTATGAATCTCCATAAACCCATAGCTAAAGGCTCGGACTCTTTGATTCTACCGATATAGCTTAAGTCACGCATTATTGCAAACAGCATATCTTGAGATAATTCTCAAGTTTTTAGTAACTTTGTCAGCAAGCACCATCCATATCGAAGCGTAGGGACAATCCCTGCGGGGTTGCCCTGGTTTAGAGGACAGACCCGTGGGTCTGCTTTGATCGATCGCAAAATCAACAAAAAATTTACCGATGGATTGAATTTCCATTTCTAAAAATTTATCCGGATATCGCTCTAGATCTGTTGAGCATTATGTTCATTAGGTTGCGATCGCTACCATTTCACAGTAGGTTTTGACGGTTCTGCGCTATTTCTCGTCGTTTGTGGAAGCAAACAGGGTTTACAACTATTGTTTGAGAGGGAGAATAATGATGGAGCGGAATGTTTTGCATCAGTATTCAATGGAGCGCGGCGGTTTGTATCACGCTATCAGTGCGCTTGAGGAACACCAACGAGTCATCGGCATGACGCTCATAATGGGGTCGATCGGCGGTTTGTGGTTGCGTGGGACACCGGAGCAACAAGTCTACACTATTACCCTACAGTCAACAACATCAGAATCCACGCCAAGACATATTGACTTTACTAAGCCGCAGTTTCAGCCTGAGATGGGGGTTGAAACGTCCCGCTCGGTAGAAATGAGTAATGGGGATATCCTGGAATTTCGCCCTACCTATTACCCCCTGACGATGGAAACTAAGATTGCCGGAATTACACTGGCGGAATCCACTACATCTGTTGAGGTGGCTGAAGTTTGGGTGAATGATGAAAAACAAGGATTCTTTGATTTTCGCCAGGATAAGTATGTTGCGTCTCATTTAATTGGCGATCGAGCAGACCAGAGCATTGTCAGTGGTGAAGGCAGATCCCTGGTTGTGTCACAACTCTAGTGGCAATCAGGTTATGGCAGTAGCTAGCGTGGTTAGGGCATGCCAAAGGCTGAAAGGCAAACGGTCAATCAATCCTGACTCAGCACTCAGTCCTCAGAACTCAGCACTTAAGCTATAGAGGAAATCCGTATCGTTCTCTACTCCTAAAGAGTCGAAATCCTTGACGTCAGTCCTTAAAATAGGAAGGAGCCTTACGACCATCTTGCTATTAACGACTGAACTATGTTTGATGCCCTTGCCGATCGTCTGGAATCTGCCTGGAAGAAGCTCCGAGGTCAAGATAAAATTTCGGAGTCCAATATTCAGGAGGCATTGCGAGAAGTCCGTCGCGCTTTGCTGGAGGCGGATGCCAACCTCCAAGTGGTGAAAGATTTTGTCGCGGAAGTTCAGACAAAAGCCTTGGGCGCAGAGGTGATCGCCGGGGTCAATCCAGCGCAGCAGTTTATTAAGATTGTTTACGATGAACTTGTCGCTGTCATGGGCGAGGAAAATGCTCCTCTGGCAAACGTCACGACTGCCCCCACGATCGTCTTGATGGCGGGTCTACAAGGAACAGGTAAAACGACGGCGACGGCTAAGCTGGCTCTGCATCTACGCAAGCAGGATCGTAGCACTCTGCTGGTGGCAACAGATGTCTATCGTCCGGCAGCGATCGATCAGCTAATTACCCTCGGTAAGCAAATCGGCGTTCCGGTCTTTGAGATGGGAAAGGATGCTGATCCGGTAGAAATTGCTCGTCAAGGGGTTGAGAAAGCCCAAGCGGACGGCATTGACACGGTCATTATCGATACAGCCGGTCGTTTACAAATCGACGAATCGATGATGGCGGAACTGGCACAGATCAAAAATACGGTAACGCCTCATGAGGTGTTGCTGGTTGTAGATGCTATGACCGGACAAGAAGCCGCCAACCTGACCCGCACCTTCCATGAGCAAATCGGCATTACAGGCGCGATCCTCACCAAGATGGATGGAGATACACGGGGTGGGGCGGCTCTCTCAGTCCGCCAAATTTCCGGACAACCAATCAAATTTATTGGGGTAGGTGAGAAGGTCGAGGCATTGCAGCCGTTTTACCCCGATCGAATGGCATCCCGCATCTTGGGGATGGGTGATGTGTTGACGCTGGTTGAAAAAGCTCAAGAAGAAGTTGATTTCGCCGAAGCCGAAAAGCTTCAGGAAAAAATTCTCACCGCCAAATTTGACTTCACTGACTTCCTCAAACAAACTCGTCTCATGAAAAACATGGGGTCGCTAGCGGGAATTGTCAAACTGCTTCCGGGAATGGGGAATAAACTGTCCGATGAGCAGTTGCAACAAGGGGAAGTACAACTGAAACGATCGGAAGCCATGATCAATTCCATGACTCAAGAGGAACGGCGTAATCCAGATCTATTATCCGGATCTCCAAGCCGTCGTCGTCGTATTGCTAAGGGTTCTGGCTATAGCCTGGAAGATGTCAGCAAACTAGTCAGCGACTTTCAGAAAATGCGATCGCTCATGCAGCAGATGGGACAAGGACAACTCCCTGGAATGGGAATGCCCGGAATGGGTGGCATGGGCGGTATGTTCGGCGCACCTTCAATGGGACCTGGCACCCCTCCTCCCGGATGGCGAGGCTACAATTCCCCTGCCCCCTCTAAGAAGAAGAAAAAAGAGAAGAAGAAGAAGGGCTTTGGGTCACTTTGAAGGATGAAAGATGCAGGATGAAAAATTGGGATCGCTGAGTTCTGTGGTTGGCTAAGTATATTTTTTAAAATTTTTCTTATAGGGGGTGGCACCCCTCACCCCATCAATGGCATAATATGCTAAGTAGATGCACCCTGATGGTTGGGAGAGTTTCCAAACGGCTCTCCCTTATTTCGTTTAAATGTCTTTACTTACTGGATTAAAAGGAATTCGAGCAAAATTTTTCTTATAGGGG
>JAAUSF010000269.1 GCA_012033255.1 Cyanobacteria bacterium RU_5_0
TCTATCAAGTCTCCAGGCAGCTATTTATTCCGGTGATTCGGCAATTCATCCTGAAAAATCGCTCAGAACCCGCCTCAGCGTGATGACCCACATTACTCTATTTCTGTCAATGCGTAAGTCCTATGATAGCTACAATCAGGGATTCATTCAAGGAGATTTCTGCTCTCTGCAATCCAAATCTGAAGCTTGCCCGTTGACCTGCTCTGTGGTTCGATCCGCATCCAATGGGGAACCGTGGAAAGAGGATAAACCAAGTTTGCGACGTGGAAAGCAGGATAAGCCGTTCAATCCAAGACGGAATGCCTACGAAGTGCAATCGTCTGGATTGGTTGCCCTGAAACAGGTTAGACCCTGGTACAAGTCGATTAATGCGGATGTATTGCAACAAGCCTTGAGACATCTGGACACCGCGTTTAACCGCTTCTTTCAAGGGAAGTCTGGCTTCCCCCAATTCAAGAGCCGAAGGGATTTCAACTCGTTTGAGTTCAAGCCCAAAACGGTGAAGGTGACCGGGAATCACATCATCTTCCCGACCTTGGGCGATATGCGATTCTTCAAGTCGAGAGAGATCCCTGAGTCTTGGGAGATCCGCACCGTGACGGTAACTCGTGAAGCAGATGGTTGGTATGCCAGCGTGTTGCTGCGAGATGATTCTGTTCCTGATTTGCCCAAGAAAACGATTGACGAATTGCAATCGGTGAACGGCGTTGACCGTGGAATTAAGAAAATTGCAGCAATGGCGGATGGAACGGTTGAGCCGAATCCCCTGATTGGAAAACGGTTTGCACGTCGTCTTGAGATCCGACAACGCCGATTGTCGCGCAAGAAAAAAGGCTCGAAGAATCGCACCAAGGCGCGTACACGGGTTGCAAGACTGCATCAAAAAATTAGCCGTGTTCGATCTGATTATCAGTGGAAGCTGGCACGTCGAATTGCTGCAAGTGCTGACCTGATTGGATTCGAGGATCTCAACATCAAGGGAATGAAGCAGCGATGCAAGCCGAAGCAAGATCCTGAAACGGGGAAGTTTACCCAGAATGGGCAATCGGCTAAGTCTGCTCTGAACAAAGCGATTTCTGATGCGTCCTGGTACAGTTTGCGCGTCAAAACCGAGCATCAAGCGAATAAGCTGGGAAACTGGGTGATTGATGTCCCCGCGCACCACTCCAGCCAGGAATGCTCTGAGTGTCACCACGTCAGTCCTGCAAACCGGGACGGTGAAAAGTTTATCTGTGAGGAGTGCGGTCATCATGAGGATGCAGATATTGATGCTGCGGTGGTGATTGCAGACCGAGCGCGAAACAAAATTGGCAAATCCAATCTACCGATGGTCAGTCGGAAAGTTACGCCCAAACCTGCATTAACAGGTTGTAAGGAGTCATCACCTGCGTTGGCGGGTGAGCCTGGGAACCAAACCAGAAACCGAGAACGAGAGACTGTCATTGTTCAGTTGACTTTGTTTGAGGACGTTTCTGGGGAATCCCCTTCTATACCGCTTTGCGGTTAGGAGGGGAGGATGTCAAAATTCTCTGACTCGATTAACGGGAAGAAATGCCCAACTGGACCTTGCCCCTGCCCAATTCGCAAGGCATATCGAAGGGCTAAAGTGACATAATTTTTAGCCAATTGGACGGCGGCAAATGGCTCTTTCCCAAGCGCAAGGTTTGCAGCGATCGCGGCTGATAATGTACATCCTGTCCCATGCGTATCCGTCGTTTCGATCGTTTCAGTTTTGAGGATTTCTAGTCGATCGCCATCGAACCAAACATCAATGCCGCGCAAGTCTCCTTTCATCCCTCCCCCTTTGACTAACACGGCTCTTGCTCCCAACTCTAAAATGCATTGAGCCGCTGCTTGCATCTCTTCCAAGGTGTTAATTTCTGAATGGCTGAGAATTTGCGCTTCATAGCGATTGGGTGTGAGAATGGCAGCAAGCGGAATGAGCCGATCGCGCAAGGTTGCAATGGCAGCGTCATCAATTAATTGGGCACCCGTGCGAGAGACCATTACCGGATCAACAACCAGATTTGTCAGGTTGAAGTTTGAAACTTGCTCAGCGACAGTTTCAATAATCGCCTGATTAAGCAGCATTCCTGTCTTTGTTGCCTGAACCCCAATATCTTCCACAACGGCGGCAATTTGAGCCATCACCGCTTCTGGGGGCAGTGCATCGACTCGATTGACACCCAGGGTATTTTGAGCCGTAATACAGGTGATTGCGCTAGTGCCATGAACTTTGTGAAACGCGAAAGTGCGGAGATCGGCTTGAATACCAGCACCACCGCCACTGTCAGAACCAGCGATCGTCAGGGCAATGGGAATCGTTGAGCGAGTAGCGGTCATAGGGAATTGTGTATCAACCATTGCAGCTAATTATCACGGGTTAGATAGCTTTCGCACAATATTTTGAGCAAGGGGATTGAAAAAATCACGATCGTTAATCTACTTTACTAAGAATGATAACTTTGCTGAGATGGGCGATCGAAAAAGCGAGATAAGAAAAATTACTTTAGCGGATAAAATTATGTTTTATTTCAAAATAAACACATTTTCGATCGAGACGTTCAAGATCGAAATATAACATCTGAAAATCATCAATTCAGTTGCTAAGATATCGCCTTCTATTGACAGTATTTAGTCGATAGAATACCCTGTAGTGTGAAAACAAAAGAGGACGTTAAAGAATATGCTAAACTTATCAAAACCAAGTGAATACAACTGTCTTGCTAGTTATATTTTAGAGATGTTTGGTACAGTCAGGACAGATAAACTGAAGCACTTCTTTAATGATCTTCCAGTTGATCCCTTCTTAGCAGGAAACTATCGGTTTAGACGGCTTTCTCACTTCAAAATTTCTGGCGATCGTCTAGAAAAACTGCCGCATCGTCGCTTGCTTCAATCAAAAAAATATAATCCTATCCTTGGAGATGTAATTAGAGAATATCCAGAATTAGACGATGCCTTGATCGAATCAGAAGATTTTCAAAAAGTGACCTGGGAATTTTCCAGTTTTGTCAGCTTTGTACCAATTTCAATGAAGTTGCTGTGCATCAAATTAGAACGACTGCAACATCTCAACAGAT
>JAAUSF010000027.1 GCA_012033255.1 Cyanobacteria bacterium RU_5_0
TCCCCCCATCCCCCACTCCCCCCACCTCCCGTGGAGCGACGAGCCAGTCACACTGCTCGATCCATTCTTGCCGACGATGCCAGCGAGGGAGAGATTGAAACGCATCCAAGCCAATAATCCAATACCACTGACTATTGGGATAGAAGAGTTGTAGTTCAAGTAGGGTGTGAATGGCATAGGCAGCGTCAGGATGGCTTTGTTCGCTGGTGAAAACCGTGAAGTGTGGATGAGAGGCAATTGCCCGTTGCACCATTTCTAATCGGTGATGGAATGCCAGCAGTTCTGTCGATGATTTGTAGAAGGGGCGATAGGTGGGTACCCAAATCACTTGATGGAGATTGAACTGACTGAGCGCGGTTTCTGCCATCAAGAGATGCCCCCAATGAATGGGGTTAAATGTGCCTCCAAAGATGGCTCTTCGCATAAGCAAAATGCACTACAAGATGACGACTGCCGTTTTCGGAAATTGTATGAGCAAGTCGTGAATTTACTTGTTAGAATTCAAGCGATTTTTGTACAAAGAAGGCTAAAAGATTCGTGCTAAATCTCGGATACTGATTAAGGTTAATTATTTCTAGCACGATCGATTCAACGAAAGGATGATGCTTCTGGTTTGCAAAACCTGTATGAAGGCATATCGCAAAAAAAGCAATTCTTGCTATGATATCGCGTGTTATTGGTGTGGTGTGGTGTGATAAGGAGCAGCAATGCTGAATTCTATAGATTTCAGCGGGAGACCCTTTCATTTCATCGGGATCGGTGGAATTGGTATGTCGGCTCTCGCGTATGTGTTAACCAAGCGAAAGCTGCCTGTTTCAGGGTCAGATCTGTGTCTTAACCATATTACGAAGCGATTACAGGAGAACGGTGCCCACATCTTCTGGAGTCAGGATGCGGCGAATCTGGATATTTTCCGGGATATCGCCTCAGTCTCATCTGACTCCAAGCTAGCCAATGGAGTGGGGCAGTCTAGCCCCCCCCAAGCGCAACCCCCTGAGATCCTGCCGCAAGTGATTTGTTCAACCGCGATCAACCCTGCTAATGCAGAATATCGAGCGGCGTTGGATCTGGGTTGTCCGATTTTCCATCGATCGGATGTGTTGGCGGCACTGATGCGCGACTCTCAGGGCATCGCAGTAGCGGGTACTCACGGCAAAACTACCACAAGCAGCATGATTGGTTACTTGTTGTTAGGCGTCGGTTTAGATCCGACGATTGTGGTGGGTGGTGAAGTCAATGCTTGGGATGGTAATGCGCGAGTGGGGCAGAGTCCCTATCTGGTTGCTGAAGCGGATGAGTCAGATGGGTCGCTGATCAAGTTCTCTCCTTACATCGGCATCGTCACTAATATTGAACTCGACCATCCTGACCATTACAACAGCCTGGATGAAGTTGTTGATATCTTCCAGACCTTTGCCCAACAGTGCCAAGTTTTAATTGGCTGCATTGATTGTGCAACCGTTCGTCAAGCCCTGCAACCGACCCTCACCTACAGCCTTAATCCTGGTTTACGAGCCGATTATACAGTCGATCAAGTGGACTACCGATCGGACGGCACGGTTGCTCGAATCTGGGAACGGGGCGAAATTCTTGGGCAACTAAACCTGAAACTCTTAGGGTCGCATAACCTGAGCAACGCACTCTCTGCGATCGCCGTCGGACGCTTCCTGGGTCTGGAATTTGCTCAGATGGCTCCCGTCCTCGCCACATTTGAAGGTGCCCGTCGTCGGTTTGAACATCGAGGTGAACAAAACCAAATTCGCTTCATTGATGATTATGCTCATCATCCAAGTGAGATCCAAGCCACGCTGACCGCTGCTCGTTTGCGGGTGCAATCATCTAATACGGACCAACATCGGGTCGTTGCTGTCTTTCAACCTCACCGTTATAGCCGTACACAAACCTTCCTGAGAGAATTTGCTCAATCGTTTGGGAATGCTGATCTAGTCGTCACTACGGACATTTACAGTGCGGGTGAACTGAGTCTAGGTCAGGTGACTGGGCAACAAGTCGCAGAGGCGATCGCCATCCACCATCCCCACGTCACCTATCAACCGACTCTCCAGACCGTTTCCGCTTATTTGATGGAAACCCTCATGCCAGGTGATCTCGTTCTTTTCCTGGGAGCCGGTAACTTAAATCGGGTAATTCCGGAACTCGTTGCCCACTACCAGCAAATTGATCAAATCAAGTCGCAAGCCTGCTGTAGTCCGGCGTAGTTCTCGTCTCCTCATTCGCTCAATCACGGCGATTCTTCCTGGACTCGACCTCTCCTAGTCAACGCTAAGCATTCCCAACCCTGTGCAATCATGACGCTCTCTCAAGATTCTCCCAGTACTCACGCTCCCATGAGAGCCAGTTCTAAGCCTCTCCTGATGGATATCGGTAATCCTTGGTTCATGCCATTGGGCAGTCAGCCTCAACCTATTCGCCTTCCAGGTAGCGATTGCTTAATTAAACCGCTCGTGCCATTGGCCACAATGACCTCGTTTCGAGTTGGAGGGCCAGCCGAGCTATACGTTGCCCCTCGGACAACCGAAGACTTACAAGCGAGTTTAGAGTGGGCAGACGATCGCAGCTTGCCAATCACCCTCTTAGGAGCAGGAAGCAATTTGTTGGTGAGCGATCGAGGGCTGCCGGGTTTAGTCATTTCTACTCGTCACCTGCGTCGTCTCCACTTCGACTCTGAAACGGGGCAAGTCACAGCCGGAGCCGGAGAACCCATCCCTCGATTGGCATGGCAAGCCGCAGAACATGGCTGGAGCGGCTTAGAATGGGCAGTGGGCATCCCCGGTACGGTTGGAGGAGCCGTCGTGATGAACGCAGGCGCACACCATAGCTGTATCGCTGATTTGCTCATCAACACGCACATCCTTTCGCTAGATGGCTCTGTTAGTATCTTGACTCCATCTGACCTAAACTACAGCTATCGCACCTCAATCTTACAAAACAACACGAGCCAATCTGCACCGCAATTGATCCGGTTGGTGACGCAAGCCACGTTCCAACTTCGACCGGGTGGTGATGCAGACGAAATGTTGGCAACCACATCAACTCATCTCAATCAGCGACGCACCACTCAGCCTTATCACCTACCCAGTTGCGGCAGTGTCTTTCGTAACCCCAACTCCTACAAAGCGGGTTGGCTCATTGAACAAACTGGTTTGAAAGGGTATCAAATTGGGGGTGCCCAAGTTGCTCAACGTCATGCTAACTTCATCCTCAACTGCGGTAACGCCACGGCTAGCGATATCTTTCAACTCATTTGGTATGTCCAGCATAAAGTTGAGCAGCAGTGGTCATTGTGGCTAGAGCCAGAAGTGAAAATGCTCGGAGAGTTCCAAGTGGCTTAACGTTGTTTTCTGATGAGATAAGGTATAACTTGAGGAGACTCACCCGCTCCTCTGTAGGCGATGGGCTGACGAGATGAGTCACAAAATCTCGTAGGGTGGGAGTTGCTGTTTCGTTAATGTTCACCCACACAGGGCAGAGAATTATGTCAAAAGGACAAGGGCAAGGCTTTGGATTCGGTCTGGGCAAGATGAAGGAACTGACCGAGGCTCTTAAAAAAGCGCAACAGGTTCAAGAAGGCGCAAAGCGCCTCCAAGAAGAACTGGAGCAAATGGAAATTGCAGGCGAAGCCGGGGGTGGGCTAGTGAAAGTCATCCTGAGTGGCAATCAAGAACCCCGTCGCGTGGAAATCTCTCCGAATGTCCTGGGTGAAGGAGCCGAAGTGCTATCTGATCTAGTGACAGCCGCGATGAAAGATGCTTACAACCGATCGACTGCCACCATGCGCGAGAAGATGGAAGAGTTAACGGGTGGGCTAAACTTGCCAGGACTGTAGAGGATACGGTAAGGGCGAACCGCCGTTCGCCTCTTGCCCGCCCAATCTAAAGAAAGCCTGCCGACTCGTATAGTCGTCGTAGGACTGACAGGATCTTGTGGCTATAGTGTGAGTCGGCTGTCCAACGTCCACTGAGTTGATGCACTGAAGGGGCAATTCCGCGACGCACCAACTGAAAGCGCGGATCGACGATCGCCTGCACGAGCGGTTCTGTATTAGCGTATGCTTTTAAGTGTTGGATTTGGGCACGAACTCCGAGGCGGGCACTAGAGAAGCTAGCTCCGCCGATTCCGCCTCGAACAGTGCCTAACCTGGCAAAGTTATTCTGTTCAGGCTTTATGGCTTTGTCGAAACGCAGAAAATTGGTTTCGATACACATTTGAGCAAAGGCGATATCGTGGTTGATTCCCTCGATCGCCCCTTCCTCGCGGTAGAGCTTGGGCAAGTCTGAGAACCGAGTCAACCCATCGGGATGATGGCTTTTCACAAACATCATCATTTGCACTTCTGAGGTGTTGCCTCGCCCCATGAGCCGATCGATCTGTCCTGAGCCAATTGGCAAAATTGATTGCAGCAGCACTGTCTGTGTGTCTTCGCTTTTGCGGATGGCGATGTTGAAGTCGCGCAGGTCGATCGCCCGTACATACACAATATGGCGGTAGTCGAGTCGGCGGATGGGCGAATCTGGTAGCAACTCAATCCCCAACTGATCGACGAGATCCATAGGAATATAGGCGTTTCCGTCTACCGAGATCCCTTCATCATCATAAATAGCTCCATTCAGGCTAATCTCGATCGTTGGATAAGGAGCCATCGTTCCTGATGCGGAAGCTACCGATCGACTCCAGGTTGCCAACCCTTCCGCTAGTCCAAGGGCAATACTCTGACTTTGATTTTGGAGAGACTGATCCTGATCGGAACTCATCGGAAAGCCAATCTCCATCCACAGGGCTGGAATCATCACCTGACGACAAAAGGGAACGTTGCCTATGAGGGTTTGAGTGTCGGGTTTTGCCCCTCGGTTGAGGATTTGAGGGACTCGTTGGAGATAGGCCTGGAGGAGATGGTCAGCGTGAGCTTTGCGCTGTTCGTTGTGGGCAATATAGAAGACCGCTACGCCTTGATCAGTGGACTCTTTGGGAATTACATAAAGTTCCAGGGCGATGTCACCAGGAGCCATACGATTGTTAATCCAGGCGATCGTTTGAGCCAGACTCAAATCATCTGGGACAGCCAAAGCATTGTAGTGGCGCGATCGTAAATTCTGCACGACCAAATCCCGTAACAAGATCGTCGCCTGAACCGTAGTAGCGCGATCGATAACCCTTGCCTCACTGTATCCATATCCATTTCCCCATCCACCGTTTCCCGTTGAAATAAAAATCCGTCCCATCTGCGCTCCTTTTCCACCAGAATTCCACCAGACTGCGATCGATCGCCCCTTATATCAATTCGCTCACTTGAATGATTGCCATAGCTATATTCGATCGCTGTAAGGGCGAACGGCGGTTCGCCCCTACCATTTGCTACCAATAGATAATTTACAAAAATCTATCGAACTGCTTGAATGTGATACGTTTGAACTATGAAAACGCATACCCTTCCCAAAATTAGTGCGCTATGCCGATCGTCTGTTAAGAGAATGTTTGAAACGTATTAAATGTCCTGCATTCGCCCCCTAGCTCCCCTAATTCTAGGAAACTTTGAAGAGTGTTCTGCGAAACGCCAATACTATCTATAGCGGTAACTCATTATAGATTGCTCCACAGATAGTGGACAAAATCCAAATCTGCGATAAGATAACGCTACGTTCACAACGTCCATCAACTAGGGGTAGGGTGTGCTAAGCAACAGCTAGTACACCTTACGAAAACTCAAAACTCAAAACTCAAAACCTAAAACTCAATGGACATCCCCCGCCTGCATCCAGACACGATCGAGCAAGTGAAGCAACGAGTTGATATTGTGGATGTCATCTCAGATCATGTGGTGTTGCGGAAGCGGGGCAAGGATTTTACTGGACTCTGCCCATTTCACGATGACAAGTCTCCTAGTTTTAGTGTCAGCCCGACTAAACAGTTTTACTACTGCTTTAGCTGTGGTGTAGGGGGGAATGCCATCACATTTTTGATGGAGACAGGCAAGCGATCGTTTGCTGATGTCGTGTTGGATTTGGCAAAACGCTACCAGGTACCCATTCAGACCCTAGAACCTGCCCAACGACAGGAATTACAGCGCCAGATCTCTCTGCGAGAACAACTCTATGATGTGTTGGCGCTGACGGCTCGGTTTTATGAACACGCGCTACAGCAGTCTCAAGGAGAAGCCGCATTACCCTACTTGCGAGACAAACGGCAACTAAGCCAGGAGACGATTCAGCAGTTTCAGTTGGGTTATGCTCCGGCAGGCTGGCAAACCCTCTACGGTTATCTGATTGAGCAGAAACGCTATCCGGTAGAGCTGGTCGAGAAAGCCGGATTGATTGTGCCCCGTCAAGAGGGACGAGGGCATTATGATCGATTCCGCGATCGTCTGATGATTCCCATTCACGATTTGCAAGGACGGGTGATTGGGTTTGGCGGCAGATCGCTGGGCGATGAGCAACCCAAATATCTCAATTCTCCCGAAACCGAATTATTCGACAAAGGTAAAACGCTGTTTGCCTTGGATAAAGCCAGAACGGCGATCGCCAAGCACGATCGAGTGATTATCGTCGAAGGCTACTTTGATGTGATTGCCCTCCATGCTGCCGGAATTACGAATGTCGTTGCCTCACTGGGCACGGCTCTCAGCGTCACTCAAATCCGGCAGTTATTACGCTACACCGAATCTAAGCAGATTGTTCTGAACTTTGATGCAGATGCCGCAGGCACGAAGGCAGCGGAACGGGCGATCGGTGAAATCGCTGATTTGGCGTATCAGGGCGAAGTACAGTTGCGAATCCTCACTATCCCGCAAGGCAAAGACCCCGACGAATTCCTCAAAACCCACTCTGCCGCCGACTATCAAGCGTTGTTAGACAACGCTCCTCTGTGGCTCGACTGGCAGATTCAACAAATTTTAGCAGACTCCGATTTGCACCAAGCTGACCAGTTTCAGCAAGGTACTCAAGAAATCGTCAAGCTGCTTGGAAACCTGCCCAATGCCACCTTGAGAACCCATTACATCCACTACTGTGCGGAAATTCTCAGTCAGGGGAATGCGCGTCTTGCCGTACAGCTAGAATCTGATCTGCGAACGCAAGTCCGGGGACAACGTTGGCATGGACGATCGCAAAAGTGGCAGCGTCCGGGCGATCGAACCCTCCTGGAAGAATCTGAAGCCCAATTACTCCGCCTCTATTTACACTTATCCGAGTATCGAACGCTCATCATGCAATCCCTGGAGGAGCGAGACCTAGACTTCAGCTTCGCCCATCATCGCTTCCTGTGGCAGCAAATCCTGGAACTTAAAGACGCCGACAATCAGGCACCCTCCCCATCCCCCCAGCCTGCCGATCTCCTCTCTCAACTGCGCGATCGCTGCACCGAATTTCCGGACAAACAGGCGCAAATTTACCCACTTTTTCAACTGGATGAAAAGGCGAAGCGGGATATTTTACGGGCACCTCTGGTGATTCGGGCGGCGATCGCCGGAATGGAACGAGTCATGTGTGACAAACGCCGTCGCCATTTCCTTGATCTCTGGAAGCAAACAGATTGCGCGAACGCACCAGAATTGTGTCAGTATTATCAGCAACAAATCTACGCCGAGAACCAACGCATAGCCGATCTCGATCAGCAACAGCGCCAAGTGACACTTGATGATCTGGCACAGATTCCCTGGGTTGGAGAATTCAAAGACGCCCTAGAGAGATCTCAAAGCTAAGGACTTGCGGTGCGTAACCCTTCTCATACCAATTCGCAATCCGACCTAACCTACTCACAACTTAGCGATCGGATGGGACATAACTAGGGAAAAAGGAAAAGGGCAAAAGGAAAAGGGAAAACATTAGTGTGCCTTTTACCTTTTACCCATCGGTGTGTATCGGAGAGTTTGATGAAACCCTTGCTTCTCGGAATTTGCAGTTTCATCCTGGTTGTCGTGCTTCACGTTGGCTTGTTTAGCAGCATTCCAATAGCGACGGCTCAAGCGGGTGTTCCGGCAGTTTCTCTTAAAACTAGTGCTTCTGACGGTCATCCTGTTTCATCGGTGCCCAAATCGGCTGAAGATGTAGTGCAGGTCAATCTGACTGTGCTATCGATCGACCCGATCGCAGGTGAACTAAAAGCCAATCTGAGATTTGAACCGAGAGGGATTTATCGAGGCGATATTCCGGTTTTTCTGTCTCAGGCGCTTGTCCTCCGGACGAACAGCGTAGAGCAAGAATTTGTTGAAGTTCCGTTTGAGGCGAATGAACCGATCTCGATTCCGCAGGTGACATTTAGTATTGGGCAAGGAGAAATTGATCATTATCCTTTTGACAAACATACCGCTAGAGTTTTAATTGCGCTAACGCCGACTCCCGCAAATGCGGATGTTTCCCCAACCCTAGAGCCAGTTCCCCTTGTGCTGAATTTCGTCGCAAATGTCCCTGGCTTTGACATTGCCTATCAGCCTGCATTCAATCGCACGTTGAAATCAACGGATGAAAATGCAGATGTGTTTGTGTCGATCGATGTGGTCATGGTGCGGACGATCGCCATTCAAGTCTTCGCTGTTGTGATCATGATGATGATGTGGGTGTTGTCAACCCTGGCGTTGTTAGTTGCCATCCGGACAAGCCGATTGAAACAGCCAGATTTCGCGATACTAGGCTGGATGAGTATCTTAATGTTTGCATTCCCCATCATTCGCAATGCTCAGCCCGGTGTCCCGCCAGTCGGGACTATCAGCGATTTCTTCTCTCTATTTTGGGCAGAGATTATTGTCACCATTGCCCTAATTCTTCTCATCACCCGTTGGCTTAAAACGGCTTCAGCAAAATGAAGGCAGATGTCAGGGATCAGAGGGTAGGGCTTTACCTGGAATGCCACTTCGGAGGCTCCACCTCCCGTAAGCCAGTGGTAGAGCCATTTCAGAGGCATTCTCAGATAGAACCTGGGAAGAACGAGTGCGGCTCACAAGACTGTTAGGTTCAGGTAGGTTCAGGTAGGTTCAGGTAGGTTCAGGACTTTTGTCAGTCAACCAGCTTCGTACTCCATCACTCTCATACTCCCCTCACTTTGAATTAGCTTTTAACTAACACTGTCTCTCCATCTAGCTTGGCATCGTAGGTAGACAGCGGTCGAGAGGCAGGACCTTGAAGGACGGTGCCATCGGCAGCAAATCGTGAACCGTGGCAAGGGCAGGCAAAGGCTTGCTGATCAGCTTGCCATTCAACGGTACATCCGGCGTGGGTGCAAGTTGGGTTAACAGCAACGATCGCCTGCGGATCATTGGGATTTCGCACAACCAGGACGGCACCACCTGCAAACTCTTCATCCAGCAGTTGTCCTGTTTGGTCAAGTTCAGCAACCGTACCCACCGTTTGAAAGCCTTCTGATTGAGCAGAACTGTCAGGTATTGGCGATTGTTCGTTTGAGTCAGGTGCTTGTGATTGTTGATTTTGAGGAGTGCAGGCGGCAAGGGCGACAGGCAAACAACTTGCAACACTACCAACTCCAACCCAACCCAAAAATTCACGTCTATCCATAGTTAATCTACCTAAGCCTTCAAAGCTTCACTGATCCTCTAAACAGCCTCTTTGTTCCCCATCCGCTTGATCTACCATGTACGCACAAGTGGTTGAATCTAACCCAACTCCTGCCGAACCGCCCCCTAACCCC
Source organism: Cyanobacteria bacterium RU_5_0 (assembly GCA_012033255.1). GTDB lineage: Bacteria > Cyanobacteriota > Cyanobacteriia > Elainellales > Elainellaceae > JAAUSF01. The sequence continues at coordinate 9,655 of JAAUSF010000027.1, forward strand.
CAATTCTGGGAGAACCGAACCCGGAACCGAACCTGCTCAAAGTTCCCCAGAATTGGGGGATTTAGGGGCAAGACCCCCTTCAACCTCAACCCGATCGACTGGTGTGTACACGGTAGATCCGCTTGATAGGGATACTCTGTATAGGGATAGTGGATAGGAATACTCTGTATAGGGACGAACGGCGGTTCGTCCCTATTTAAATGGATACTCTGTGTCGCGATTGGTTGTTCGTCCCCACGGATAGGCTGTTCCGCATCTAGTCTGCATCACTAGTCTGTATCAGTGGACGGGCAAGATGCCCATCTCACAAAAACTCTGAGAAGTGGTATGGGCAAATTGAAAGGGATTCAGCTTGATGCAATCCTGGACTAGAAACACTCTAACGTTTCGCGGGTTTCTCGTCCGGTGATAGGGTTGATGCCCTCCGCTACCTCGCAAAGCTGATCTTGCACATCATAGCGCAACAGTACGTTTGTGAAGTCTGCCCCGTCGATGATCGCTCCATCAAACTTAGCATTGAAGGCAAACGCTCCTTCTAAGATGGCATTCTGCAAATTGGTATGGGAGAGGCGAGCCGTATCCAGCGTGGCATTACTGAGATTAGCACCCTCTAGATTAGCTCCTTCTAGATTGGCACCAAAGAAACTGACGCCTTGCAAGTCTGCGCCACTGAAGTTAACACCTCGTAGATTTGCTTTCGTGAAGCTAGAATCCGTCAACACTTGTCCAGAAAAATCGACATCGACTAGAAATTCTTTGTTGTAATTGTCTGCCAGGGCTGTAGAGGCGGGAAACAGGGTCAGACAGACGATCGCCCAACCTAAAACTAGATAAACCCGACATGAAAGAGGAGCCTGGAGCGTCTGGAGCAAGATCTGCCGCAAGATTATTAGAAACGCAGGAACCAGCTTACAGCAGGTTTCAGTTGAATGCGATAAGCGAAGGGGCACGGCATACCTTGCCCGTCCAAGGTTGGTGGATTGAACGCAATTGAAACCCGCTATAGGAATCATGCTGAATCGGGTACCGTGAGTAACAGCTACTAAGGTTAGTTTATAATCAACCAATCTAGATAGTACTCGACTCCCGCCCGAACTGCTGTGACTGCTTCTTCATCAAACCGATCGCCCCATTCTAAATCTCGCTCGACTCAGGATATTGGCATCCTGGCAGAAGCGATCGTTGCTCAGTGGCTGATTGGGCAAGGATGGCAGATTTTACAGCGACGCTGGCATTGCCGATGGGGAGAATTAGATCTCATTGCCCAGATTGAATCGTCTCGTCTGCAACCCACTCAAGCTGCTCTAGCCTTCGTGGAAGTGAAAGCCCGGAGTAGCGGCAATTGGGATAATGGTGGGTTGTTAGCCATTACACCTCAAAAACAAGCGAAACTCTGGCAAGCTGCTCAGTTTTTTTTAGCCGATCGCCCTCACCTGGCTGATCTGCCCTGTCGATTTGATGTGGCGCTGGTGAAATGTCAGCGATCGTCTGGTTCGCCAGATATTCCAACCATTTCTATCCAATCTGGTCAGATTTCAGTGCCAGTGGAGTTAGGGAAACGTGTACCGATTGAAGGCTACCGTCTGACGTTGCAACACTATATTCCGGCGGCGTTTGACTAAGGAATTTGCATTCAATAACTTGCACGATTCCTCTGTAGGGGCACGGCATATTGTTCCCCGACCTTGCTTGTTCTTAAGCAAAAAGAAAGGCGCACATACCCGTGCGCCCAATATTCACCACCCAAATCTGTCAAGCTTAAAAGGGATTAAGCAAGGGTTTCAGGACAGTATCCTAGTCCCTGAACAAACTGCTTACGAAACTCTTCAATTTCACGACGATCGGGGCTACCATGAGAAACGACTGCCACCTGATAGCGACGCATTACCTCAACGGGCGATTGCCCTGTTTCCAGACCCCAAAGTGCCATCCGAACTCGAATTTCAGGCTCATAGGGAATGCCTAGCTCATTCAAGAATGCTCGGAAATCCCCATCTTCGCGTGGATCTAGGGAACGGCATAATCTGATTTTGACCACCCATCCATCAATTTGGTGAATGACTGTCATGAAGCGGACTGGAAGCCAGGGCATTCCATGGAGGTATTCAACTACTCTCAACGTCAGGCTGGCATTCGCGAGGTAATAGAGATATTCCATGACTGGCAATCCTGGCAAATGCTACACCTTTATCTTCTCTAAATGTTTGACTTGCCACTAGGGGAAAGTTCCCCATCCTTGTATGGGGGATTCCACCCAATTTTCGATTAAAACTAAAACGTGGACATGTCCGCTCCTTCTGAAGCCAATGTGAGTCTCGATCGCACCCTTTCTGCTTACAACTATCATCTACCCGAAGATAGAATTGCCCAAAATCCGGTAGTTCCAAGGGATCGTTCGCGTTTGTTGGTAGTTGAAGTTGCACCTCGTTACCGCCATCATATTTTTCGAGAGTTGCCTGATTTGCTCCAACCTGGCGATTTACTGATACTCAATAATACTCGTGTGATCCCGGCGAGGCTGTATGGGCGAAAGGGAGGTGGGGCAAAAGTGGAAGTTTTGCTTCTAGAAGAACAGTCGTCCAATTGTTGGCTGGCACTGGTGAAACCGGGGAGACGCCTGAAACCAGGAGTGACGATCGAATTTTCTGATTCACTAACTGCGATCGTTCTGGCTGTCGAGCCTGATACAGGTGGACGATTGCTTCAATTCAACCTCCCCGACGGAAAATCACTGCTACAAGTCTTACCGCAACTGGGAGTTGTGCCGCTTCCCCCTTACATCACGCATTCTCATGCTGAGCCAGAGCAATATCAAACGGTTTATGCCAAACATCTCGGCTCGGCAGCGGCTCCTACTGCCGGATTACACTTCACCCCAGAACTGCTCGATCGATTGCAGGAAAAAGGCATTCAGCAGGCATTCATCACGCTCCATGTGGGCGTTGGCACGTTCCGTCCTGTGGAAGCAGAAAATATTACGCAGCATAAAATGCACAGCGAATGGCTAGAAGTGTTACCCGAAACGATAGAGAAAATTCAGCAGACGAAGGCAACGGGAGGACGGGTGATTGCCGTGGGGACTACAGTAGTCCGGGCGTTGGAAGGGGTAGCTCAAACCGGAACGGTGCAGCTTTGTGGGAAGACAGATTTATTTATCTACCCTGGCTATCAGTGGCGCGTCATTGATGGCATGATCACCAACTTTCACTTGCCCAAATCGAGTTTGATGATGCTGGTGAGTGCCTTAATTGGGCGAGAGCGATTGTTGGAACTGTATCAGGTCGCGATCGCTGAAAACTATCGCTTCTATTCGTTTGGGGATGCCATGCTCATTTTGCCTGAAGCAACGTTGGGAGAGATAGGGTGAAGGGCGGCTGGTAGCGGCTTGGGGTGGAGGGATCAGGGGATTGTTCTGCTTCGGAGGAAGGTTCAGGTTCAGGGAAAATAGGTTCCACTTCTTCAGGCTCAGTTGGGGCTTGGAGCGTATTGGGTAGTTCTAGCGTGGGTAGTTCTTCTTGGGTGAAGGGGACTTCTGGCTCTATGATTGGCTCTTCCAACGGTTCCAAGGTCGGTTCTAGCAATGGGATATCAATTAAGGGAGAAGAAGATGGGGATACGGCGGGTTCGGGCGATCGCTGCAACAAGCGATTGAAGAAAGTTTTGGTACGCTCGACTAGACTTTTGTCCTGAGCGGGTTCTGGAGTCGGGGCGAAGGGAGGGAGCGGAGCGATCGTCAGTGCTGGCTCTCCTGCCGTTGGGAGCGGGACTAAACTATCCGGTGCTTCTTCAGAAGATTCTTCAGCCGGAAGCGATTCGAGTTCTTCTAACTGCTGCTCAACTTCGGCTGGAAGTTGCTCTTTGATTTTTTCTTCAACAATGGGAGAGTCGATCGCTTCTGGTGTGGGTTCTGGGATAGGGACGATCGGGGTTACAGGGGCTATAGGGGTTATAGGGGCTATAGGAGTTTCTTCAGGGTTCTGTTCGATCGGCGCTTCTGTCGGAGTTTCTATTTCCGGCAATTCTCCAGGTTCCGCCGTTGTCGGGAAAGGTTCTAACGTTGGCATGTCTTCGGGTAACGATTCTGGCTCAGTTGGGAGTTCTGGCTCCACGATCGGGCTAGATTCTGGCTCTGGAACGGGTTCTGGCTCTGGGACAATGACAGGTTCCGGTGGAGGTGGCACATAGTTCGGATCGATGATGCCAAACGCCTCTGATGCTAACAGTTCACCGCGTGTGAGTTTAGAGAGGGTATCTGTGCCGCCAGGTTCATAGGTGATCACACGAACCGTATTGTTAAACGCATTCGGATAAGGGTTGCCCTTTTCATCCAATAATTCTAGCTGTACCCAGTTTTTACCAGGTTTCAATCCGTTGAGGTAAATGGGTTCCCATCGATCGACTATAAAACTTTCGCCATCGATAGTGCAGCGAATCTGCCAATCCAAAATTTCATCGTCCGGGCTTTCCATCGCTACGACGTGCAAGGGAGCATTAGTCAGATAAAAATCCAGCATCACAGGTTCCGCACCATAGCTGCCTTTAGGACGGCTGTACGTCAAAAGGGGTTGTGTTGGATCAGGATTATGTTCTGGCGTTTTGGTGAAGAGATGAAAAGTCGTCTGGGCGTAAGCTCCTTCGTTCTTAAAGCTTTCATGCCACGGACGGGACGCAAAGACGCGAATGGTATGCGTTCCAGGATCAAGATCTTCAAGGACGATCGGCTGACTGGCATCATAAATCGCTTCGTAGGGTTGGTTGTCTAAAATAAACTGCAAATGCGGTCCCAATTCGAGTGCTTTGTCCTTGAAAATGGGCAGATCGTTGACCTGAAGCTTGACTGAAACCGTTGTGTCTTGAAGGATGTCATTTGAGCGAGGGCTGAGAATTTTAACCTGGGGCTGATAACTCTCCAAGGCTTGCCGGAGTTCTCGGATGGCTTGTGGTGGAGCAACTTCTGAAAGCCGATGAGGAGGTTTAGATAACCCTGGAATTGGGAATGACCCTTGAGGACTGCCACAACTCATTGCAATGAATCCCAATATTCCGGCTAGCAAGGTTGCTAGTAGCGTCCGAACTGTACTCCGTCGCCGATTTTTCCCTAACACTGAACCACACTCCTAAGCGATCGCCAATCCAAGATCCAAAAAAATCCTGTCCATAGGGAACTATATCGGATCAACGCCCCTGATCGCCTCAACCGTAATGTTTACTCATTAATTCACCCGATATGCAACTTTACGGCTACAAGTTTTGATTTTTTGGGGGGTAGGCAAGATGCCTGCCCTGATCTGGACGGGCGAGACGCCCATCCCACGAGCGATGTCAAGAAGTTACACATGTCGTTAATTCTGGTTTCTACTTATTCTGGTTTCTACTCTGACCAAACATATTTCGTCACAACGCTCATCATCTGCCCTGTCACTGGCTCAATCTGCAACTCACTCCAATCATCGGCATTAGCAAAGTCTTTACTGTGCAATGTCTGAATGATCACGTTTACGCCATGCCGTGAGCCAATCACCATCACTCTCACAGGCTCTCGCTTGGGTTTAGACAATCCGGATGACTGAGGAGGCTTAGGAATCTCTGAAGATTCACTGGGACTAGGGACAAATTCTTGAGCCATTAAGGTTATTCTCCTGTTAGAGTTCTATCATGAGTATGAACAAAAATAGTAGTTTTGTAAATACAAAAATGACATTTACTGGCTCAACATCCTCTGACACCATTGGGGGCATGGGAAAGGCGAGTCAGGCACTTCGGTCAGTACTAGAGACTCACGAAATTAGCCAGAACAGATTAGCTGTCGAAATGGGCATCAGTCGGGTTAATGTTGGTCGCTGGTTTCACGGAGTAGATCCAAGTGCCGAAAACATTGTCGAGATTACGAAAGCCCTACAACAACTCAACCCTGAAGCCGCTAGAGAATTTGTCCAACTCTACTTAGGTGACATTCTCAACGTTGGACGAGCCACTCAAACTCTTAGACAAGTGCTAAAAACGTATGAAATTAGTCATGACAATCTGGCGACAACGATGGGCATCAGCCGCGTGAAAGTCGATCGCTGGTTTTATGGCATCGATCCCACGGCTGAAGAGATTGCCGCAATGACGAGAGCGATCAAACAAATTAGTCCAGATGCCGCGATCGCGTTTGTTCAACAATATTTAGGAACTATCCTTGAAGACGAGGAAGATCAAGAGTAAACCCTTTAATCGTCGATCGAATTTTGATGAGATTTATTGTTGCACTGACGGCTGGCATCACTACAACATTAGGTCAAAGCTTCTTACTGAAGATTTCAAATTAGACCATTACCCTTTCATCAATTCAATCAAATCTCCGAGCGTTAATTGGAGATCTGCTACCAAATTTGGAACAGGCAAAATAGCATTTTGCTGATCGAAAAATTCTGGTTGCTGCTTGGGTGGATAAATCACCACAGACTCATCCTCTGGATCAATGAGCCAACCGAGTTGGCAATCGTGTTTCAGACAATGCAAAATATTTCGTGTTACTTGATTCTGGCTCTGTTTTGGAGAAAGAATTTCGATCGTCCAATCCGGTGCAAGCTCAAAAGAATTAGCAACATAACCTCGTTCATCAAGAGGAATACGTTCCCATGCAAAAACTGCAATATCAGGAACGATCGATCGTCCACCAAACGTACAGCGTAACTCTGGGAAAGCCCGTGCTATCCGCTTCGGTTTAACAATTGAATTAATCACTGTGACTAATTCACCCTGTAATGTACTATGCTTTCCCTGTGGCATTGGCTTCTGAAAAACCCGTCCATCAATATATTCACTCGCTGGCTTGGTTTCCGGCAGCATCAGAAACTCCTGCAATGTCAACATCATTTCAGGAACTTGCACCATTTGCACTTGCCTCCTTATCTGATTAACAGAAACGCACCAACGATTAGGGCTAAATGAGCGAAGATGGGCAAAGCGATCGTCCTAACCCGCAATTTCTAAATCCTCACCCCGCCGACGGACTATCTCTGCATGTGCTTCTTTAGGGTAGCAATCATACTCTGAGTGATATAGTCTATATCCTGGAATATTGGTATTGTTTCATTAATTTCATGCATTACCTCAATCCCTTAGCTGCCCATCGTCAGGCACGATCGCTTTGTCACTTATTCCGACTCGATCGATTTCGGCTCGATCGAGTCTCGTGGCATCGCCTTGTTGCCCTTCTGTTAGCGTTCGTTCTCAGTTTAGGGTTATCCCAACAACCTGCGTTCGCTCAAACTGCACCTGAAGTCGATATCCAGCCCTACATTGATGGAGTAGTCAATCGGATTACTGAGTTCACGCTAGATAATGGCATGACGTTCATTGTCATGGAGCGGCATCAGGCTCCGGTGGTTTCCTTCATGACCTATGTGAATATTGGGTCAGCCTACGAGCAGGAGGGCAAAACTGGAGCCGCTCACTTTCTAGAACATTTGGCGTTTAAGGGTACAACTCAGATTGGTACGCTCGATTATCAAGCTGAGCAACCCTTACTCGATCGCCTCGACACCCTATTCACTCAACTGCAAGCGGCGCAAACGGCTGGACAAACTGAGGAAGTCGTTAAGTTGCAAGAAGAGTTTGACACGGTGAAGTCGGAAGCGGCGCAATACATCAAGCAAAATGAATTTGGTCAGATTGTGGAGCAGGCTGGCGGCGTAGGATTAAATGCAACGACATCCGCCGATGCAACGCGCTATTTCTACAGCTTCCCCTCAAACAAATTGGAACTGTGGATGTCATTAGAGTCTGAACGCTTTCTTGCACCCGTCTTTCGGGAGTTTTATGAAGAGAGAGATGTGATTTTGGAAGAGCGTCGAGCACGCACAGACAATTCCCCGATCGGCAAAATGATTGAGGTCTTTCTGGAAACGGCTCTCCCCGGACATCCATATGGTCGTCCTGTGATTGGGTATGAAGCCGATCTTCTTAGCCTCACCCGTCAAGACATTCAAGAATTTTATGAAGCGCATTACACTCCCGACAATATCATCATTGGCATCGTGGGTGATGTTGATCCAAATCAAGTGAAAGAATTTGCAGAGGCGTATTTCGGGCGATATCAAGCGCGATCGTCTGCTCCAGAGATTGAGGCAACTGCACCGACTCAGACAGAACCGAATGAAATTGTCTTAGAACTCCCTTCGGAACCCTGGTACTTAGAAGGCTATCAGCGTCCGGCAATTACGGCTCCTGATAATGCGGTGTATCAAATGATTGCCAGTTTGTTAGTGGGTGGGCGAACTTCCCGACTCTACAAATCCATGATCGAGCAACAACTGGCGCTCAATGTGGATGTGTCGAATAGCTTTCCGGGCGATCGCTACTCCAATCTGATGTTGCTGTATGCGCTCACCGCTCCCAACCACACGATCGAGGAAGTGGCAACGGCTTTGGATACCGAAATCCAACGCTTGAAGACAGAACCCGTCTCAGCCGAAGAACTCGATCGCGTCAAAACTCAAACTCGTGCCAGTCTGCTACAAGCTCTAGCTTCTAACCAGGGGATGGCAAGTCTACTGCCTGAATATGAAGCCAAAACAGGCAGTTGGCGCAATCTGTTTGAAGAATTGAAAGAAATTGATGCGGTCACGGCGGAAGATGTGCAACGAGTCGCGCAGGAACTCTTCCAGCCTCAAAATCTGACGATCGGCAAGTTATTGACTGCGAATTAAGGGAGTTTTAGTGATCATGCAATGGTTCAAAATTTGGTGGAGCGATCGCAGTCAGACGTGGCTTCGGTACGGGCTGTTGGCAGTGGTGATGGCAGTAGCGATTGTGGGATTTGGACGATCGTCTGCTCTCGCGGTTACACCCCGTCACTATACAGAATTAGACTTACCACCCGCTCCAGAAATTCAGTTGCCAGAGTACACTCGCGTCGAGTTAGACAATGGCATGAATGTTTACCTACTGGAAGATCATGAACTGCCCTTGGTATACGGCAATTCTATGATTTACACAGGAGGACGGCTAGAACCTGCCGATCAGGTCGGATTAGCCTCTATTACAGGTGAAGTCATGCGAAGCGGCGGCACTCAAGCGCATCCCGCAGATGTGTTAAATCAAATATTGGAACAACGCGCCGCCTCAGTAGAAACGGGAATTGATACGACATCGGGATTTGCCAGTTTTAGTACGTTGAGTGAAGATTTGCCAGAAGTATTTGGGCTGTTTGCAGAAGTGTTGCGTCAACCAGCCTTTCCGCAAGATAAACTTGACCTGTCTAAAAGTCAGTGGCAAGGATCGATCGCCCGTCGCAATGATGATCCGAGCGGTATTGCAGGTCGCGAATTCCAAAAATTGATCTACGGTGCAGACAGTCCTTATGCCCGTACCGTGGAATACATCACACTCGACAACATCACTCGTGATGACCTGATGAATTTCTATCAACAATCCTTCCAACCCCAAAATATTTTGTTAGGGATTGTCGGAGACTTCGAGACAGAAGCCATGAAATCTCTGATTGAAGCACAATTCGGCGATTGGCAACCTGACCCAAATGCAAAAGCAGAGAATGCTGATTCTCTACCGGCTGTTTCTCAGGCAAAAGTCGGTGGAATATTCTTTGTCGATCAGCCCCAATTAACCCAAAGTAGTGTTCAGATCGGGCATTTAGGCGATCGGTTTGATCGCCCTGATTATGCAGCAATGTCTGTGCTCAATGAGGTCATGAATGGATTAGGTGGACGACTTGTGAATAATGTGCGATCGCGTCAAGGGTTAGCCTATTCTATTTATGCGTTTTGGTCACCTCGCTTCGATTATCCTGGTCTGTTCATTGGAGGAGGGCAAACGCAATCAGAAACAACGGTTCCTTTTGTTCAATCTACTCTGACAGAAATTGAGCAAATCCGTACTACTCCAATTACCGAAGCAGAGTTAATTCGTGCGAAAGACTCTGTACTCAATGCATTCATCTTCAACTTCCAAACTCCATTCCAAATCTTGTCACGAGTCATGCGCTACGACTATTATGGCTATCCGCAAGACTTCATCTTTCAATATCAACAAAAGGTAGCTGAAACTACGGTTGAAGAAGTACAACGAGCCGCTGAAGAAAATTTGAAACCCGAAAACATTGTCACGCTCGTTGTTGGAAATGCAGCCGCGATCGATCCGCCATTAAGTACGCTGAGTCCAGATGCAGAAGTGACTCAAATTGACATAACCATCTCCCCACCAAGAGGATAGCCGTCAACTATGATATTTGCAAATATGTTTGCAAACCTCTAAATGATTTAAAATCGCGAAAACACAAAGACACGAAGAGAAGGAACATTACCTTGGTTTTGTGTCTTTGTGCTTTTATGGAAACGTAAGCATCTTAGCTATGAAATGGATAAAGCGTTCAAACCCGTTTGATCTCCCTAAATCCCCTTTAAAAAGCTACCGTGACGCGATGTGCAACTAAAAACCTGGAACCCTTGAACTTTCCGTGGAGCAGGCAAGATGCCTGCTAAGTTTGGACGGGCAAGATATCCATCTCACACTTTTGCTAGAGTGAACTACTTACTCAAGATCGATGGTTCCAGCATCTATTGAAGTTCGATCGCTACGGGGGATTTTGCCCTTGGGGTTGCCCTCCTTGCGGCTGCAACTTAGCAAACAGTTTCCAGATTTCTTGTATGGAGAGCCAGATCGTTGCAAGTGGACCAAGCGCAAGTGTAATGATATCCTCAAAATCTAACTCAAAAACTTCCTTTATCTGTCCTGAAAAAAATACCAGATAGATTAGGTTAATACCTGACATTACCCCTAAAACAAGCCCAGATAAGGTTATGAAGTCTGAAAACTCAAAGTTTAGTCGATTAGGTTTTTTGATTTTAAAGTAGTAGACTAGGGAGAAAGAAATAGTTAAAATTGCCCAAATGATTAATAGGATTAGCTTGAATCCATTCACATTTAAATTCTCCGTCTAGTCAGCTTTTGTCAGTAAGCCTAAACTAGCCCCAGCAATCGCCCCGACAACAGCACCAAGCCCTTGAGCAAGAATTCCACCTAGAAAAGCACCACCAGAGCAGAAGGCAATTATTCGGTTGCCTCGTCTCCAAAAAACCTCATCACTGCTTCCAAAACGACCAAAAGCAGAAGTATTAATTGTTGAAGTTACTACAGAAGCAGATTGATTAGAAGCATTTCTCTTAATCCGTACTAATTCCCGCTCCAATTGAGTAACTTTTTGTCTCAGATCACCAATCAAAAGCTGTTGCTGATTTACTTCTTGCTGGGCTGACTGTAAATTCACTTCAAGTTCCGGCAATTTCAATTCTGATAGTCCCACTTTCTTCAATAATTTAGGCAATTCAGAGCTTGGTTTAAACTGCTCTTGCAGTGGTGGCAAATCAAACCTCAATTCTGTTGGTAAGTTAATCTGTAATTCAGAGCTTGGTTCAGAGTTTTGATCAAGTGCTTGAATTTGTTCAACAAGCTTTAACTTAAGCTGCTCTTGCATCGCTGGTGGCAAATCAAACCTCAATTCTGCTGGTAGCTTAATTTGCGACACTAGTTTAGGCAATTCAGAATTTTGATCAGAATTTTGATCAGAAACTAATTTAAGGCTTAGATTGAGCTTGTTAGATTCGTTTACAGGCTTTTCAGATGTCATTTCTAAGAACCTAGAACTCACATGAGCAAAGCATAGCAAAAATCCCCCACCGCGAGGCAGGGGATTGTGTTTACTTATTTACAACGCGATCGAACCGATCAACCGTATCGACTCGCCGTTGAGGCAATTAGGAAGGCGGCGTAGGTCAAAATGTAGCCAACCGTGAAGTGAGCTAGACCCACCAAACGACCTTGAACGATTGACATTGCCACAGGCTTGTCCTTCCAACGAACCAGGTTTGCCAGAGGAGTGCGCTCATGTGCCCAAACCAGGGTTTCGATCAACTCTTGCCAGTACCCACGCCAGCTAATCAGGAACATGAAGCCCGTTGCCCAAACGAGGTGTCCGAACAGGAACATCCACGCCCAGACAGCCAGATTATTCATGCCATAGGGATTATATCCGTTGATCAACTGAGCCGAGTTGAGCCAGAGGTAGTCACGCAGCCAGCCCATGATTGTCGGGGAAGACTCATTGAACTGAGCCACGTTGCCGCTCCAGATACCAAGATGCTTCCAGTGCCAATAGAACGTGACCCAACCGATCGTATTCAGCATCCAGAACATGGCGAGGTAGAACGAATCCCAACCAGAGATATCGCATGTGCCGCCACGACCCGGACCATCACAAGGGAAGGCATAGCCGAAGTCTTTCTTGTCGGGCATCAGCTTGGAGCCACGAGCATCCAACGCACCTTTGACCAGAATCAAAGTAGTGGTATGCAGACCTAGCGCGATCGCATGGTGAACCAGGAAATCACCCGGACCGATCGTCAGGAACAGCGAGTTCTTACCACTGTTGATCGCATCCAGCCAGCCAGCCAGCCACACATTACCGTGATTGGGCCAAGCCGTGGACGCAATACTGTCAGGGTTAGAAAGCAGCGTGTCGAAGCCGTATAGCAGCTTACCGTGAGAGGCTTGGATGAACTGAGCGAACACTGGCTCGATCAGGATTTGCTTCTCAGGAGTACCAAAGGCTTGCATCACATCGTTGTGGACATACAGACCCAAGGTATGGAAGCCCAGGAACAAAGACACCCAGCTTAGGTGAGAGATGATCGCCTCTTTGTGATTGAGAACGCGATCGAGGACATTGCCTTTATTAGTAGCGGGATCATAGTCACGGACGAGGAAAATCGCGCCGTGAGCGAATGCACCCACCATGATGAAACCAGCAATGTATTGGTGATGGGTATACAAGGCTGCCTGAGTCGTATAATCCCGTGCCATGAAGGCATAAGGAGGCAGCGAGTACATATGCTGCGCCACCAGCGAGGTGATTACCCCCAGTGCCGCGAGTGCAAATGCCAACTGGAAATGCAGCGAGTTATTCATTGAGTCATAAAGACCCTGGTGAGGCAGGTTGAACTGACCCTCACTCTTAGAGCTTAGTAGACCCCTCTTGGAATCCAGCATTTCTTTGATGCTGTGACCGATTCCAAAGTTGGTGCGGTACATATGTCCCGCAATGATGAACAGAACTGCGATCGCCAAATGGTGGTGTGCCATATCTGTCAGCCAGAGCGATTCTGTCTGAGGATGGAAACCCCCCAGGAAAGTCAGGATCGCCGTACCCGCACCTTGAGATGTTCCAAAGATGTGAGCCGCCGTATCGGGATTCTCTGCATACACGCCCCAGTTACCTGTGAAGAAAGGCAACAGACCCGCTGGGTGTGGAGGGGTAGACAGGAAGTTGTCCCAACCGACATGCTGACCACGGGATTCGGGAATTGCCACATGAATCAAGTGACCTGCCCAAGCCAGAGAGCTAACGCCAAACAGACCTGCTAAGTGGTGGTTGAGGCGAGACTCTGCATTCTTAAACCAGGAGAGACTGGGGCGGAACTTAGGCTGAAGGTGCAGCCAACCTGCAAACAGGAAGATCGCCGACAGAATCAACAGGAAGACAGAACCCGTATACAGGTCGCCATTGGTTCGCATCCCCTGGGTATACCACCAGTGATAGACACCAGAGTAGGCAATGTTAACGGGATTTGTCGCACCTGCACGAGTAAAGGCATCCACCGCCGCTTGACCGAAGTGAGGGTCCCAGATCGCATGGGCAATGGGACGGACGTTGAGGGGATCTTTCACCCACTGCTCGAAGTTACCTTGCCAAGCAACATGGAACAGGTTGCCAGATGTCCAGAGGAAGATGATTGCCAGATGACCGAAGTGGGATGCAAAAATCTTTTGGTAAAGATTTTCCTCCGTCATGCCATCATGGCTCTCGAAATCATGGGCAGTGGCAATCCCGTACCAGATCCGGCGTGTTGTCGGATCTTGAGCCAAGTCTTGGCTAAACTTTGGGAATTTTGTTGCCATAAGTCCTAATTGAAGTTCTCAATTAGCTATCAGCCTTTTGCTGCCCGCTTCTAGTGTCAGGTAGGGGCATAGCCGTGCTATACCCTTACAACCCATTATCTAGAGAACAGACGCATCAAGCTAACGCTAGCCTACTGAAATGATCCGAGCCAGGAAGAATGCCCAGGTCGTCACGATTCCACCTAATAAGTAGTGAGCTACCCCCACTGCACGACCCTGAATGATGCTCAGAGCGCGAGGCTGAATGGCGGGAGCCACTCTCAGTTTGCTGTGTGCCCAGACGATCGACTCAATCAGTTCTTGCCAGTAGCCGCGACCGCTAAACAAGAACATGAGGCTGAACGCCCAAACAAAGTGTGCGCCCAGGAACAGCAACCCATAAGCAGACAAGGCTGAACCGTAGGAACCAATCACTTGAGCCGCCTGTGCCCACAAGAAGTCGCGCAACCAACCATTGATGGTGATGGCGCTCTGAGCGAAGTTACCCCCTGTAATGTGGGAGATCGATCCATCTGGAGACACTGTCCCCCATACATCTGACTGCATCTTCCAACTGAAGTGGAAAATTACGATCGACAGGGAGTTATACATCCAGAACAGACCGAGAAAGACGTGATCCCAACCGGACACCTGGCAAGTACCGCCACGACCAGGACCGTCACAAGGGAAGCGGAAGCCCAGATTTGCTTTATCAGGAACCAGACGAGAGCTACGGGCAAACAAGACTCCCTTGAGCAGAATCAGCACCGTCACATGAATCGTGAAGGCGTGAATATGGTGAACCATGAAATCTGCTGTACCAAGGGCGATCGGCATCATTGCCACCTTGCCACCTACTGCAACCACATCCCCCCCAAAAGCGAAGCTAGCGGGAGCCAACGCATTCGGAGCCGTGTTTCCGGGAGCCAATGTGTGAAGGTTTTGAACCCATTGAGCAAACACAGGCTGAAGCTGAATCGCCGTATCAGAGAACATATCCTGAGGACGACCGAGTGCCCGCATGGTGTCGTTATGGATGTATAGACCAAAGCTATGGAAGCCCAGGAAAATACATACCCAGTTTAGATGAGAGATGATGGCATCCCGAACGCGAATGACGCGATCGAGGACGTTATTCACATTCTTTGCTGGGTCATAGTCACGCACCATGAAGATAGCGCCATGAGCACCAGCCCCCACAATCAGGAAGCCGCCGATCCACATGTGGTGCGTAAACAGCGAAATCTGAGTTGGGTAATCCGTTGCCAGATAGGGATAAGGCGGCATGGCATACATGTGATGCGCCACAATGATCGTCAGCGAACCTAGCAGCGCCAAGTTAATCGCCAACTGAGCGTGCCAAGAGGTGGTCAACACCTCATACAGCCCTTCGTGACCCTTACCGCCAAACAGGAGTGGATCACCTTGGTGATTGTCCAAGATTTCCTTGATGCTATGACCGATTCCCCAGTTGGTGCGGTACATATGACCCGCAATGATGAACAGAACCGCGATCGCCAAGTGGTGATGCGCCGTATCCGACAGCCACAGACCGCCTGTAACGGGGTTCAAGCCACCCTTGAAGGTGAGGAAGTCAGAATACTGACCCCAATTCAGGGTAAAGAATGGAACAATACCGCTAGGAATACCCCAATCCACACTGGGATAGAGATCTCTCATCAAGCTGGGATTGAGGATGAACTCATGGGGCAGGGGAATATCCTTCACGGCAACCCCAGCATCCAACAGCTTGTTGATTGGCAAGGAAACGTGGATCTGGTGTCCAGCCCAGCCCAGCGAACCAAGACCCAATAAACCTGCTAAATGGTGGTTCAACATGGACTCCACGCTCTGGAACCACTCCAGCTTCGGAGCCGCTTTGTGATAGTGGAACCAACCTGCGAATAGCATCAAACCAGCCATCACTAAACCGCCGATCGCGGTGCAGTAAAGCTGAAATTCGTTAGTGATACCAGACGCACGCCACAGTTGGAAGAAACCAGAGGTAATTTGAATACCGTGGAATCCACCGCCTACATCCGCATTCAAAATTTCTTGACCAACGATTGGCCAGACCACCTGGGCACTCGGTTTAATGTGCAAGGGATCTGCAAGCCAAGCAGAATAATTTGAAAACTTCGCGCCGTGGAAATACATTCCACTCAGCCAAACAAACACAACGGCTAGATGACCGAAGTGGGCGCTGAAGATTTTACGGGATATATCTTCTAGATCACTGGTATGGCTATCAAAATCGTGAGCGTCGGCATGAAGGTTCCAGATCCAAGTCGTCGTTTTTGGACCTTTCGCAAGAGTGCGATCGAAGTGACCCGGTTGTGCCCACTTCTCAAAGGAAGTTTGCACAGGATCTCTATCAACCACGACTTTGACCTTCTGCTCTCGCTCCCGTGGGGTAGTTGTCATTAGAGACTCTCCTCTCTCTAGACACGGAACGAGCGCCTACCCAAACCTACTGGGATTCCCTTCAATATTCGCTGGCAAGCCAGCGATCGATGATGAGCGTATTAAGCCTAGATTGGGAGCGTCTAAGGGAGATCTAGACTTCGCTCGATCGATTGAGGGAACTTCGTCATACTGCTCTGAGCAATGTCAGTTCAGCATTCACAGCTTGGGAAGGTACTGACGAGCATTATAGGACTGTATTCAAACCGTCATTAAGCAGGTTAACAATAATTCAAATTGGCAAAGGCTTGATTTGTCAGCATTCCGGGCAGTTTATCAGCAAAAAACATGCTCTCTATTGAATTTTTTCATAAATCGAAACATTTGATGATTTCCATAGAGAATTACTGGAAGCCTCCTCTGCTCAAGCTTTTCACTCATTTGAGAAGAACTTAAGCTTCGATCGAAGCAATTTCCGCATCCTATTAAAGTTTCTTATTCACCTCATGGATTCAAACAATTTTTTTCTCAGCATAAAGTGAGAGTTTGTGCAAGAAGTTTTTAGCAATAAAAATATTTAGCCAGTATGAGCCAGGAATTATACCAATTCATTTTTTACAAGCAACACATCCTCGTAGGGGCGAACGGTGATTCGTCCTGACAGTGAGCCAGTGTATCCATAGTAAGAATTTATCGAATTGGTAAGCCCCGGAATGCTCGGAAACCATGCCGCCTTAACCGTTCGGGATAGATTCTCTTTGCCTTGCTGTGATTGGAACTAGCCAAACTCCTACTCATTTAATCCTCCAAATGAAGTTAACAAAGGAAGCTAACAAAGGAATGTTAAATTTTCTCAATTAGTATTTAGTTAAGCAAAAAATAATACTTAAAGTAATTTATGATTTCAAGGTTTCCAACTAATTCCAACTAAGCTGTTCCACATTTACAGCAATTTTCAAATCAATAAACCCCAAATCGTCGGGTGGGCATCGCCCACAACGCTTGATCAATGGAGCGTTTTATGATCTGATGGGTACTGCCCATCCTAACTGGAAATCTGTTCCACATTATTTGGCACAAGATTTGGCACAAGTGGACGGGCAAGATGCTCATCCCACAAGAATTCTGGAAATTTGTAATATACGGATTGAATAGGGTTCAGCTTAATTAAGCTGCATTGCATTACATGAATACTTAATTTCCTACATTAAATTATGAATCTTCCGGTTGTTCTAGATATTACGCTTGGCTTAGTTTTTATTTACTTAATCCTGAGTTTGTTAGCTTCTGAAATTCAAGAAGTAATCACTACTTTTCTTCAGTGGCGGGCAGCACACTTAAAAAAATCGATCGAAATTCTTCTATCGGGTGATTCAAGGAATCAAACTAGTAAAATCGCTAGTAATTCTGTATTGAGTGCAGAGAATTCTACTTCGAGAACACCTCTCAACTTATCCGACGAAGAAATTGCAGAACAGGTGAAGAGGGATACTCAGAAGGTTGAAATGTTAGTTGAATCGATCTACAACGATCCATTACTCAGAAATATTAGTCAACATTCAAGAGGTGGAATCGAATCTGCTCTGCGTTGGTTTGCTCGATGGGTGATTTGCTTAGGTGGACTCAGAAAACGCACAACACTCAAAAATAATACTGAACCTTCCTACATTCCTTCAGAAACCTTTGCCACTACTTTGCTTGAACGGCTGGAGCTTTCGCAAATTGCTGATAAACTAACCACCTTCAATATTCAAGTTTTTACGGAATACGAAATTGTTTCGGAGATTAAATCTTATATTAATGACTTAAAAGTTAGTCAAAAATCTCGCGATCTCCTGTTAAAAGATGCACGGAAGCTAGCTGGAACCTTTAGCACTATTACGGCTGCGTTTGATAACAAGAAATTACCTTTACTAACCACTGTATATTTACTGAGAGACACGTTTCAGGACTACGTTGAAAAGTATCAGGCAAAGGTCGGTATTCAGCCAAAACCCTCGGCTCAAGAAGAGGATGATTCTCAAGAAAAAAGTAATTCTGGGCAAATCTTTGTTGAGCAGCTTATGTCTCTCAAAAAGAATATTTTCTATGACAGCAATACGAATTACAACAATATTGATGAAATTGTGCGACGATTGCAACCTAGCTTAGATCAGGTTTTAGATTTCTTTAAAACTGATGCAGAAAGTATCGAAGCTTTCTTAAAAGAGAAAGTTGGCACAGAAGAGGTGCTAACCGTTGATCAGAATAGCGAAATTTATAAGACGTATGAAAAGATAAAAAGTAGAGCCGAAATAATTTCAAGTAGTCTTCCTTCCTCGGTTCGTATGAGTTTGGCTGCCCTTGCCAGACGCGCTCAAATTAACTTAAAGCGGGTGAAGGGACAAACGGAAATCATTGAGGCTGAACTGAAACAGTTCAAAGCTGAAATTCAAAAATGGTTCGATCGCTCAATGGATCGCACCTCTGGCGTATACAAACGTAATGCGAAAGGGGTTGCCTTTCTGATTGGGTTTTTCATTGCGTGGGCAGTCAATGCGGATACGTTTCATATTGCCAGCCGCCTAGCTACCGATGAAGAAGTGCGGAGCGCATTGGTGACAAGAACTGAAGAACTGTTAGGTGAGTGCCCGATCCCAACGCCAGACCAGTCTCCGGGTTCAGCGATTTCACCCACGTCCTTCTTACCAGGACAGCCCGCCCTGGCTCAAGAACTCCCGCCTCCTGCTCCAGAGGTATCCCCCCTCTCAGAACCTGGTCTTCCGCCTGTTCCAGAAGTGCCATCGGCGGTTCCCAGCCCATCTCCCGTTGCGCCAAACTCGATCGCCCCATCGCGACCCACGGCTCCCCTAGATTGCCTGCGTCAGGTGGCGAATCGAACGGTACCTTTGCCGATTGGGTGGGATAGGAATAACTTACGGCAACAGCTAGAAGAGAACAACTCAGCGCAAACCCTAGCGTCAAGTGATCCGCTCTATCCACTTCCGAGAACTCCCCGAATGCTACTGGGTTGGGTAGTGAGTGGAATAGCGATTTCGATGGGAGCCTCATTCTGGTTCGATTTGCTCAGCAAAGTTATGAATGTACGAAATAGCGGGAAAGCCATTAAAGAGAAGGCTCCGAATGATTCTCAATAACTCTCACTGAAATTCTTATTTCTGATCGCGCAAGTTTTGGTGACGGTAAAACGTGTACGTGTCAAACAGGATGCCGACGAGGCTACCAACACTGCCGATCGTCACAACACCTTGTACGACACTACCACTCCCAAAAACAAGCAGAAAATAGGAGACATGTTCAATCCCAGCTTTGCTGATTAACTCTAGCTTAGGGACATAGCCCACCGCTATCAAGCTAATTAGAATGATTCCAATCAGTACAACTGGAACAAGAAAACTGAAGATACTGGTTAGTAGAAGAGAACGCAATAGATTGGGTAGGATACTCATGAGAGACAGAGACTCCAGTACGTACAGAGATAGAGAGCATTAGATTGAGGAGCATCAAGTAGTACTACCGGGATTCTAAGTAGCCATTTCCAAGCTTAGGGGCAACCGCACCCGCTTGACTGGGATGTCAAAAATCTTAAGTGAAGATTAAAAAAATTTTTGAAGTCCCGTAAATTACTCTCTCAGAAAAGTTCTCAGGCAAAGTTCTCAAAATTCGCTATGGTTGAGAGTAGCGATCGCCACCCCTTGTAAACCCTTTACCTTGTAGGAACAGTTTGAGTCAGACTGCTCATCGATCGAGCTTAAGAGTGTGGAGCCAGAGGGCATTAGCATCTGTGCTGCTAACTGGGCAAGTTGTTGTCCACATCCTTCATGGCAGAATCAATCGGCGTAACACGGCTGAGCAACTGGTGATTGTAGGTCCTGAATCCCTGCTGATTACCTTACTTACGTCTGCGGCGATCGGCATGGTGTTTACGATTCAGGTTGCTAGAGAGTTTATCAGATTTGGAGTGGGTTCAGCCGTAGGTGGCGTTTTGGCGATCGCGCTGTCACGGGAAATGTCTCCTCTAATCACGTCGATCGTGTTGGCAGGGCGCGTTGGTTCCGGATTTGCGGCGGAGATTGGCACTATGCAGGTGACAGAGCAGATTGATGCGCTGTATATGCTCAAAACCGATCCGATTGACTATCTTGTTGTTCCGAGAGTCATTGCGTGCTGCGTCATGACCCCGATTCTGACGGTTTTGTCTTTCCTAATCGGGATGCTTGGCGGCTTAGCACTTGCAGACTGGATTTATGGCATTGCCAATGGCATCTTCCTGGATTCTGCTCGCAGCCTGCTCAGCCCCCGCGACATCATTTGCGGCATGATCAAAGCGGTTGTATTCGGAGGGCTAATCGCCATCGTCGGCTCGAATTGGGGATTGACCACGACAGGCGGTGCTAAAGGGGTTGGTCAATCGACTACGACTGCCGTTGTAACCGCGCTTCTTGCCATTTTCGTCAGCAATTTCTTCATGTCCTGGCTGATGTTTTCGGTTCTCCAGTAAACCCTGCCTTTACCTCCTCACTCCCCATTCCCCTCTAGAATGAGGGTATCCTAGATCTCAACTTTTATTAAGTTTTGTAAGGGGGCAGTACAGGTGACGACAACTCCTTCAACGTCCGGTGTGCCGATCGCAACGGAAACAGTGCAACTGGCTCCAAGTTATGCACTGCCGATCGCTCTCGTTTTAATTGCCATCCCGACCGTTTTACTCCAACCCTGGGTCGCTGGCATCCTGGCTTTATTTGGGCTATTCTTGCTATTTCAGACTGCTACCTTACGTCTACTGCTTACAGTAACGGCGCTAGACATTTATCGAGGTGAGACGCTAATTCGTCGCTTTCCTTATCAAGATTGGCAAAATTGGCGCATCTTCTGGTTTAATCTCCCCATTCTGTTTTATTTTCGAGAAGTTAAAAGCATCCATTTCTTGCCGATCTTGTTTGATCCGAAAATGCTTAGGGCGTGTTTAGAGCAGCGGTGTCCTGTGACTCGCTGATGATTTGTTAACTGTTGATACTCATGAACTCAGACGCTTTGACCCCAGACCCAACGGCTGAACCGCAGCGTAACTCGCTCACACAGAATGCAGTGAATGATGCAGCATTGAACAGCGGCTCGGAGGCAGCCAGTCGATCGCCCATTTCAGGATCTTTTTCCTCTAGTGGATCTCGTGATGAAGCGAACCAACTAGAGCAACAAGTCACAGAACTTCGTCAACAGGAGAAAGCCCTGCGGCAGGAGGTTTCCTCGCTGCAAACCTCCTACAATTCCATGCTGCAAAAGCAGATTGCCGAGGCGCAGGCAGCGATCGGGCGCGTCGTTAGAGAAGGCTTGACCGAACTGGAGCAACGCAAACAAACCTTGCAAATTTCTGTAGAGCAGCTAGAGCGTCGGCAGGAGCGCATCCGCAATGAAATGCGAACAACCTTTGCTGGCTCATCTCAGGATTTAGCGATTCGAGTGCAGGGGTTCAAGGATTATC
Source organism: Cyanobacteria bacterium RU_5_0 (assembly GCA_012033255.1). Lineage (GTDB taxonomy): Bacteria > Cyanobacteriota > Cyanobacteriia > Elainellales > Elainellaceae > JAAUSF01. The sequence continues at coordinate 31,478 of JAAUSF010000027.1, forward strand.
TGGTCGGGAGCCTGCAAGATTTAGCGGCGGCGGCGGAGCAGTTACAGCTTGTTCCGGCAGTTGATGAGACGAAGCGGAAGGTCGTGATGGCGAAACCTCCAGAGGGCGAGGAAGTCGAATCGCCTACGCCTAGATTTGCTGAACAGCGGTTTCAAGACCAAACGAAGCGAATTCGGAATCGGCTTGATCAATACCGAAGTTCACCGGATTATTACGGTCCACCGTGGCAACTCCGTCGCACCTTTGAACCTATCCATGCTGAACGGGTGGCTAGCTGGTTCCTTACTCAAGGTGGACGAGGTGCCCTGCGAACGATGGGATCGCGCTTGCAGAATATTTTGATTGCCTCTGCGATTATCTCCGTGCTGCGAGATTTGTATGGCGATCGCCTCCGTACTCTTGTCTTGGGCAACACACCCGAACGCTTGGGTGAATGGCGACGTGGACTGCAAGACTGTCTTGGCATTTCCCGTGGTGATTTTGGTTCCGAAGAAGGGATTGTGCTGTTTGAAGACCCAGAACCCTTAGCGCAACGAGCCGATCGTCTCCTCAAACAAAAGCAACTCCCGCTCATCATCGTGGACGAATCGGAAACCGTGATCGACATTTCGCTGTTGCAATTCCCGCTATGGCTAGCTTACGCCCCCGATCCCCTAAACCCAGTGCTGTATTGAATAAACCATAGCAATCTAGCTATAGAGGCTTACAGCGGTTTTCAGATGAGTGAGCTACAGTTGTGTGTGGGTGGGTAGATGAGTGGATGAGTGGATGGGTATGCGTGTGGCTCATGCAAGTGAAAATTGCTGTAAGTTGTACTTACAGCAATTTTCAAATCAATAAACCCCAAATCTTAGGGTGGGCATCGCCCACAACGCTTGATTAATAGAGCGTTTTATGATCTGATGGGCAGTGCCCATTCTATTGGAAATTGCTTAAGTGGTGCTTAAGTGGCTTATCTTGGCTGTTCTCGATCGCTAGAAAACGAAAAAATGGGATCAACTCTAACCCCCAATAGATTCAGATCTGGAGTACAAGGGAATGGCTAACCTTTTTGGAGGAACTATGTCTGAAAAGCACGAGAATGAACCGCTTACTGAAGAGCAACTTACTCAAGTTTCTGCTGGATCGGACGGTGGATTTCGTCGCAAGCACGATGAGTTAATTGAAAATGGCGTACTCTCTGACGGGTTGTTAAGTGATGCCGATCTTTCTCAGGTGTCTGCTGGGGCAGACGGTGGATTCAATCGATCGATTCGCCCAGATCAAACCGCTAGTGTGAGTGAAGCAGTCAATCTTGTGACAACCGATCCAACTGATCCAACGCCATCGCGTCCAGAAGAACGGTTGTAGATTGCGAGTTACCTGATACGGATAGTGACTAGACGATCGTTCTGCAAAGCTAAGCTGTTCCACAGTCATTCTGCTATTCCACCTGTAAATTTTCTGTTGATGTGTGGCGCGGTGTCGGGGCAATCCCTGCGTGGTTGCCCTGGCTGAGAGGGTAGACACGTGGGTCTACCCCTACCGATTGCAACGACGGGGGTCTGCCCCGATCGATTGCAACCACATTGGTCTGCCCCGATCGATTGCAACGACGTGGGTCTACCCCGATCGATTGCAACCACATTGGTCTGCTCCGATCGATGCTTATCATTGTTCTTTCATTGGATAGAGGTGAGAGAAGCGATACCGTTTTAGATTGAATGCATAATATGCAATTCAGACATTGGGGGTATGGCTATGGAACTTGAAGAAAAAAGCCAAGAAGAAAAAACTCAGGGAATGGAACCCAACATCATTGCTTCCCAATCAAACTTGAGCCAGGATGACTCAAATCCGGAGCAAGTCAATCCGGAGCAAGTGAAAGGTGCGATAACACGAGATAATTTGCCTGATGATGTAAAAAATGGCTTGCCTGAAGAGGCACAGGGCTTGTTTATTGCAGCTTACAACGGTTTTCTAGAGAACAGTGATGATCCGGAAGCGGCGACTCGTGTGGCATGGCAAACGATCGAAATGAACGAGCATTATGCACAGGGTGAAGATGGAAAATGGTATCGTTTGCCGGATAACAGTGGTCAACATTCTCCCATTAGTGAAACGGCTCCGTAGCTTTAGTTCAGCAATCGGTGAGCCAGCTAGTTTAGATAACTCCGGTGATGGTTGATGAATGAGTTTTGTCAAGCAAGATTTGATGGGTAATGGGGGGGGGAAACCCCTGCACCCCGCAAAAAAAAGGACAGACTACTAGTGCATCTGTGTTGAATGAGAGATAGCGATCGCTATCTCTTTTTTTTGAAAAAATCATCGCTTTTGGTGCGCTGATTACCCTACGAATATAGCTGTCGCCATCAAGGTTAGGACATCGGGATTAAAGGGGGTGTGAGGGCTTCGCCCCCAGCCAGGGGTTCCACCCCTGCACCCCGTTCTGGCCCAAGTGGCTGCCGCTATAGAGCTAAAAATCTGTATCACTTCACACAGTCTTTATGCTTGATGTATCCCAGAAGACTTAACACCGTAGGAATACGGATGGTAGGGTGCTAGACGCGGGTTCTAGTAATAAGCGTTTATTAAGTTAGCAAAGAATCCGTGCGTATTGCCCCCTTACGCAGCTTCTCAGCCAGATGGCTCTTGCAAGGAGGGACTTTGGAAAATGGCTTCTAAAGTCCCTGGTTTCAGTGTGCATCTGCCAGATGGCGATCGCTACAAGCTGTGATCTCCGCGAGGCGACTGAACCGTGAATCCTGCCCAGTAGAACTGCTCATAATAACTCCTATGTCAGCATTTAGCCTGAATGATCCCAATTCTCAAGACTATAGCTCCCTAGTTTCTGTACCGGATAGTGATAGCGTCCTCAAGCGGGTTGGTGGATATCTTGGAACCGGATCAGAGATTTCAGCGTTTGATCCAGCGACCAAACGCCTGTTTGTCATATCCGGTGGAACGACTGTTGAAGTTCTCGATCTCAGTGATCCCAGCAATCCAACGCTAATGCAAACCCTGGATATTTCACCCTATGGTGGAGGAGCCAATAGCGTTACGGTGAGCAATGGTGTGGTGGCGATCGCTGTTGAAGCCGATCCCGCTACTGATCCCGGTAAGGTAGTATTCTTTAACACGGATGGCATTTTCCAAACGGCAGTAGAAGTTGGCGCACTCCCCGATATGCTGACGTTTACACCTGATGGCAACAAAATCCTGGTGGCGAATGAAGGGCAACCCAGCAGCTACGATCAGCCCGATTCGGTTGACCCAGTTGGCTCTGTGAGCATCATTGATTTGTCTAATGGTGTATTGAACGCAACAGTTGTAACGGCTGGATTTGAAGCATTCAACACATTAAAGGCAGATTTGCAGGCGAAGGGTGTGCGAATTTTTGGTCCAAATGCCACGGTTGCTCAAGATTTGGAGCCAGAATATATCACCATCTCTCCTGACAGCAAAACCGCCTGGGTGACGCTGCAAGAAAATAATGCACTGGCGGTTGTTGACATTGAAACGGCGACTGTCACGGCGATTAAACCCCTCGGCTTAAAGGACTTCAGCAAAGAACTGCCGACCCTAAGCACCTACGAATTTAACGATCGCCCCGTTCTCGGTACAACTGCTGGTGGACAAGAGATTCTGCTCGGTGGCTTCTCTGGTTTGTTCTTCGAGGGTACAACGGCAGATGGCAAACTCACGTTCATCACGCACACCGATCGCGGCCCCAACGGAGAGCCAACCGATCTCCTCACTGATGTGCCAGGGAACGAGCGTCCATTTGCCCTGCCAGACTTTCAGCCAGAACTGATCCGGTTTGAACTCGATCGCGCCACTGGAGCCATCCGCATCACTGAGCGAATTGGCTTGACTCGTCCAGACGGCACCCCGTTGACAGGATTACCCAACCTCCAGAGCGGCGAAACGGGCACCGCCTACACGGATGAAGTGCCGATCGATTTGTTTGGCAATCGTCTGAGCAATGATCCATTGGGGGCTGATCCCGAAGGCATTGTCGTGGCTCCGGATGGCACATTCTGGCTCGTAGATGAATATCGTCCAGCAATTTATCATTTCGATCGGAGCGGCAAGCTGATCGATCGCTTCATTCCGGAAGGTGATCCGACCAACAATGGTACATTTGGGACTTCGGCACTGCCTGCGGTCTATGCTCAACGTCGAACTAATCGCGGTTTTGAAGCCGTCGCCCTAGAAGGAAACAAGCTCTATGCGTTCATTCAAAGTGCGATCGATAATCCTGATTCTGCTGGAGATACGACTTCTCGCAACTCGCGCAATCTGCGGATTCTGGAGTTTGATATCACGACGGGAACCGTCACAGGTGAGTATCTCTATATCCTGGATGACATCAGTGCCAGTGGTAATGCCAAAACCGACAAGATTGGCGATGCGGTGGCGCTGGGGAATGGCAAATTCTTGGTTGTCGAGCGAGACGATCGCAGCAACGCCCAATCCAATAAGCTGATCTACGAAATTGATCTGAACGGCGCGACCAATATCCATGATCCAGCGAACCTGACCAACCTTCCTGCGGATAAAACGATCGAACAACTGACGGTGGCTGAACTGAGGGATGCCGATCTGAATCCGGTGGACAAGCGATTGGTGACGAATGCGGCAGCACTCGGTTACACGGGTGTTGAAAAGCTAGAAGGTTTGGCGTTGATTGATGAAAACACGATCGCCTTGATCAACGATAATGATTTTGGTTTGTTGGGCGAAGAGATTGCCGGAGATGGTACGGTTCCCCTGAATCCCGATTCGACTCCTGTAACATTAGGAATCATTGAATTCAATCAAAGCAATGGCTTGGATGCCAGCGATCGCGATGATGCGATTAACATCCAAAATCAGCCAGTATTTGGCTTGTATCAACCCGACGGAATTTCTCGATATGTCGTGGATGATCAACTCTATCTCGTGACTGCCAACGAGGGAGATGCGCGTGAGTATGACGGCTTCGAGGAAGAAGTGCGGGTCGGCGATGATGAGTATACGCTCGATCCTGATACATTCCCAAATGCAGACGCACTGAAGGATAATGCTGTTTTAGGTCGGCTGACCGTTACGAATGCATCCGGTGACATTGATGGCGATGGTGATTTCGATCGCATTGAAATGTTCGGTGCCCGCTCTTTCTCAATCTGGGATGATAAGGGCAATTTGGTGTTTGACAGTGGCGATCAGTTTGAACAAATTACGGCGGCAGCACTGCCTGATTTTTTCAATTCTAACAACGAAGAAAACAACTTTGATAACCGCAGTGACAACAAGGGACCGGAACCAGAAGGTGTTGTGATTGGGCAGGTGGGCGATCGGGTCTATGCGTTCATTGGGCTAGAGCGCGTTGGCGGTGTGATGGTTTACGATGTCACCAATGCTGGCAAACCGTTATTCATTCAGTATGTCAATACTCGTGATTTCAGTGGGGCTGAAGAGGAGGTTCTAGGAGATTCTGGGCCAGAAGGATTGACCTTTATTTCAGCTGAAAATAGTCCGAATGGCAAGCCGTTGTTGGTGGTGACAAACGAAATTAGCAACACGACGGCTGTGTTTGAATTCACTCCACCGACTCGGATCAGCGACATTCAAGGAGCCGCGCATCGATCGCCGCTTGAAGGTCAGACGGTGAATAACGTGTTCGGGATTGTCACGGGGGTGCGTTCCAATGGCTTCTACTTGCAAGATCCGACTCCAGATGCAAATGATGCAACATCGGAAGCCATTTTTGTGTTCACAGATGATGTGCCTGTCGTGCAAGTTGGCGATTCTGTCACGGTTAGCGGGATTGTCGGTGAGTTTCGTCCTGGCAACAATGCCAACAATTTATCCACCACTCAAATCGGTGGAGCGGATAATCCGGCAGCAACGTTCACCGTGCTATCGAGCGGTAATCCCTTGCCTGATGCCACGATCATTGGTGCGAATGGGCGAATTCCACCGAATCAGGTGATTGATGATGATGCGATCGATGGCAGCGTCGAGAATCCCGCGACACTCTTCGATCCAGCAACCGATGGCATCGATTTTTATGAAAGCCTGGAAGGAATGGTCGTTCAGGTAAATGATGCTGTAGTGGTCGGAGCAACAAACGGCTTTGGCGAGATCTGGGTATTACCAGATGGCGGAACGAATGCAACGAATGGGAACGATCGCGGTGGCATCACGATCAGTCCTGATGACTTTAACCCAGAACGAATCCAAATCCAGATCGAGGATGAGCTAGTTCCAGATGCAGAAGCTCCAGATGCCAATGTCGGGGATAACTTGGGAAGCCTCACCGGAATTCTCGATTATAACTTTAATAACTTTGAAATTCTGGCAACCGAACCTGTTGTTGTCATACCTGGAGAACTGCAAAAGGAAGTCACGACGCTGGTTGGTAGTTCAGATAAACTCACGGTTGCTACCTTCAATGTGGAAAACCTCGATCCGAAGGTAGAGGATATCACGAAAGTCGATCGCCAAAGAAGCAGCAACGTGGATGATGATCTCGGTGATGGCAGATTTGCAGCCCTGGCAGAACAGATTGTCACTAATCTGAAATCACCCGATATTATTGGCTTGCAAGAGATCCAGGACAATGATGGGGCTGAAATTAGTGAGGTCGTCGATGCCAATTTGACCGGACAAGCCTTGATTGAGGCGATCGTGATGGCTGGCGGTCCTCGCTATGTTTATATCGAGATTCCACCGGAAAACGGTACGAGTGGTGGACAACCGGGAGGCAATATCCGTCCAGGATTTTTGTATAACCCCGATCGGGTTGAATTCGTGGAGGGTTCTCTCAAGCAGGCGATCGACCCTGATCTGAGTGACGGAGATGCGTTTGAAGAGAGCCGCATTCCCCTGGTTGCCGACTTTGTGTTCAATGGCAATACCGTGACTGTGATCAATAATCACCTCGTTTCTAAAGGGGGCGATCAGCCGTTGTTCGGTCCCAATCAACCGCCAACGTTATCCTCAGAAGACCAGCGCCTTCAGCAGACGCAAGTTCTCAACAACTATGTGGATGGATTGTTGGCAGACGATCCCAATGCCAATGTGATTGTCTTGGGCGATTTGAATGATTTCCAATTCTCCGATCCCTTAGCGGTGTTGAAAGGAGAAACAGATGGCAATGTCGTGCTGACGGATTTAGCAGAAGCCCTGCTACCCGAAACCGAGAATTATAGTTTCGTCTTCCAGGGTAATTCGCAAGCACTCGATCATATTTTGATCAGTGATAATTTGGCAAAAACGAACGTTCAAGTTGATCTGGTTCACGTTAATGCTGAGTTTGCTGATCCAGTCACCGATCATGACCCGATCGTGGCTCAATTCACGCTTCCAACTGATTCACCCACCGATACCATTCGCTTTTCTCAATTTAATGCGTCTCTGAATCGCGGAGTAGACGGACAACTGGTTACAGATCTCTCGACTCCAGATAACGCGCAAGCCAAAACCGTTGCCGAAATCATTCAGCGCAACAATCCGGATGTGTTGTTAATCAATGAATTTGATTATGTTGCAGATGATCCATTATTGCCGGTGCGACTGTTCCAACAGAATTATCTGTCGGTGGGTCAAAATGGCGCTGATCCAGTGTCCTATCCCTATGTCTACATTGCCTCATCGAACACCGGAATTGCCTCTGGATTTGACTTAAATAACAACGGTGAGATCGTGACACAGCCCGGTTCGCGTGGCTATGGCGATGATGCGTTGGGTTTTGGCAACTTCCCCGGACAGTTTGGCATGGTGCTGCTGTCGAAATATCCGATCGACACTGCCAACGTTCGCACTTTCCAGGAGTTTCGCTGGAAAGATATGCTGGGTGCTTTATTGCCCGATGATCCGAACACGCCAGAACCAAACGATTGGTATTCCCCCGAAGAATTAGAGGTCTTCCGTCTCTCCTCGAAGAGTCACTGGGATGTGCCGATTATCGTCAATGGCGAAACGGTTCATGCGCTGGTCAGCCATCCCACACCGCCTGTATTCGATGGGGCTGAAGATCGCAATGGCAAGCGCAATCATGATGAGATTCGCTTCTGGGCAGACTATATTACTCCCGGTCAGAATGCCTACATCTACGATGACAACGGCGATTACGGCGGGTTAGCCCCCGGATCACGATTTGTGATTATGGGCGACCAAAACGCCGATCCGAATGATGGCGATAGCGTTGATCAAGCGATTCAACAATTGTTGGATCATCCACTCGTCAACACGTCTGTCACACCCACCAGCGAAGGCGGTCCCGATGCTTCAGCGCGGCAGGGGGGCGCAAACACCACTCACATCAGCGATCCGATGTTTGATACGGCGGACTTTGCTGATACAAATCCGGGCAACTTGCGAACAGATTATGTGTTGCCGTCTCAAAACTTGGACATCACCGATGCTCAAGTCTTCTGGCCCAAAGATGAAGACCCGTTGTTCCGCTTAGTCGGAGATTTTGATCCGACGCTGCCCGGTGGCTATCCCAGTTCCGATCACCGCCTGGTTTGGGCAGATCTGAAACTCTCGCCGATCGCCTCCGATTTCAGCCGCAACACCGTCACAGGACTCGATTTCTTGGGTGAAGTCACCTTCCCCACCGGATTGACCTTTGATGGCACCGTGGTCGGTGGATTATCCGGAATTACCTACGATCGCGACAACAATCGCTTCTACTCGATCGCCGACGATCGGAGTCAATTTAACCCAGCGCGATTCTATACTCTCGGAATCGATCTGAGTGACGGCACACTCGATGATGGCGATGTCAGCTTCACTGATGTCACCACTCTCACCGATGACTCTGGCAATCCCTTCCCCGCCTTAAGCCTTGATCCAGAAAGCATTGTCTTGACCGAGAATGGCACGTTATTTATCTCATCCGAAGGCGATGCCAATCGCGTGATCAACCCATTCGTCAATGCATTCTCGTTGGGCGGCAAACAGTTTGATTCCCTGCCGATTCCCGATAAGTTTTTGCCGACAGCCGATCAGTCAAGTGGCATTCGTAACAACGCGGCATTCGAGAGTCTCGCGATCACACCGAACGGACGCTATCTTTACACGGCAACGGAAAATGCTCTCTATCAAGATGGTTCTGCCGCGACGTTGGAAGATGAAAGCCCCGCTCGAATTCTCCGCTTCGACCTGACCACCGGACAAGCCGACAAAGAAATCCTCTACTACACTGATCCGGTTGCTGAAGAAAGCGTTCCGCCTGGAGCCTTTGCCACCAATGGCTTAGTCGAACTGCTGGCACTCGATAACAACGGCAATTTCCTGGCGCTAGAGCGATCGTTCTCAGCAGGTGTTGGGAACAGTGTAAAGCTATATGAGGTGAACACGCAAAACACCACTGATATTAGTGGCGTTGAGGCGATCGAGGGGCTGGAAGTGGATGCGGTGGCTGAGAAGCGTCTATTGCTTGACTTCGGAGAATTGGGTATTACGCTGGATAACCTGGAAGGAATCGCCTTGGGGCCGGTGCTACCGGATGGTCGGCGATCGCTCATCGTGGTGAGTGACAACAACTTCAGCGACACCCAGTTCACACAGTTTTTAGCCTTCGCCGTGGATCTGAAGAATCTGCCCGATGTCGCTCCCACGTTGGAAACACCGGGGCTAAACCGAATCATCGATACCAACGAACCGGATGCGGATGATCCGGCGATCTATGTGCATCCGACCGATTCCAGCAAGAGCCTGGTAATCACGGCGTTGAAAGACGGTGGATTAGCCGTGTATGACCTGAATGGTCAGGAAGTTCAGCGCCTCACCCCGGATGATATTCGATACAACAATATCGACCTGATTTATGGCTTTAAGCTGGGTGACAAAACCGTCGATCTGGCGATTGCCACCGATCGCCGCAATGACACGATCGCCATCTTCCAGATCGATCCCACGACCCGCCAACTCAGCGACATCACCAGCACCGCGCTCAGCGATGCAGCCGCTTCTATCTTCGGCATAGACGATGGTTCCCAAACGGCTTATGGCATCGCCGCTTACACCCATCCGGTCTCTGGCAAGTCTTATGTCTTCGTCAGTCAACGCGAAGGCAACCAGATCGCCCAACTGGAACTGATCGATAACGGCGATGGCACAGTCAATGCCACTACCGTTCGCACCCTGTCCGCCCCAATTCCACCGGACAAAGAGTTAGAAGATGCTCAATTTGAGGGCATGGTGGTAGACAAAGAATTGGGCTATCTCTATGCGGGGCAAGAGCAGCGTGGCATCTGGAAGTTCTTTGCTGACCCCGACGCGGCAACCGAAGGCACCTTGATCGAAGCCAGCCGACCCGAAGGCGATGTGTTAGTGTCCGATGTGGAAGGCTTGACGATTTACTATGGTGCCAATGGCAAAGGCTATCTGTTGGTCTCCAGTCAGGGCGATAGCAGCTATGCGGTGTTCGATCGCCAGGGCAGCAATGACTATCTTGGCAGCTTTGTCGTGGATGATGGCGTCGATGGCGTAGAAGAGTCGGATGGAGCCGATGTAATCAGCGTGCCGCTTGGGGATCAGTTCCCCAACGGCTTACTGGTGGTTCATGATGGCTCCAATGAACCGGCTGAAGTGGTCGAAGACGATGGCGAAATCCAAAACTTCAGCACCAACTTCAAGTTCGTCGATTGGGCGGATGTGGCGAACTCGTTTGATGTTCCACTCGATATCGACACCAGCAGCTATGATCCGCGTAATCCCAAGTCCTACTCGCTAGTCAATGGCGTGGGTAGCGGTGACACAACCCAAACCTCGACGGTCTTGTGGACGCGCAGCACTTTCCTGGGCGAAGTTACCTTTGAATATTCGACTGATCCCACCTTTGGAACCATTCTCGGCACGGCAATGGCAACGGTGACGGATGCGGCGCAACCCGTGAAAGTGGAGATCGACGGACTGACTTCCGGTACGCGGTACTACTATCGGGCTACTGACGCCGCCGGAGCTACCGCAGAGGGACAATTCAAGACCGCCAATCAAGTCGGCACTTACACAGGCTTGCGCTTTGGTGTAACGGGCGACTGGCAGCAGGCTCCACCCTATCCGTCTCTATCGAACGCCGATGACACGCCTCTAGAATTCTTCCTCAAGTTGGGCGACACGATCTACGCCGATACCGAAACTCCCGCGTTACCCGGTGTTACGCAAGCCCGATCGCTCTCTGATTTCCGTATCAAGCACAGCGAAATTACCTCTCCGCGATTTGGCTTGAATACCGTTCGCGATCTCTATGCCTCAACCTCGATTTTGGCGACGATCGACGATCACGAAATCGTAGATAATTTCGCAGGTGGTGCGGCTCCTGGAGACTCCCCCGATGCGCCTGACATCGGCTCTTCGCCCGATCCCTTGTTCACCGATCCAGTGGCATTTGTCAACGATACACAAGTCTACGAAGCGGCACTGCAAGCCTTCCAGGACTATCATCCGATTCGCAATCAGTTCTATGGGGATACAGGAGACGATCGGACTGCCAACGAACGCCAACTCTATCGTTACAACACCTATGGTAGCGATGCGGCAATGTTTGTCTTAGACAGCCGCTCCTTCCGCGATGCTCAACTGGCTCCTGCCAATCCGAGCAACCCAACGGAATTCTTAGTGAATGCCTTCAACCCCGATCGCACCTTATTAGGCGATCAACAGTTGACTGATTTGAAACAAGACTTGCTCAATGCCGAAGCAAACGGGATCACCTGGAAATTCATCACCATTCCCGAACCGATTCAAAACTTTGGTGTAATCAATGCTGAAGATCGATTCGAGGGCTATGCCGCTGAGCGTACTGAGTTGTTGAAATTTATTGATGACAACAACATCGATAACGTGGTCTTCCTGTCTGGCGATTTCCACGGCACGATCGTCAATAACCTGACTTACCAAACGGCTCCGGGTGGAGCGCAAATCGCTTCCGGTGCCTTTGAAATTGTCACAGGACCAGCCGCCTTCTTTGATGGGTTATTTGGTCGAGCCGTCACCAATATTGCCCTTGCCGCCGGACTGATCACCCCCGATCAATTTGCCTTCTACGACTCCTTGCCTGTGGCACCGGACAGTGACAGCCTGCCCAACGACAAAGACGATTTCGTCAAGCAGTTGTTGATCAGTGGTACTAATCCATTGGGCTATGATCCGGTTGGATTGGACGGTTCGGACATCAACGCGACCTTGTTGCAAGGCGATTATGTCAACGTTCACACTTACGGTTGGACAGCAGTAGACATCGACAAAGACACGCAAAAACTGACCGTTACAACCTACGGCATCCCCAACTACAGTGAGGCAGATCTGCTGGCAAATCCAGCCCTGATCACCCGCCTCACCCCCACGATCGTCAGCCAATTTGAAGTCACGCCCACGGCAACCGCAACGGGTACCACAGGCGACGATCGCCTCAACGGGAGCAACGGAGACGATCGCCTCCTCGGTGGCGATGGCAATGACAAACTGCTGGGTAAATCCGGTAACGATACGCTGGTCGGCGGCAACGGCAACGACCATCTGAATGGCGGCAACGGCAACGATATTGTCACAGGTGGCGCAGGCAGAGACAGGTTTGTTCTCGCATCCGGTGCGGGTACAGATATCATCACCGACTTTGCGGATGGCATCGATCGACTGGCACTCTCCGAAGGATTAACCTTCAGAAAACTGGCGATCGCTCAGGATGCGAACAACACCTTAATTAGCATTGCCAGAACGGGTGAAGTGGTAGCCTCCTTAACCGGAATTCAGGCTAGCACGCTCACCAGCGCAGATTTTGTTTCGATCGTCTAATGCAAATCAGATGAGAACGTCGGGGTGAACGATCGTTTACCCCGATTCAGGAACGCTTGAACACATAATCGGTGAAACACACTATGGTTTTCCAACTGCAAATTCTGCACGCTTCTGACGGAGAAGCAGGAATTCCCGCACTAACGGATGCGGATAACTTTTCCACGGTCATCAATGCCCTCAGAGATGACTATGACAATACGGTGATTCTATCTTCCGGCGACAATTATCTGCCAGGTCCTTTCTTTTCTGCTGGAAGCGATAGTGAACTCGATACAGTACTGGGCAGTGCAGGTGTCGGACGGGCAGATATCGCCATTCTGAACGAAATTGGGATTCAAGCGGCTGCTTTTGGCAACCATGAATTTGATTTGGGCACTTCTACGATCGCCAGTTTGATTGAAGCCGATGATGCCTATCCGGGCACCCTCTTCCCCTACCTCAGTGCTAACCTCGACTTTGCTGGCGATGCTAACCTTGCCGATTTAGTCGTTCCCGATGGACAAGCACCGCTCCCCAATAGCATCTCCAAGAGCGTCGTCATTGATGTCAACGGCGAGAAGGTTGGAGTCATCGGTGCCACAACACCGACCCTGGCTAGCATTTCATCTCCCGGTGCAGGTGTCATTGTTGATCCTCAGCCATTTGCAGGTAATCCGACGCCAGAACAGTTAGATGCATTAGCAACGATCATTCAAGATGCGGTGGATGAGCTAACTAGCCAGGGAATCAACAAAATCATTCTGTTGGCTCATATGCAGCAGTTGTTCATCGAACGGGAATTAGCCAAGCGCCTGACCGATGTTGACGTGGTAATTGCTGGAGGATCGCACACGCTGTTGCCCGATGCAACCGATCGACTGCGTCCGGGAGATGAAGCCCCTGATGATATCTCCTATCCGATCGTTGAAACAAACCCCGATGGCGAGGAAGTTCTCGTCGTCAACACGGCTGCCAACTACACCTATGTCGGTCGCTTAGTTGCCACCTTTGATGACGAAGGCAAGATCGACCTCGACAGCCTCGACCCCACCCTCAACGGAGCTTATGCCACCGATGCAGACAGCGTTGCCGCACTGACCGCAACGAATCCAGCCGAACCTGACCCAGAAGTCGATGCGATCACCGATGCACTCGAATCTGTCATTGTCGTCAAAGACAGCAATCTCTTCGGGGAAACAGAGGTATTCCTCAATGGCACTCGTGGCAATGTCCGCACGGAAGAAACTAACTTAGGCAACCTCACTGCTGACGCCAATCTATTTGCGGCTCAGCAAGCTGATTCCACCGCTGTAATTTCACTCAAAAACGGCGGCGGCATTCGCGACAATATTGGAGCGATCGAAGCGGCACCGGGTTCCACCGATCCAGATGATGTGGTCAAATTACCGCCGCCCGCCAACCCTTTAGCCGGTAAGGAAGAAGGCGATATTTCGCAATTAGACATCGAAAACTCCTTGCGCTTCAACAATGCCCTCAGCTTAGTCACATTGACCGCCGCCCAACTCAAAGACGTGATGGAACATGCGGTTTCTGGAGTTGCCCCTGGACGCACTCCTGGAGCCTTCCCACAAATTGGTGGCTTCCGGTTTAGCTTTGATCCCAATGGCATCCCTCGCAGTGACACTGATCCGGGTAGTCGCATTCGATCGCTGGCGATCGTCGATGAAAATGACACCGTGATTGATGTCGTGGTGCAAAATGGCGAAGTCGTGGGTGATCCAAGTCGCACCTTCCGCATGGTGACATTGAGCTTCCTGGCAGACGGCGGCGATCGCTATCCCTTCCCAGACTTTGCCGCGACCTCAAATCGAGTCGATCTCCTGGAAGAGGGGGTTCAGACGGGCGGTGCAACCTTCACCGATAACGGTAGCGAACAAGATGCGTTTGCTGAATATTTACTCAACATTGGCACCTTCAACGAACCTGATGTTGACCCAGAAGAGGATACACGAATTCGCAATTTGTCTGTCGCACCGGATGATATTATTCCTGATCCCGGAACCGACCCAGGTACAGATCCCGGAACCGATCCAGGCGAGATTCCGCAATACACGCAAGCAGAATTAAACGATCAACTTGTTCTGGCCATCAACTGGACACAAGAATCCGGTGAATATGCGGCAGTTGCCTATCAAGCTTACGCATCTGCGAAAGCCGCCTTTGATCAAGCCTTAGCCGCAGGGGTGGAAAATCCGGTGGTTGTGTTGGATATTGATGAAACAGCACTTGACAACAGCGCCTTTGAAGCCGGATTGATTGACACTAACAATCAATTCTCCAGTTCGATCTGGAATCCCTGGATTCTCTCTGAGAATGCTACTGCAATTCCAGGAGCCGTTGAATTTGTCAACTATGTGAATGCAAACGGAGGTCGTGCTTTCTTTGTTTCCGATCGCGATGAAAGCAGCACCGATGACACCAACAAGAATGATCTGGAACAAGCCACGATCAACAATTTGCTCAAAGTCGGATTCACTGGAATCAGCGATGAAACTGTGCTGCTTCGCGGCGAATTCACAGGTATCGTGAACGGGAACGTCAGTGAATCTAAAGAATTCCGTCGAATTGCGATCGAAGATGGCAGCATTAATGCCACCGATTACAACACGGTTGTTTTAGTCGGTGATAACCTGAATGACTTCGATAATGATGCAGGTATCTCCAATACCGATCGCCGTGCTTATGTAGAGTCGATTCGCGATCGGTATGGTGTCTATGCGCCAGGTCAACCCGCTTACATTGTTCTTCCCAACTCCCAATATGGTGCCTGGGAACAAGGTTTATACGATGCGGCAGCCTTCGGCAAAGACCAATGGTTCCAACTCGATCCCTCTGAGAAAAACTTCCAGCGCAAGCAAGCATTAGATGTCTGGGATGCGCCGGATGAACTCGAAGCGGGCATTACATCGGGTGGCGCACAAGACAAACTGAATGAACAGTTAGTCTTGGCAATCAACTGGACGCAAGAATCGGGTGAATTTGATGCTCTCGCCTATCAAGCCTATGCCGCCGCCAAACTGGCATTTGATCAAGCGATCGCAGATGGCATCACCAATCCATCTGTCGTCCTGGACTTAGACGAAACCGTGCTTGATAACAGTCTTTATGAAGCGTGGCTGATTGACAAAGACATCCAGTTCTCTAGCAGGACGTTTGACCAATGGATTCTCTCGGAAGACGCAACAGCCGTCGCCGGAGCGATCGATTTTATTAACTATGTCACTGCCAATGGAGGTCGCGCCTTCTTTGTGTCCGATCGCGATGAAAGCACGATCGACGACACCAACACTAATGATTTGGAGCAAGCCACTATCAATAACTTGCTTGCACTTGGCGTTGTCGATGCAACAGATGAAAATGTTCTACTGCGCGGCGAATTCACAGGCATCGTCAATGGCAATGTCAGCACCTCCAAAGAGTTCCGTCGCATCGCCGTTGAAGATGGCAGCGCCGACGGCACCAATTACACAACGGTTGTTTTAGTTGGCGATAACCTCAACGATTTTGACGATGATGCCGGAGTATTGAACAGCGATCGTCGTCCTTACGTCGATTCAATTCGCGATCGTTACGGCGTTTACAGCCCCGATCAACCCGCCTATATCGCCCTTTCTAATCCGCAATATGGCGCATGGGAACAAGGCTTGTATGATCCGGCTGCCTTCGGGAGAGCGCAATGGTTCCAACTCGATCCAGCCGAGAAAAACATTCAACGGAAACAAACCCTGACTCGCTGGACAGTTGAAGCAGGCGAAGTCTTCACAGGTTTCCCGGAAACGCCCAACGGAGAGGGAGGACAGAAGCCCTTTGAGTTCACTCGTGGCGATAGCCTCGGATTAATTATCAACTTCGGTGGCGTTGGTGTGAGTACCAATCCGACAGGCACTATTCTCGCTGAGGTTGACACGCTCAAGTTTACAGGCGAAGGCTTGACGGCTGAAAATCTACTCCTGACTCAGCAGGGGGATGATCTGATCGTGAGCTTCGATGGCATTCTAGATACGCGAGTTCTGCTGAAGAATGTCAAACTGGAAAACCTGGATAACTTGCGGCGCGAAACATTAGCCTCGATCGACATTGGTAATATCCTCTTCGATGGACAACCCGAAATCGCCGACAGTTTCGATGTCATCAATGCCGACTTCACGATCAACTCGGTCTTCAACGACAACAGCGTCACCTTCCTGAATGACCTGGATAACCAGGTGAAAGGCTATGATTTCGATTCCGATGACGTGATCAATGCTCAAGGTGGCGATGATCAGCTAGAAGGGTTGAGTGGCGATGACACGTTGCGCGGTGGAGCAGGCAATGACATTCTTCTGGGTGGCTCAGGCAATGATGCGCTGGCAGGGAATGCAGGCAATGACTTCCTCGCGGGTGGGGCAGGCAATGACACGCTACAAGGCGGCAGTGGCGATGATTTGTTTGTTCTAGCTCTGAATGCTGGCAGCGATATCATCACTGATTTTGAAGACGAGGCAGACTTGCTGGCATTGTCGGATAATCTGACGTTTGACCAACTGACGATCGCCCAATCTGGCAGCGTGACGTTTGACCAACTGACGATCGCCCAATCTGGCAGCGATACTCAAATCAGCGTTACGGCAACTGACCGAGTGCTAGCAACCTTAATCGGTATCCAATCCAGCACGATCACCAGTGCCGATTTCATCCTGAGCTAATCTCTAAACCAAATTACAGCCACCTGTAAATTTTCTGTTGATGTATGCATGGTGTCGGGGCAATCCTGTGTGATTGCCCTGATTTAATCCTGTGTGATTGCCCTGATTTAATCCTGTGTGATTGACCCTGATTTAATCCTGTGTGATTGCCCTGATTTAATCCTGTGTCGATTGCCT
>JAAUSF010000005.1 GCA_012033255.1 Cyanobacteria bacterium RU_5_0
AACCGACTATCGTGTCAAATAAACCCCGCTCTTGCAATGGTTCTGGCTCTCTTGGTTCTCTCAGATGTTTTTACAATACAGGCATTTCCACGGCTTGAACATCTTTTCACCATACTGAGAATTGCTGCTGGCTGATCCTAAAACTTGCTTCTAAAACCAATTCAATCCATTCTCACTCTAGATAAGCTAATCGGCATTCATTTTTGCGTTGGTAATTTTCTAAAATTCTTGTGGTCTGGGCGGGCAAGATGCCCAGACCATACAACTTAAACGCTCATTAGCTTATCTGTAAACAATGGATTGGCATAAAACATAAAACCTAGTTGCTGAAAGCTGAAACCGGGAAGCTAAATACAGTAGGCTGGATTTGAACTTCCCAGAATTTGGAATGACGACGGGGCTAGTCCTGATAGCAGCGGTTTTAGTCTTAGGAGGGGTGATTGCGACAGTGGGCGATCGCCTCGGAATGCGGGTTGGCAAAGCTCGGCTCAGCCTGTTTAACCTTCGACCTCGGCAAACGGCAACACTGATTACAATCCTGACGGGTGGTGTGATTTCAGCATCGACGCTGGCAATTCTGTTTGCAGCGAGTGATCAGTTACGAACAGGTGTATTTGAGTTGGGCAAGATTCAGCGAGAGTTAGGAGAAGCTCGTGAGGAATTAAATCAGACAACCACCGAAAAAGAACAGATTGAAGATGAGCTAGAAGATTCTCGTGAAGAACAGTTTGCCGCTGAGCGCCAGCTAAAGCAAATTAATCAATCGCTGCAAGACGCCATTGAGCGACAAGACCAAACTCAGGACGAACTCAGCAATACTCAGGCGCTTCTGCAACAAATCCAAGCTCGCTATCTTCAAGCTCAGACGTTATTGAGCAACGTCTCGCAGCAAGCCAACAGTTTGCAAACCGAGATCCAGCAGCTTCAAGGCGATCGCCAAGAACTTATCCGCCAACGCGACCAGGTGAGGGAACAAATTGCTCAGCGAGATGAAGAAATCGCCAGACGGGATCAGGCGATCCTGGAACGCGAAACTCAACTCCGGCAACTGGAAAACCAGTATGTTTATCTTGCTCAGCAGGTTCAAGATCTTGAGCGAGAATATCAAGCCTTGCGCGTCGGAAATGTCGCATTGCTACGGAACCAACCCCTTGCTTCTGGCGTGTTTCGCATTGTCACCGCTGACGGGGCAACTCAGGTGATTGAAGAATTGCTGCTGCAAGCCAATCTGGTTGCGCTTCAGCGAGTTCAACCCAGCGTCGAAAACTCCGACGAACAAGTTATCCAAATCACTAATGCCGAAGTAGATCAGGCGATCGGTCAGCTTGAAGAAGGCAAAGATTATGTCATCCGAGTGCAGGCAGCCGGAAACTATGTCGTTGGCGAACCTTGCGTTTTGGCGGGAGAAGCGTGCATTCAAGTGTTTGTGGCGATCGCTCCTAACCAACTGGTCTTTCAACAGGGGGATGTCGTTGCCTCCACAAGGGTTGATGCCTCTATCATGCCCGATCAAGAATTGGCAGAGCGCATCCTATTACTGATTGCGGCTGCCCAGTTTCGTGCCCGTCAAGCGGGTGTCCTGGCTGACTCGATTCAAATTTCTGATAATCGCAGAGAAACCGCGATCGAATTTATCCAGAAGCTAAAACAGTTAAATCAACCGATCGAAATCCAGGCGATCGCGGCTGAAGATGCCTACACCGCCGGGGTTCGGATAGAACTGATTGCCGTTCAAAATGGGCAAACGTTATTCAGCACTCAGCAAGGATGGAGTGATGAGGGTGATGAGGGTGAGCAGGGTGATGAGGGTGATGAGGGTGATGAGGGTGATGGAGTGATGGAGTGACGGGGAGAGATCAAATCCGATTAATGGGCATCTTGCCTGCTAAATTTGGACGGGCAAACTGCCCATCTCACGGGCAGCCTACAAAAGTTGCACATCGCGTGAATCTCGTTTAATTACTTTTTCGATAAGGCAGATATCTTGGCTGCCACGGTTTTTGAGTGGGCAGTGCAGGAACTGGGCGTCTAGTTGATGAATCAAGTTTAGATGAAGCGGTTTCAGACAGACTGAGGCTGAGTGCCCAATTAATTTCATCCCAGAGAGAATGATGGCAGGTGTAGTAATCCAGGAGAGTTAACCCAATGCTGATGAGCAACGCGGTTACTCCAAATACGAATAGAACAAGTGCCACATGAATCAACAGATTCAGATTGAGCAAGGTTCGCAAGGAAATGACTAACGTACTTGTAATACAGAACAGCAAGGCAGAATGAGCCGCTAAAACGCTGTAATGAGCGATGCGATAGTGTTGGCGTAAGCGGCGTAGTTGAATCTTGAGTTGGATGAGACGACCATCTAGAGGCAATACACGTTGAACTCTCCGGTGCCCCTCCAGGTTGCCAAATAGCTCAAAGTATTCTTTCTGGATCGATCGCAGCCGATTCACAATTGCAGTATGCCGCATGATGAGCGCACTGAAGACGATCGCACAGGTCGTGACCAACAACACCGAGTTGAGGATCAGTCGGATCAGTTGATCCGTTTGTTCAATACTCATGCTGCCCCTATCAATTGCATAAATCAGTACAATTGTATTAACTCTACCTCACCCTAAACTCAGTTTTAACAAACTTTGTTTACAAAGATTCTGCTTTGGAAAATAGGTAATCTAGGAATAGTTAAGAATTCTGCATTGAGATCATCACTCTCTTGATACGGCATGACCAACGTTGAAGATCCGTTCGCCAATTCGCTTGATCATAGCTCTAAAGCATCGATCGACAAAGATCCCGTCTTTCAGGCACAAATTCAGCGACTCCATCACCTGACTGTTTATGGCAGATGGAGCATGATTATCCTTTTGTGGAT
The DNA here is from genome assembly GCA_012033255.1 of Cyanobacteria bacterium RU_5_0. Taxonomy (GTDB): domain Bacteria; phylum Cyanobacteriota; class Cyanobacteriia; order Elainellales; family Elainellaceae; genus JAAUSF01. The sequence goes on from JAAUSF010000005.1 coordinate 2,873, forward strand.
TTGCATTGCACCGATCAGTCTATGGAGTCTGCGCTCAGAAATCGCCCTCTGGGTAGACTACTTTACCTGGACTGCTGTACGATATACCCTCATCTACAACCGACTACAGGCGTTTGGTCTTTCCATCTGCATTGGTATGACGATCGCCGTGCTGATTTGGCAGAGCCGCAATATTCTCTGGGGTATATCAACCTCTCAACTCCGACACCTCGAAAAACAAGTCTTGAAAATTCGCCAGCAAGGCAAAAGCCATCCCTTGTGGCAGTGGGTTGTAAGTGGAAGGGTGAAAGATGAAGGGTGAAAGATGAAGAATGAAAAAGGAATTGTTCAAATATTTTGTTTTCCTCTTTCAAGTTTCCGCCTTGAAAGTGTTCTGATATCAAGTTGGCTTAATCACCTACAATAAGAACTGCTTGTCAACTACAAGGCATTAGCTCAAAAATTCTCAAATTTTGCAACGTCTGCCTATCTAAATGCTTTTTAATACCTAAATGCTTCATCATGATCGGCTGTAATAGACACAGCGGAACTCTATTCTCATAGAAGTATAGTACGCTGATGTTCAGTACGCGAAATAAGCAGATGACACCCACGCTACCGAATCGCCAACCAAAAATTCATTCATGGAATGAAGTTAAGGCACCTTATGGGATTGGCTATCGAATCAAATTGCTGTCTCAAGTGCTAACTCGTCAATTCCAGGATCGACTTGACCCCTACGGGTTGACTCCGTTTCATTGGGTGGTGTTATGCTGCCTTTGGGAACAAGACGGCTTAGCTACCTCTGATTTGGGCGATCGTCTGTGTCAGGTAGGCGGCACGTTAACGGGTGTCATTGATCGCATGGAAGAAAGAGGTCTGGTGCGCCGAGAGCGGGATCAGCGCGATCGTCGGATTTGGCGCATCTGGCTCACGGATGATGGACGTCAGCTAGAAGCAATTCTGCCACCTTTAGCGAAGGAATTGCGGGAGAAAGCATTGCAAGGGCTTTCGGACACCGAACAACAGCACTTATCTCGATCGATCGATGTAATGATTGCCAATCTTTCTTAAAAATCACACAAAATTTGTACAACTTCATGTGAAGGCAAATGGCGGTTCCCCTCTACAGATCATGCGCTAAGCTGTTCCACATTTATTTCTACCTGTAAGTTTTTCGTTGATTTTGTCATCCATCAACAGAAAATTTACAGGTGGCATTTTTTTCGACAAATGGACGAGCAAGACGCCCATCCCACAAGAATTCTGGAAATTTGTGATGGGCAGATTGAATAGGGATCAGCTTAACCAATATGTTTGGAGCTACCCACGAGTTCTTGAATAGTTTCTGCCTCCCCATCCATCTGTTTGTGGCCTTCTCTGAGTTTCAAGCGGGCTTTCCAACGACGGATGGCGATCGCCGTGCGGACGATCGGAGAGAGATAACCATCTGGCATTGGCTCTTCACCCGGTAGAAGGGGACGAGGCTGATTACTCAAACAGTCTGCTAGCTTATCCAGGTAAGGTTCGAGATCTAATGCCCGCAAAATCTCGTTTGCTGACTGATACCGATCTCTAGGCGATATTTTCAGCATTTTTTCTAAAATTTTGCCGAAATAATCGCTCACTGCCGCATAGTCCTGCCAACGCACTTCTCCCGTCACCACATCATAATCAAACTCCATTGGTGGTCTACCTGTGAGCAAATAGAGACAAGTGACACCAAGAGCAAAAATATCGCTGGAGAAAGTCGGTCGCAGGGCTAACTGCTCTGGTGGAGCAAAACCGAGTGTCCCGACAAAATGAGTAGTTGCTCCCCTTTGAGTGCTTTCACCCACTTCAACAAACTGCTCTTTGACTGCGCCAAAATCAATCAGCACTAGTCGCCCATCATCTTGACAGCGAATAATGTTAGGTGGCTTGATATCCCGATGAATCACCTGATTTTGGTGGATGTAGTCTAAGACGGGCAAGAGTTCACACAGGAATTGTTTCACATCTGACTCAGGCATCGTTCCCTTACGCTTGATCTCCTTGGCAAGGGTACGTCCTCGAATATATTCCTGCACTAAATAAAATTCGTCGTCTACTTGAAAGTAATTCAACAGCTGAGGAATTTGGGCATGACTACCAAGCTGACTGAGAATTTTGGCTTCTCGCTCAAACCGTTGGCAGGCTCGTTGCAGAACAACTGGATTACTGACTTTAGGGCAGAGTTGCTTGATCACGCAGAGTGGGTTGCTCGGTAATCTCACATCCTCAGCCAGGAATGTGACTCCAAAGCCGCCTCGACCCAGGGTACGCAAAACTTTGTAGCGATCGCGAAACAACAAATCCGAGCCACACATCTGACCCAGCACGGTCTGATGTTGAGGTGTAGAGCGGAGGTTATCTAGTTTGTCAACCGATGAATCCATTGAAGAGTCCAAAAGCTAGATGGATTGTTAACGTTCGCCCCCAACCAACAGCCACGCAACGCAAATAGTTGCATCAGTGGTCAGACAGTCACTCTGTGGCAAGCAAGTTAGGTCTGTATCAGGTTTCTACTAGCCCTCTACTCAAATTGTCCTGTCTTGACAGGCAATATAACATCAGTAATTCTTGCGACTCTGTAAAGACAGCGTAAAGAGTCTATTCTGCAATTCCTGTAATGCCTGATATGCCTAAGCTTAGATACCTCTGTAGATTCACGTTTGGGTATTCAAAAAGTATAAAAGATTTCATCAAAAATGCTACAGTTTGTCACACTGATTTTGCAGAGTAGAGGCTGAATTTCCGTGGGGCAGGCCTCTTGCCTGCTGAATCTGGACGAGCAAGATGCCCATCCCACGGGCAGCCTGCAAAAGTGTATATCGCCTTATTGACTCGTATATTTATCCATCCATCTACGTTTGTCTACCAACCGATAGATGTTAGAGCTTCCAGAAGTCTGTGACTTCATATCCCAGATCGGTCAGCATGTGTCGCAGGAGAGGAAGGCTGAGTCCAATCACATTACTGTGGCAACCCTCGATTTTTTCGATGAATAAGCTACCTCGACCTTCAAGGGCAAAACTGCCTGCACAGTGTAAGGGTTCACCTGTGGCAACGTAAGCTTCAATTTGACGATCGCTCACCTCTGCAAAATAGACTCGTGTCACCTGACAGCGCACCAAGAGTTTATTCTGCCGTTGATCAATTAAAGTGTGCCCAGTGTAGAGGTCGCCGATCTGACCGCGCATTTTTTGCCACCGATCGATCGCCTCTGCTGTATCCTTTGGTTTGCCATGAATTTCGCCAGCCAATGCCAAGACAGAATCGCACCCCAAAATCAGTGCCCCTGTAAACTGAGATGCGATCGCATTCACTTTTCCTTGGGCAAGTGTTCTGACCAGGACGGAGGGATCGGTTAATTGAATTTGGGATTCGTCGAAATCACTAGGGCAAACGATCGGTTCAATGCCTGCCATTTGAAGCAGACGGCGTCGAGCCGGAGACGCAGAAGCAAGGACGAAAGATGGCATATTCACGGGTCAGACAAACTCGTAATTTCTTTTCAGTGCAGATTAATGTTTCGTAATCAATGCTAACAAAGGTTTTCCTGATCTTGATGTCCAGACAGGGAAAAGACGAATAAGTCCCCTTATGCTTCCGGACAGTTGCGGTTTCCATAGTCAGAGTCTATACAAGGCGATGGTTTGAGATGAAAAAAAATCCCTGGTTAGATGTCCTAGAGAATATATCGCTGGTCGGCTCAGGGGTCGGAGCGGTTGCATCCGTTCTCTCCAGTCAGCTTTCTTATGCTGTCGCACCGTTGTCGCTGGCGCTGGTGTTGGGTGTAATGAACCGCAACCGATTCGAGCAAGACAGCGAGCAAAATCGAGAAGCATCCCTAGCTGAACTCGATCAACGGCTTTCAGAAAAGATCGATATGCTGACGCAGCATATGATGACCTTGCCGACACCAGAGGTTGTTAACCGCCTGAAGAAGGGGGTGCTGCTGAAGAATCGAGAACTGGCAGAGAACCTCTATAGTGAACTAGCAACGGTACAGCAGGAAATCCAGAAGCGGCTTGAACCGATCGAAGAATTTGGATTGGGTTCGGTGCGTCAAGAATTGCGCCAGCTTCAGGAGCGGTACGTTCAACTATCGGAAGGGTTGACTCGACTGGACACGAATTTGGCACAGTTCTCAGATTCTAGCCGTGTAGATGGATTAGAGTCGCAAATTAATCGCCTCAGAATTGAAATCGCAGCTACTCAAGGCAATCTGGATAATCTTGCCAACCAAACTAAGCCCAATTTGGTTTCACTAGAGGAGCAACTGGCGCGGCTCGATCGCCAGGTCAGCAAACTATCTCCTCAATCCGAGATCAATTCGTTGAAACAAGAAATCGCGGAAGTCGTAAAAGGATTTGCCGATCTGGTTCCAAGACGAGATGTGACGGCATTATCGACCGAAATTCATGATCTGCATCAACAACAGGAAGCCTTGCGAGACTCGGTGTCGAACGAAGTTCACGATCTGCATCAACAGCAGGAAGGGTTGCGAGGGGTATTATCAGGCGAAGTTCACGATTTGCATCAACAGCAAGAAGCCTTGCGAGACTCGGTAATGGCACTTGATGCTGTCACCGACGGGTTGAGACACATTCTTATGGAATTGGCAGACAGCGCAAATCTGCCTCATCCTGGTTCCCCTGAAACCGCGTCTGGCGAGTATCCAGAGCTTCAGGAATTGGCGAGTCAATATTTGAATTATTTGCGATCGCAACTCGCTGCCATCCAAGGAGTAACCGATACCCTATCGCACCAGCAAAAGCATCTGCAAGACCAGATTAGCCAACTGCCTCAAACGCTTGATGTTGTAGCCCTCCAGCGACAATTAACAGATTTGTCTCGCCAGATTCCTGATACGGAAACAACGCTGGAATCCTTCAAATCCAGGATGCAAGATCTTGTCCAGCAAGAATTGCAAACGATTAATCAACAACTCCAGACCTTTTCTGCTTCACCAGACTACGAACTGATTTTTGACTTGGATACGCCCCCGCCAGATGCAAGTGAAACGGAGAGTTTAGCGGGCAGTAAAACCGTTTTGGAAGAGGCACTAGAATCAACCCAGCGACGGTTGATTTTAATCTGGCCCTGGTCAAATCAGTGCAGCCTGGATGAAACACTAATGCAAAAGCTGGAGATGTTCCTTAACCGCAAGCGTCGTCTGGATTTGGGCTGGTGTCATATTGCCGATCGTAATGAAGAACGCTTACTTAGCAAACTCCGGCGTGGCTGGATGACTGAACTGAAACGACAAAACGAATTGCAGGAAACGCTTCACAAACTGTTGCATCTCAAACGGGCTTACCCAGATTATTTCCAGTTCAAAATTCTCGGTACAAATGAAAACTTCCTTGTTTCAGATGCGTCGTTCGCCGTTCTCGGTATCAGCGATGCTTTACGCACATCCACCGCATTTGCAGAATTACAACTAAAACTGCGAACTAAAGATCCTGATGTCATCCAACGCCTCGTCAAACGATTTGATGATCCGACGCTCACCCCAGATGATCTCGTTGCCTTCTGGAACCGAGGGGTGACTCGCTACGATTTAGGCGATAAAGCCGGTGCGATCGCTGACTACTCTCACATCCTCAGCATCAATCCCGACGACGACATTACGTACAACTACCGAGGCTTAGCCTACTATGACTTGGGCGACATTGAAGCGGCTGTAGCTGACTTCACGCGATCGATTCACCTCGACCCCCATCAAGCCGCCGCTTATTGTAATCGAGGTTTCGTCCGATCGGAACAAGGCGACCAGGGAGGAGCGATTAATGACTATAGCATGGCAATTCAAGCGCAACCCGATTGTGCCATTGCCTACTTCTATCGCGGCATGACCTGGCAGAAGCTTGAAAGTCACCAGGCTGCCGTCGCTGACTATAGCGAAGCTATCTATCTGGCTCCGGATTCCGCTGTTGCTCGTTATTACCGAGGCTTAGCATGGCAAAAATTAGACAATTATTCAGAAGCCATTACTGACCTCGAAGCGGCTGCCAATCTCTTCGACTCACGCGGCAGCAAAACGAACGCTCAAAAAGCTCTCAAAAATTTAGCCAAGCTGCGGCAGATGCTCACCTCGAATCTTCCAAAGGCGGAATCTAGGAATTATCACACTCCTCCGGTTGCCTATGGAGTCATGGCGAACCGCACAAACGGCACAGCCACCCTGGGTTCTGAGACGATCGCCAATCGCTCTCAGTCCTCAGAGATGTCCGCCAATGGACAAAGCCTACTCGCTTCTCAACCTTCTGACACCTTTGAACACTCTGCCACCAATTTTTTTGAGGATGTTTACTCAGCCACACCTGACGAAGATACCGCCATTTCCTTTCCTGCTGACCCACTCTCGCCTGATCACGATTCCGTCAATAGCGCCATCAATGGCTCAGCAACCAACATAACTCCAACCCAAACCGATCGTGAAACATTATCTGAATTTGGCGATCGATTTTAGCAAATGGGCATTCAAAATGAAATTAAGGGAGTTTGACATCGCCAAACCCCCTTGCTCTTCACCTTAAATAACCTGTACTGATTCTGATATAGCCATAGTCATATTGGTTTGGACATTTTTGTGGGGCGGCGGAGTCGCCCCACAAAAATGTCCATGTCCTAACCTAACTGACTACTGCTATATATCAAACCCTAAAGACTTCTAGGCTTGTTCAGCATCCTTACGGCGACGCGACAGCAACAATGTTCCAGCGATTAAGCCAATACCCGCCAATGTTGCAGGTTCAGGAACGCTCTCTGCTGCAACCTTAAAGTCAGGACCATTGAAACCAGGTTGGGAGGTGAGTTGAATTCCGCTAACGGAACCAGAGACACCTAGTTCTGCCAAGGTAATCCCCAAAGAGCCGACTCGCTGAGCATAATTAATCTCGGTATTGTCAATGTCGTAACCTGCGTATTTCCAATTTTTGGAGTTGAGAGTCAGGAGATTGCCGAGGGCATTTCCCTTGGCATCAAGAGCTTGAACGGCTAGCTTGCTGTTCATTCCCCGTTCCCAGAAGAAAATTCGGTTCACCTTTGAATCAAAAAACAGATTAACTGTGAACTTTCCGCTATCTTCCGTGTCAATGATGTTGTTGAGATTCAGATTACCCAAGCTGGCAACAATGCTGCTATCAGTAGCACCTTCCAACTTCACACCTGATGCATTGTCACCCTTTTCTGAACTCGCTGCACCCGTATTGCCACCACGGTAAGAGTCGTTGTAGAGGATCTTAGCACTCTCAACAAGTGCGAAGTCATTAATAACAGTTCCATCTTGCAGGCTAACTGATTTCAGCCAGATATCTCCTTTAGGAGCATTACTACCTGCATCGAAATTGGTTGTAAAGGAAAAAGCCTGTGCTGGAGCAGAAGAAAGAGCTAGAAAACCACCAGAGAGTAAGCTAATGAGAGCAGGAATGTAGTTGAGTTTCATAAGTACTTTGAGTTGGAGAAACATGTGCGAGAACAGTTATTTGTCTAATGTTGAACACGACTTCGTGGAATGACTTCCTGAGGAAGGAATTATCTAGTGCCCTCACATTCATTATGTTATTAGCGGAGATACAAAAGTGGCTTGTACAAGATGTTTGATATATAAAAGCTTCAATATCAGGTTTAAATTGAAAACGAATGTAAGTGATTTCTGCATTCAAATTTCTTGACAAGAATCTCGTAGTTCTACGTAAAATGTAAATTACTTTTGATGACTTTACTAAATATTTAGGAGCTAAATAATAGCACTCTCAGTAATTGTTCTAGGTGTTTGAAGTTGGTGTGGTTGCAAAAGCAAAAAAGAAGCCAGGTTACGTTCCTGACTTCTTTCCTTTAAAGATTAGTTTAATTCGGTATTCGCTTAATTGATAGCTGGAGCGCGGAGGGGTTCGGCTGCAAGAGGCTTCGATCGCGTCTGTTGATCTGCCAGTGTTGACAGCGAGTTTTGCAGTTCGGCTGTGATCGATAACGTCTTCGCGTCGTAAATTTGAGTCAGTAACTTCGGATAGAGTCCGATGCCAATGACGGGAACCAGCAAACAAGCGATGATAAAAACCTCACGCGGCTCCGCATCTACCAAGACTTGATGTTCAAGCAATTCTTTGTTTTCGGGACCGTAGAAGATCTCGCGTAGCATCGACAGTAGATAGACTGGTGTTAGGATCACCCCAACTGCCGCTAGTAACACTACGATAATTTTGAATGGTAGCCCATACGCATCACTGGTCGAGAAACCGACAAACACCATTAACTCAGCCACAAATCCGCTCATTCCTGGTAATGCCAGTGATGCTAATGAACAAGTGGTGAACATGGCAAAGATTTTGGGCATCTTTTGACCGACACCGCCCATCTCATCCAAGAGGAGCGTATGGGTGCGATCGTAAGTTGATCCTACCAAGAAGAACAGACTTGCCCCAATCAGTCCGTGGGATACCATTTGCAGTACAGCACCACTTAACCCTAAATCGGTGAAGGATGCCAACCCAATCAGCACAAATCCCATGTGGGAGATGGAAGAATAAGCAATCTTACGCTTCAAGTTACGTTGGGCAAAAGACGTGAGAGCCGCATAGATAATGTTGACTATTCCCAAAATCACGAGGGCTGGCGCGAAGTAAACATGGGCATCCGGCAACATCTCCACGTTCATGCGAATCAGGGCATACCCACCCATCTTCAGCAAAATACCAGCCAGCAACATATGAACTGGGGCAGTAGCTTCACCATGAGCATCAGGGAGCCAAGTGTGGAGCGGAATAATCGGCAGTTTCACCCCATAGGCAATGATGAATGCACCATACAGCAACAACTGTATATTCAGGGGGAAATCTTTTTCCATGAGCGATCGCATGTCAAATGTCACCGTATCGCCATAGAACGCCATCGCCAGAGCCGCCACCAAAATGAACAGCGATCCACCAGCCGTGTAAAGGATAAACTTTGTCGCCGCGTAGAGTCGTTTTTTTCCACCCCAAATTGCCAACAGCAGGTAAACCGGAATTAACTCCAACTCCCATGCCAGAAAAAACAGCAGCATATCCTGAACAGCGAATACAGCGATCTGCCCACCATACATTGCCAGCATCAGGAAATAAAACAGCTTTGGCTTAAGGGTGACAGGCCACGATGCCAAAATTGCCAGCGTTGTGATAAATCCGGTCAGGAGGATGAGCGGCATGGACAACCCATCTGCCCCAACTGACCACTTCAGGTCAAGCGATGTTACCCAGGGATAGCTTTCCACCATTTGCATATTTGGATTGGAAAGATCGTACTGGGTATAAAAGGCATAGACCATGATGCAGAAGTCGATTAACCCTATCGTCAGGGCAAACCAACGAATTGGCTCATGCTTATTAGGTAGAAGAGGGATAACAAACGCTGCGAGAATCGGAAACAAAATGATTATCGTCAGCCAGGGAAAATCAGCAGTATTCATTTGGGCTTGTTAGTTGCAAGGACGAGGGCGGAAGGACGAAGGCGAAAGGATGAAGGCGGAAGGACAAATCTACTAGCGTAATCCCTTAAAGAGCGAGTAAGCCACAAAGCTACCAGGATCATTTAGAAACAATTCATCCTTTAAAAACAATTCATCCTTCATCCTTCAATTCAGGTGATCCCTGAAACGAGAACTAATCCAAGGACGGCTCCAAATATGATCAGGGCATAAAATTGGGCACGACCGTTTTCAAAGTATTTCAGAGCTTCACCCGTCACCAAGGTAACGAACCCAGCGAGGTTTACTAGCCCATCAACGATTCGCAGGTCTACTTCCATCACTTGACGGGCAAGGCGACGGCTTCCCTGCACAAAGAGAACTTCGTAGACATCATCGAAGTACCACTTATTGAAAGAGAGTTCGTAGAGAGGTTTGATCGTCTGGGCGATCGCTGCCGGATCAATCTTGCGTTGCAAGTACATCAGGACTGCCAACGTAATCCCGATTAGAGCAATACCAACAGAACTGCCTCCCATCGTCAGAAACTCTGGCAAGTCAATCTCAGATGGAATGCCTTCGATCATTTCACTGGGTGGATGAATGAATGCCTCAAAGTAATTTGCGAAGGGTGTTCCGACTAACCCAATCAAGAGAGAAGGAACCGCCAGTGCCATCAGAGGCAACGTCATCGAGATTGGAGATTCATGGGGTGAATCGCTATGGTGACGATCGTCATGACCATGCCCATCGTGAGCCTCGTGATGATGGTCAGCCTCCACAGCGAGTTCCTGAGGATTCATCGCTCCTGGTCCTAGAGACATTCCCATCTGCTGAAGCTGAGCCACCTTAAGCTGTTTCTTGATTTCGGCATCATGTCCTCGGAAAGCCCCTTCAAACGTATTGAAGTACATCCGGAACATATAGAACGCGGTAATTCCAGCCGTTAGCCAACCAATCAGCCAGAGCGTCGGACTAGCCGTGTAGGTAGAACCGAGGATTTCATCCTTCGACCAGAAACCAGCAAAAGGAGGAATCCCACAGATCGCCAATGTGCCAATCAAGAAGGTGATCGCGGTAATCGGCATATATTTCCGCAACCCGCCCATCAACCGCATATCTTGTGCGAGTACTGGATCATGCCCTACGACGGCTTCCATCCCGTGAATCACGGAACCTGATCCCAGAAACAGCATCGCCTTGAAATAGGCGTGGGTCATGAGGTGAAACAAGCCAGCCCCATAGGCCCCAACGCCCATTGCCATCACCATATATCCCAACTGGGACATGGTGGAGTATGCCAGCCCCTTTTTAATGTCGTTTTGAGTGATCGCTGTGGTAGCGCCAATAAATGCGGTGGCGGCACCTGTCCAAGCAATAATGTTCATCACATCCGGCAGACCCTCAAAGACAGGGTACATCCGGGCAATCAGAAAGACACCAGCCGCAACCATTGTGGCAGCGTGGATGAGGGCTGAGATCGGTGTGGGACCTTCCATGGCATCGGGGAGCCAAACATGCAAAGGAACCTGAGCAGATTTGGCAACAGGACCCATGAATACCAGTACGCCGAACAGACCTGCCAACGCAACGCTGAGGGCACCGGATTGGAGGAGTTCATGAAGGCGATCGCCAATCACCTCAAACTCAAAACTTCCGGTTGACCAGAACAGCCCTAGCATCCCCAACAGCAGTCCAAAGTCCCCGACCCGATTGACGACAAATGCCTTTTGGCAAGCATCAGCCGCAGGTTTCCGGTCATACCAGAACCCGATCAGCAGGTAAGAACACATCCCGACCAGTTCCCAAAATACGTAAACTTGCAGCAGGTTGGGGCTAACGACTAACCCCAACATGGAGGAACTGAACAAGCTCAAATAGGCATAAAAGCGCACATAGCCAGGGTCATGTGCCATGTAGCCGTCGGTATAGATCATCACGAAAAAGGCAACAGTCGTGACAATCATCAACATCAATGCAGTTAGGTGATCGACGGTGTAGCCCATCGTCAGGTGAAAATCTCCGGCTGCCGCCCAGTCAATCACGCGGGTGTAAGGCGCATGTCCTTGGATTTGACTCCATAACAGAGCAAAGGACAGCACCATCGCTGCACCCAGTAAGGATACGACGAACACCGCACTGGAGCGGCGCAGTTGACTAGCTGCTTTGCTATACGAAACTAAACCTAAACCCAGTATCATCGCGCCGAGCAACGGCAAAACGGGAATCAACCAGGCATATTCATAAAGGGGTTCCATGACTCACGCCCACTTCAAAGCAATTGTATCGAGTTGGCAAAACCGTCTACATTGTGACATACCCAAGCTTCAGAAGTTTCTTAAACTAAAGTAAAGTTAATTAAACTCCCTCGGCTAAATTGTGCTATCGCCTAGTTGGGGGATACGGAAATCCAAGGCTGTTCATGAGAAACGATCGATATCGAACTCTGGTTTTGGATCTTAAGTATCGGCTCACCGACCCAGCAACTCATCTACCTATCGACCCAGATTAGGTATAAAAAGTTAGATATCAATGCCCAAATCGCTCCTTGTGTCACATCCAGCGGCGTTTTCAGCCAGGATTCGTGGTGTCCAGGAATACCTGTTTCACGAACTATTTCAGGTTCTACCCAAATCCCATGAGTGCCCAAAAGAATTTGAGCTAACCATTTCGATCGTGGCAAATGGGTCTTTGAGGTAATTAATTTCACCTTGCGGACGTGCCAATCTTGCAGAATTGGCGTACTAAACATCACAGCAGAACGACATCACAACAGAACGCTGATTAAAAATTGTTTCACTCTCTAACCTAGTGCTTTGTCAAGCAAGAGTTTGATAGGTAATGGGGGGTGGGGGCGTTGCCCACGCAGGGGTTTCACCTCTGCACCCCGCAAAACAAAAAATGATAGACGACTAGATTTCATTGCCGTTACCAATCGATCGCCAATGGGAATATTAGCGTCTAGAAGTGTTCTAGAAGTGTTTAAGGGTGAAATCATGAATGACTTTCATAGAGAAGATATCCGCGAACGGCTCAGCAATATTGATCAGATCCGTGACATTATTTTTGGGGCACATATTCGCAGCTACGATAATCGATTAGACAAACTGGAATCTGATTTGGCAGTTGTGCAGCAGGAAATGCGCGATCGTTTTGACCAACTCAAGACCAGCCTTTTCAGTGAACTGAAGAAATCGATCGAGGTGTTGGAGAATAAACTGAAAACGGCAAATGTCGCGACTCAAGATGAACACACTGACTTACGGCAACAGGTCGATCGCCTCCACAGAAAACTCGCTAGCCGCATTGATTCACTGCACGAATCTACTGATTGTCAAACCGCATTGATTCAAAATGAGCTAGCGCAGACTCGCCATCAATCTCAGGAAGACAATCGGACACTCCGAGATTGGGCACGCGATGAACTCGATCGCCGTTTTGCCCAGATGCAAGACATTAAGATTTCCAGAGAGGATATGGCAGAACTTCTGTTCACCTTGGGCATGAAGTTGAAGGGCACTGAGTTTGTTCCAGTGTTGCAAGACGCTGCTGAGCGCAACACAAACGGTAACAACTACACGATCGTTCGTTTTGGAGAAGACAACCCTTCTGCATAATTCATTGATTCTGCCAAACATGACTTTGCCAAACCAGGGAGATGCCTCCACTCAACGTAATTCAGACTCCGACGCGACTCAGCTTGCTAACTTTCTGAGTCTGCTGATTGAGATGGACATTATTACCCCCATTACCTCACCTGAAATTACTCCACCTGAGCTATCTAAAGCCAATCTCGCCATTCCGATCGTTGAGCCAACCGATCGTCTGACTTCACCAGAAGAGCCATCAAACCTTTGTGTGGAGGTACTTTCCCCACTCTCACCCTCCTTCACCCCCTTACCCTCGCCCGCCTCCACCCCTCCAGAAGACTATGACGAAGCTGTCATCGCATTCAAACACCTGCAAAACCTGTTAGTTGCACCAGAACTAGATGCATTTCGTCCATTAGTCGAGACATTGGAGCAAAAACTCTATGCTCTAGAACATCAGATTTACGATCCAACTCAGTTGATGAGTTTGCTATTACCGTGGATTGCTGAACTGATTGGGCGAAAAATTGAGATCTCCAGAGAGGAAGTGGTTCAAGCGATCGCTCCCATTGTCGATTCCCTGATTCAGGAGCGAGCCGGACAGAACAAAGATTTGATGAGCGGAGCATTGGCTCCATTGATTTCTTCCGCCATCACACACCAAATTAACGATTCTCCGGAAGAGATTACACAAGCGGTTGCGCCGATGATGGGTAAAGCAATTCGAGAGCAAATTCGACTAGAAAAAGATGCAATGGTGGATGCGCTGTATCCAGTGATCGGTGCCACAGTTTCTAAATATTTGGCTGAAGCGATTCAATCAATCAACGACAAAATTGAGAGAACTCTCAGCTTTGAAGGGATTCAGCGAAAGATCCGTGCCCAATTTCAGGGAGTTTCAGAGGCAGAATTGATTTTGCGGGAGGCGTTGCCCTGTTCGATCGAGGCAATTTTTCTGATTCATAAAACGTCTGGGTTGGTGATTGCAGAAGCACAGCAGTGTGAGGGAGAGTGTCTTGAGTCAGAAATGATTGCTGGGATGTTGACGGCAATTCGTAGCTTTGCCAATGACTGCATCGCCCGAACTGGAGGAATGTCGGAACTGAGTGAAATCGATTACGGAGACTTCAAGATTCTGCTGGAAGCGGCGGGATATTGCTACATTGCTGTGGTGGTTCAAGGAGAGCCTTCACCATCATTTAACCGCAAAATTCGGCGGACTCTGGGGTCGATCGTGCAGCATCATGGCATGGCGATCGAAACGTTTGAGGGTGATCCTGTCACCATTCCCAACGATATTCCCACGACGTTGGCGAATCTGAGGGATGCGTATCCATCCCAACAAGCCAAGAAAAATCGAAAACCTGCTAAACCTATGGCGCTATTGGTATTAGCTGGAACAATACTCAGTCTGATTTTGGTTCCTGCAAGCTTTGTGAAATATCGTCAGATGATCACAGACCGAATCGAGTCTAGTGTGAGCGATGCGTTGACATCAACACCCGAATTGGCGGTCTATCGACTAGACGTAGACGCACGACAGGGTAAGGTGATGCTGGTAGGCAAATTACCGAATCCAGAACTGCGTCAGAAAGCCGATGTTGTTGCCCGATCGACCGTTCGATCGCTTGCCCCTCGCTGGTCAGTAGATAACGAAATTTTGGCAGCCGATGTTCTTCCTGATCCAGAGTTGGCACGGGCAGAAGTGAACCGCATCACCAACACCCTCAATCGAAGCGAAGGAATCATAATCGTGGCTTACTACATTGAAAATAATAATGTGCTGGTAGAAGGAGTTGTGGCTAATGCTGGTGATGTAGGAACTATAGAGCGAGCTTTTCAGCAGATTCCTGGGATTCAGTCAGTGTCTACCGTACTGGAGGTTCAATCCTCCCTCAACCTTGACATTCGGTTCTATTTTGATGTCGCTTCTGCCCAAATTGTGCCAGACGATTTGGGGTATAAACTGAGCCAAGTCGTTTCCTTCCTGGCTGAATATCCTGAAAAGTCAATCAAGATCATTGGGTTTAGCTACCCTAGTGATAGCCCTGGGGAGACTCCAGGACTTGCGTTACAACGAGCGATCGCCATTCGCGATGCCTTGATTCAGCGCGGGATCAACCCTGAACGGCTAGAAATCATGGGTTCAATAGATTATCCACCGGGTATGGGGGCTGATCACCCCTCCTGGCTGAGTCGATGCGTAGATTTTGAAGTGAAATGACCTGTGCAGACAAACAACCAGGTGAACTGAAGTGGAAGACGATCGCCCTCCACGCCTGGACAACAGCAATCAACCTAAAAGGGGAACGTAGTTTGTGTAGCTGAAACCAGACGTACCATTCACGTTTACGTCCTGGACAACGGCAATCAAGTCGGAACCGAAATAGATAGCCGTATCCTGAGCGCTACTTCCCCCCAGAGTTTTCAGTTGGAAGGTGTAGTCACTCACTGCCCCAAACAGCAAAATGTTATCGCTATCGCTGAGTGAAAAGTCCGTGATGGTGGCACTGCCTTTTCCTACATAAGCCCGACTACCAAGCCCTATGAAAAACCGATCGGCTCCACTGCCGCCCGTCAAGATGTCCTTATCTGATGCAATAGGGTTTACAATGCTGTAGCCCAAGAGGGTATCATTGCCACTTCCGCCATTGAGTAAGTCATCACCACGATAGCCAGTGAGATTGTCATTCCCATCACTGCCCCTAAGCGTGTCATTGCCGTATCCACCATTCAGTTCGTCATTGCCACTTCCGCCATCCAGACTGTCGTTGCCGCCATCGCCATCAAGCAGGTCATTATCAGCGCCACCGAGAAGCGTATCGTTATCGTAGCCACCCTCTAGTTCGTCAACGCCTGCGCCACCCTCTAGTAAATCATTGCCATTGCTACCATAGATTTCGTCATTTCCATCTCCACCATAGAGACGATCGATGCCATCTTCACCAATAAGTTGGTCATCGCCAAGATTACCGAAGATGACATCATCGCCTGCACCTGCTTGAACGATGTCATGACCCGCTAAGGCGTCAATGGTGTCATTCGCTCCATCCGCTTTGATAAAATCATCCCCTGTGGTAGGTCTACCAGAGATAATTGCCATGATTTGATTCCTCCAATGTTTAGGTGTTTATCGAAGTCGTATACTGCTTGTTTCAAGGTTGGTATTTTTTGCTTGAAGCTCGAAGTTCTGAATTCGATCGCTCAAGCTTTCAACACGGCAGATGACACTTTAACAATCGAAAAATGGAGTTCTGCGAATGGTTTGCCGGAAAATTGAAGAAGACGATCGCGCTTGAAGCGTGAAGGTTGAGGCTCAGAACCTGGAAATTGCAGTTCAGATTTGGGACGATCGCATTCTAAGCGTGGAGAGCGATCGCTACCCCAACCGTTCCGACTAGAAAACAGCCTCCCAGCGTTGTCTACTAACTGATGGGAGGCAGGAATTCGTCGGTTGGATGTGGCTGGGGAGCGACAACGAGTTAAAGATGCTGATCCAGCTTACTGATTAGGATAGATTTGGGAATAGCACCAACAATCATCTCGACAGGTTTTCCTGCCTTAAAGAACATGAGACAGGGAATGCTGCGAATACTATATCGGTTTATCATTTCAGGATTTTGATCGGTATCCAGTTTTACGACTTTTATACGTCCTTCATACTCAGAGGCAACTTCCTTCACAGCAGGAGCCACCATGCGACAAGGACCACACCAGGGTGCCCAAAAGTTAACTAGAACCGGTAGGTCGCTTTCTAGAACCTCTTGCTGGAACGTAGAGCCTTCAATATCTGTGATAGATGTAGTAGTGGTTGACATATTCGATCCTCCATTGGTTTAAACAGGATTGCCTGCTGAAGTAGAGACTGAAGTAGAGACTACAGAGTTAACTTGACAATGCCTAAGCACCATCAATGATTCAAGCCCGATCGCTTGACATCTGATCTGAGGCTTGCACCCTAATAGCTAGCCCCAACTGTTTCTTTTGTAACGAGGTTGCAGGCAATGGGTGGGGCACTAGTGCGAATAAACTTTTGGATGGGTTCATCCGGGTTCTCGTCAGGCAACAACTGGCTATGAGGCGGTACGTAGACATGGTTCACAGGATCATATGCCATCACTTCACCCGTCTCAATGTAGTAAATCCAGGCGTAGATGTGGAGCTTGCCTTGATACAGTTTAGAGTGAACCGATGGATAGGTTTTCAAATTCTCAATCTGCGTGATTACATTCTCCGCAACCGCAATCTCCAGCAGTTCTTTGTCACTGTGATCTGGGTAATTATCTCTCACAAGTCGGCGTGTTGCTTCCGCATGTTTAAGCCAATCATACACGAGTGGCATGTTCTCCTGGAGTTTGTTGAGATGCAGCAATCCCTTCATTGCACCGCACTGAGAATGCCCACAAACAATGATCTGCTCAATCCCCAGTGCATTGATCGCATACTCGATCGTCGCTCCTTCGCCGCCATTGGTTGCTCCATAGGGTGGGATGATGTTCCCGGCATTGCGAACGATAAATAGCTCACCCATCTCGGTTTGAGTCACCAGGTTAGGGTCAATCCGGGAGTCAGCGCAGGTAATGAACATGACTCCAGGCTTCTGCCCCTGGGACAACTCCTGTAATAACTCCTGATGAGCCGGAACGTAGGTTTTGCGGAATTCCTGTAAACCTTCCAGTAATTTCTTCATTGATTTAGCTCTCCTCTGAGGGTTTTGTTCAAAAACTGTGACTGTAATGCAAACATTTGTAGGATGATGCTTCATTCCCATCCAACTACGGTCTATGGTCTATAACCAGACTTGATCTCAGGTTAAGTGAACACTCGTAACAAAGTTGGGACATTAACGGGAAATTGTCAGCCATCAACTACAACACGGCTATGTCCATCGCATTCTTAATGTAGAGTTGCAGCTATTGTCGTTCAGAAGTTTGATTTTGGTGAACTGTATGTAATTGGGATGGAAGGATGCGGGAGAAGAAGAGCGTAAAGGTCAACGCATAACAGGTGAAGAAACCGATAATAATCGCCATAGAGCTTCCTTGGTTTGATAGTTTCATATCTTGTCCAGTACGTGCCTCAGGACAATGACTGAATAGATTGCATCTAGTCTTAACCTTAAGAAGCGATCGGTGACAGAACTGGGATGAAATCATGACAAACTCAGGATATTCTGGTTGCATTCAGGTTCACTTCATGGTTCATGAGTTCTGTTTCTCACTGTGATTGCCATATCTGACACATCCTTCAACGTTGCTGTTAATTGTTCAAGCTGTTGACGCATCTGTTGCACTTCATTCACCAACGCATGAATATCATGTTCCTGTTTCTCTTCATGAGATTCGAGCAACCAGGCGGCAATAAAGCCTGATAATGTGCCAAATAACCCCACCCCCGCGATCATCAGTAGACTGGCAATCACCCGCCCTTCTAACGTAACTGGATAAGTGTCGCCATATCCTGCTGTAGTAATGGTTGTGATTGCCCACCACAGCGCATCGCTCGGTTCGTGGATCGTCACCCCTTCACCCTGTTCTACGTGCAAAATGGCAATACTAGAGCAAACAATCAAGATGATAGTGAGCAGTACTACGGCCATCATTGTGTTTTGTGTTCGTCTGGTCATGACGAACGACATTAAAATCCGGGTTGCCCGAACCCCTCGAAGAATCTGAATAAGGCGGAATAATCGAGCCATTCTCCCCCACCGAAAAGCTTCAATCAGGGGAATGCTGGAGAGCAGATCGAGCCATCCCCAGGTCAGCAAATAGCGTTTCTTGTTGTCACTCCAGGCTAGACAGTGGAGAAAATCGAGAAAAAAGACGACACAAATAGCCGTGTCTGCATAGTGCAATATTATTTTCGTTGCTGAGTCTAACTCGATTGTGGCATTGACCGCGAGAGTAAGCAGCGACAGAATACTCAAACCGACGATGAATAGTAGATACGGTATTTCTCGATCGACTGCTCGTTTCATAATTGATGATTCAGATCCACGCGCAACTTTACCCGAACCCCCTCACTCTAAAGCCCTCTCCCAGGGCGGGAGAGGGACTTTTAATTTTTCAAGACTCGTTCCAAATTAAAGACTTAGACTGCCTGCCAGTAAGCCTGCTACCGCTAGCTAGAACACTGCTACAGAATCTAAAAAGTGGCAGACAAGATGTCTGCGCTACAGAGCTAAATCCCCGATCGCCTATCCGTAGCACAGGCTTCTAGTCTGCCTCCGACGAATTGACCTGCGCGGGCAAGATGCCCGCCCTACGACGGGTAATTTATTTCATCGAAATCGCCTAGATCCCCTCTGCTCCAATTGCCTCTTGCACTTGTTGATACAAAGCAACATTTCCCTGTTGCTGAGCTAATTCTGCGGCTTGTTGAAGATCTGTGCTTCCTTCTTGCCCATCCCCTAATTGGCTGAGGACGACTCCCCGATTATAGTAGGCAGCCGCATAGTCAGGATTGAGGCGGATGGCTTGGGTGTAATCGGCAATGGCTTCTTGATCATCTCCGAGTTGGCTATAAGCATTCCCTCGGTTGTTGTAGGCAGTAGCGTAGCTCGGATCAATGCCGATCGCTTGAGTAAAATCTGTAATTGCCTCTTGATCATCCCCTAAACGAAGGTGTGCAACCCCCCGATTATTGTAAATGACAGCATAGTCAGGGTTGAGGCTGATGGCTTGAGTATAATCTACAATGGCTCCTTGATAGTCTCCAAGCTCGTTATAGGCGTTACCTCGATTGTAGTAAGCCGCCGCATAGTCAGGATTGAGGCTGATGGCTTGAGTATAATCGGCAATGGCTCCTTGATAGTCTCCGAGTTGACTCGAAGCTACTCCTCGATTGTAGTAAGCATCCGCACGGTGAGGATCGAGGCTGATGGCTTGTGTGTAATCGGCAATGGCTCCTTGATAGTCTCCGAGCTGGAATCGGCTAGAGCCATGATCGTAATAATTTTCAAATGAATTCGCTTGTGAAATTTGATCCGTTCCATTCTCAACAGTAGGTAGGGCAACAGCAGGTTGCAATCCTCCGAGAGGAATAGCACTAGCTACAAGGATGGCAATGGCAACTTTATCGAAGTGTCTCATTTTACAAGGCAACATGTCAGTTCCTATAACCTCTTAAGCATGAAAAACCAAAATGAGCATCTTTAACTTTGTCTGATCAAGCTTGTCCGAATTGGGTACTTAGCTCTCTTTCAGAGAAGCAGAAAGTGGGTGACAAACTCGGGACAAAAACCAACCTGCTCAAAGATTAAAACATGCCCTAGAATTTAGGTTCCCCCTAGTGACAGAAATGCCTGATTGAGGCTTTATCTTGCTGTAATTTTCTCAGCAATTTTTGGGTGGGAGCCACGGCTCTCACCCAAAAATCACCCGATTATTGACAGGTGGAGATGTTTTGGAGTGCCAAATCTAGTCCGATTGCAGCAAAAAGCGGCGGTTGAGGGGCTGTATCGGTCGAGCATTGCCTGGGAATATCTCGACAAACTTCTCTACTTGCTCCCTAGATACCTCGATCGGCTGCTGATAGACAATCCAATTAACGACTTCCGAGCAAGGTGGGGTGGTGAGGGAGCCGAAGTATCGATAGAAGCTTCGGTCTACAGGAAAAAGTTGGTTGAGCTGCACCTTCACCTCAGCGATCGCCTGTTCTGGGCCAGCTTCGGCTGGTATGGCATCCCAGATCAACTGCAATGCCTCGTTCTTTTGCCCTTCTTGCATAAACACACCCAAAACGGCTAATTCGCCCCGCTCATTGCGATGGACAAAATGGACTTCCATTGAGTAAGACTGCCCGTTGTGGCTGTGTTCGCTAGGGGAATGAAAGTGGAATTGCAACAGATCGAAAGTTTGGTTATCCAGGGTGATTGGGTTGCCTGGATCAGCATTAACCTGGATCGTGTGACCATTGTTGACGAGGCGCAACGGGATCTCCTGATAGCCAATCTGCACCTCAACTAAATCAGATGAGATCGCTCCCTGCAAGTTGATCGGGGATTGTTGTTGTCCTGCCGTGCAGATACTGAAGTCAGGAGAGAGTTCACTCCAAAGCTGAGGTCCATCGTCCATTCCATAGCCCCATTCAGCCTCAGTTTCGCTAGCAATTGCTGCCTGCAAAGATGGGAAGCTGAAGCTAAATACCGCCCCCGCCGTGCCCATCGACATGTACTTGAGCAAAGACCGTCTATGCATTTAGATAACCCCTGTAGATGAATGCTGCTTAGCTGAACGATCAAGTTGTTTGTTGCTTTTGCTATTAATCAGGATCTAATCCTGACAGACCGCATCTGTCAAATAATGTGAGAATTTTCTCATGCAGGATTGAGAGTTTGCTGAATATAAGACTTGTTAATCCTCTGAAACCTTTTTACAGAAAAGGTTTGCTATCCTCAAGGTTTTTTGCATGAAAATATTCTTATTTTAGTTAGAACATTTTATATTAAAGCAGCGCATAACTGAAATACAAAGCAGTTATAGTAAAAACATTTGGAAACAAAAAATTATGTTTTTGCCTGACCAAATTCAGTATTTGCCCACCTTCGTGCCGCTAAGGAAGGAGAATTAAATAACTCCGGCATTTCCCTGTACGGGCGAACGGCCGTTCGCCCCAACCCAGAAATCAATTCTCGATTTTATTTAATCCGCAATCCTAAGCACTGAGTAAGACGATCGCGCTAATCTGGTGACAGAGAATTCCTAAAGCATGTCAAATGACCGAGATGCTTGCGATCGCAGAAGACATCACAACATTCCGCCAGGTTGAGGAGAAGCTAGGGCTGACGCTGAGTGAGAATCGTCAGTTCTTTACAGAATGGATGACAGAGGTGAAATATGGAGGTGAAATGATGACCTCAGCCTTGCCCAAGCGACTAACCTTTGATGAATTTATTGAACAGTATCCAAACGACGGTAAACGCTACGAACTGTATGAAGGAGTAATCGTTGAGATGCCCCCACCATCTGGCGATCATGAAGATGTTGTCGGTTTTTTGACACGAAAATTAGGAGTCGAAATTGAGCGGCTAACCCTTCCTTTTAATATCCCCAAAACAGGTTTTGTTAAAATCTCTAGTGTTGATTCGTGCTACTTGCCTGATGTATTGGTCGTAAACCAAGATAATTTGAAAAATGAATCACTTTGGAAAAAAGAATCTACGGTTACTCAATCCGAATCAGTACCGTTGGTAATTGAAGTTGTTTCAACTAACTGGCGAGATGACTACCACAAAAAATATGCTGATTATGAAGAAATGGGCATTCTCGAATATTGGATTGTCGATTATGCTGCATTGGGTGCGCGTAAGTTTCTCGGCAATCCTAAGCAGCCGACTATTTTCGTATGCAACTTAGTAGAGGGTGAGTATCAAATGACTCCATTTCAAGGGAGTAACCTAATTGTATCCCCTACTTTCCCGCAATTAAATCTAATTGCCCAACAGATTTTTGACTCAGTTTGCTAATGTTTGGATAACTCAGAACGGGTTCAACAAACTGCTTTTTCCAGGGTAAAAGCTCGTTAGATCGTCCTTGCGAATGCGAGGCTATGCCAAAGAGCGATCGTTCGACATGAAATACACCTTCACTCTCTATATCTCATTCTTTCATCCAAGTGAAGCGTACTCCATTGAGAATCGATAGAGAGAATCTTTGTTGTTCGTTTTTGATGCTGATAATAGGTGCGTGCGGCGATCGCCATCCCTGCAAAGCCCCAAAAAAGTACGCCAGGGAGTAACACGAGTGTGTTATTTGCAGGTAAACCCACCAGTATGCTGCAAACCACAGCACAAGCCGCACTGATAAACGGATCGGAACGAGTTTTAGCACCCTGGAATGAACCCTGGAATAAATTAAAGAACAGCATTAAGATGCCACTGCCATAAAGAATCACGCCAAACCAACCGAGAATCACAAGTACATCTAGAAAACCAGCATCAATAATCCCTTGTCCTCCCATGCCTCTCCCGACAATTTCAGATACTGCACTGTTGATCAGGTTTGCATAAATAGTGGCTCTTACGCTCACGCTATGATCGGATTGAACATCTGAAAGAGACTGAAAACGGGAAGTCACGGCGTCAGCAAATGGATTGAGCGTAGTTAATACAGAAAGCAAAGCTCCAATGACAACGATCGTGAGCAGCAATCGAGCTTTAAGCTGGGATTTCAGTGACATAAAAAAGATCAACAAACCTACAATCCAGCCGATCCAAGCACCGCGCACTAACGATAATAAAAAAGAGATGAACCCAGACACTAAAGCCAGAGAGTTTAAAACAGTTGGATTACTTAATAACAACAGCAAGGCTGCCATCATCGCATAAGCAAAGGTGAATGGATAATTCAGCGTACTCCATACCCGAATCATGAATGGTTCGGGTTGCCCACAGCACAACTGTAATGTTTCTGCATTTCTCAACCAGAACCGATCCCACTCAGGCGCTACAGCATACTGCACTACTCCATAGATCCCCATCACTAAAACCGCCCAGCCAAAAACCCGCTGAGTATTCTGACGGTAGCTAGGGTACTGCCGCCAGTTCACGACCAGGTGAGACCCCAAAAAGATAGCCGGTAGCCAGGTGAGCAGATCCTGGACGATCGCAACGGTTGAATTGCTTTTAAATAACCCAACAAAAAGCGCATAAAATACCCCCGTAAATGCTAGCCCGAACGGTAAACCATCCTGCCAACTCATCATCCTGGGGAGGTATTGAAAAAAACTTCCAGCCGTTAGCATGGTCACTAAATAAGGTGACAAAATGATCAAACGTAGACCTGGATCTGTCCAGCCGTTTTGGTATTCAACAATCCTGGCAATCAATGGTGACAGAAACCAGACCCACCAGTTGAATCCCAAGTAAAGGATAGGGTATCGCCAATACAGAAAAATTCCGACTGCCAAACAGCCTGCGGGAAACGCATAGTTCAAAATACTACTGAAACCTACCAGCAGGCACAGGGCTGAGAAAAAACTGAGTCCCAGGATGGCAGCCCAAGCAGGTTTCTCTGTTTTGTTCATTGAGCCTCCCCCTGTTGAACAGACTCGATCGGGAGTCCATTCAGAGTACGTCTACTCTGTTGCCAACATTGCCAGCCTTGCCATCGTCCATGCAGAGATGCCAACCATTTTCGCCCTGCCAGGGTTCGTTCCTTCGGTAGGAAGCGTAACCACTGCACAAAGCCGGGTGCCACTTTCGTTCCGATCAAGATTGCCCAAACCAGAAATACAGCGCGTTGTAAGAACGGTAAGTGATCCAGTAACGCGATCGTTTCATTGTGTACGGCATTGGTGATGGCAAGGCTATTAAACTGGTTTCGTTGATCCTCATCGAAACGCTGCGACGGATAGTGATTCACAGCCACCTTTGGATCGTAGATCAGTTTCCAACCCGCTCGTTTTAGCGCGAGACTGAATGCCATTTCAAAATGGACTTGCGCTCCTGTCCCTCGCATCCGTTCGTCAAATCGTAACCCTGTCACCGCCGTGCGTCGATAACTGATATTCACGGCTTTGAGAAAATCAACCTCGCGAGCTTCACCCACTCCTAAATGATGGTTGCCGATCGCCCGTCCAAACCACTGTAACCGCCCGACCACTTCACGAGATCCTTCTTCCAGTTGTGCCCCATGATAAACCCAATCGCGCCCACCGACACTGCCAATGGTGCGATCGGACAGAAAGTGAGCCTCAATCCGCGATAGCCAATCGGTATGGGGGGCAGCATCATCGTCAGTGATGGCGATGATATCTCCCTGCACAGCATCAAACCCTGCGTTGAGGGCTGCAACTACACCTGGAGCTTCTACCGTTAGGGTACACAGGGGTAGAGGGTCAGCGTTAAATGCTTCGAGGAATGCCCAGGTTTCAGCATCTGTCGCACGGGCAACTACCAATACTTCATCCGCCGCACGGATCTGCTTTTTCAATGCATCTAAACAGCGTGCGAGATCGCTAGGACGACGGTAAGTAGGGATAACAACGGTAATCATCATGACGGGTTCAGTTCCTCGAATAAGTCCACGTAGTTTCGCGCTACGTTTGCCCAGCTATACTGCTCCGCGATCGTTCGTGCCGCTTGACCCATTCGCTTTCGTTGATCAGGATTGTTGATCAGGGTATGTAGCGCCTGCGCTAATGCCGGTGCATCATCTGGGTCAGATAAAACGATTCCACAAGCTGGTGTGATTATCTCTGCTGCGCCCGTTGTCGTCGCCGTGATCACGGGTAAACCTGAAGCCATTGCTTCGATCACCACTAAACCAAACGGTTCATAACGAGACGGAAAAACTAAAAAATCTACCGCCCGCATCAATTCTGGCAGATCATTTCGGAGTCCCAAAAAGTGGACGCGATCGTTCACTCTCAACCGGGTTGCCAATTGAGGATACGGGCTGCCCTCAATAATGCCAGCCACCGCTAAGTGGAGTTCGGGAACCTGAACCAAGGCTTGTAATACCGTGTCTAAGTTCTTGCGAGGAGTGCGGATATCCCCTGCAAACAGGGCAAGGGGGACTCCTTCAGGCAGTCCAAACGGTTGGCGATCGGCAGATCCAGGAGAAAACTCCTGCAAATCAACCCCATTGGCAATGCTTCGCAGG
This sequence comes from Cyanobacteria bacterium RU_5_0, assembly GCA_012033255.1. Taxonomy (GTDB): domain Bacteria; phylum Cyanobacteriota; class Cyanobacteriia; order Elainellales; family Elainellaceae; genus JAAUSF01. The sequence continues at coordinate 28,519 of JAAUSF010000005.1, forward strand.
TTCTCTAGTGGGATGTCAATGTCGATTAATCCTTGCTTAACCTGTCCAGAAGTGGCAACTACCGTTTTTGACTGATGGAAGGCGTGTTTCTCCCAATACGCATTCAGCGCCGTGTAGAGCCATTGATAACGACCATAAACATCTCGACGGAGCCGCGATGTGTGAACGGGCGATCGGAGCCAAGCACTGTGGACAAAATGCACGGCATTCACATCGGCTTCAACCCAAGTGATCGCTCCATTGACTTGAATGATGTCAAGTGTATGGCGATGCTGGTGCAACCAAACTGAACTCTGCCAAGCAAACAATAGATTGTGAAGCAAGTAGGTTGGATATTTTTTAACAGAAATAGGAATCCAATTGACCTGGCTGTTTTGTGTCAGTTCTGGTGCGACGCAACTGGCTAGCACGGTAACATGATGTCCACGACGGATTGCTTCCCAGACCGTTTCGTAGTTCACCCGTCCCTGACCGTCACCTTTAATTACTTTATGCGTCACTATACAGAGTTTCACCTGCCACCATCCTGTGAAGTGAATGAGCTAACGCTAGAGGTATCCATCGGCTCTCCTCTAAGTTGTTGTGAAACTAACAGTTTAGAAACGGCACTGTGAACACCCAGATAATTACCGATGGCTGCAACCGTATCCAGTAACGGATCAATCTGCGTTCCGTAGGCATCTCCTCTGATCAGTAATGAATCTGCCAGTTTGTAGGTCAAATTTCCAATCACACGTCGTGTCGTGTGTAAGGCTAGTTGCCTTAAAGCGGCTTGCGAATCTAAGGCATCAAAGTAATCTCGATGTTTGTTCGCCATTGCCACCGAACGGACTCCATATTTGAACCGTTGCTGATAGAGTTCGCGGATATTGGCAGGATTCCGGTGACGCACGATCGCATCTGGAACATACTGAATCTCCAGGTTTGCGACTGACAACCGTGCGCCCATGTCGCTGTCATCATGTCCTGCTTTTCCATCAAATAATCCAACTTGATCGAAAACGCTACGCCGAAATGCTGCATTGGGAGTTTCCGCATAGATAAATCGCCCTGTTCGTTCTCTGAGGGTTTTTTGTTGTATCCAGGCAGGACGATAGTGTTCCACTAACGTTTCCACGCGATAGGGCAAAATTTGTCCTCCCAGGCACACCACTGACTCTGGGCTGTTCTCAAAGGTGCGAACCAGCGTGGACACCCAACCCGGATCAGTTATACAATCCGCATCTGTACTACAGAGATAACGACCTTGAGCGACTTCGATCGCCGCATTGCGGGCATAGGCAGATCCTCGTTCTGGGGCAATCACCACTTCAACGTTGGGAAAATGCTCTTTGATCAGTTGTACCGTCGCATCAGTGGAACCATTATCACCCACTACAATCTGCATCTGGGCCCTGGGAAAATCCTGTGCCTCCAGCGAACTGAGACATTCCCCGATCGTTTTCGCGGCGTTATAAGTGGGAATAGCAACCGTAACAACTACACTCATTTCTAGTTCTTCAACCATTACAGATTTAGAATTTTTGCTGAAGGAGTGAGCGTCGAATCGCCACCTCGATCGCTGGAAATAGACGATGTCGTGGTGCTTGCTGAACACGTCTGAGATACCAAATACTATCCCATACACTGACTCTGCCAAAGAGCGTGTTAATTGCTCTGGTTACAGCAACTTTGCCATAGTCATGTCCGGACAAAAGCCCACCATACTTTAGCTTGGGAAACCACAAGCGAACATCATTACAGACTGAATCATAGGAATGATCGGCATCAATAAAAACCCAGTCTAAGGATTGTTCATCAAATTGGTTACTCGCTTCAGTAGATGTAGCGCGAATCGTGTTTAGAAAATGATATTCAGATGTATTTTCTTGAAATTCCTTGTAAACTTCATCATTCTCAATTTTGAATCCATCCAGAATTTCTGGATCACCTTTAAATGTATCTACAGCAAAAAAATTAATTCCACTTTTCTGCTTCAACGCTTCGCAAATTGCCACTGTGCTGCGTCCTTTCCAACTCCCAATTTCTACCGCTTTTCCTTGATCGGGAATTGATGAAGCAATGGTGTACAAAAATAATAATTCTGCTTCTGACATCCATCCTGAAATTTTTTTAGCCCGCTCAATCATCCGAAATATTCCTTTTGAATCAGTTGAGAAAACTTCAATTAGCTAAGGTAATGAAGGTGTTGAAGTAACCAAATAGCGACCAGCGATCGCAATCGCTTGAATCGCTCTCCATGAAGTATTGAGATCGCCTTTGCGAACAGTACTGCCAACCAGTTGTAACGGCGCAAGTAAGAGATAAGCGAAGGTCTTAATGAATGACTGTTCATATTGCCAATACGCTTTTGTAGTGGCATATAAGCGAGAAGCATGGACAAACCGCTGATACTGCTCTCGATTGATGGAAGAGGGATAGTGATGCACGTACAGAGCATCTTGATAAACGATGCGGTAGCCTAGCGAAATGGCATGTCGAGCCATGTCTATTTCCTCGGAGCCATAGCGTAAATGCTCATCGAATTGGGCTTGCTCAAACAGGGTGCGGGGAAAGATCGTGGAATTGATGACGATCGATCGATAGTCATCATTGACAGGCACACGTTGAAGTCCCCAAAAATCAGCGTTATGAGGAACAATTTTCTGCCCCTCTCCTTGCCACCGTTCTTCTCTGCCGTGATTCATTTCGTAACCTGTAATCACTGTTTTCGGATCGGAAGACGTAATCAGTTTTCGCGCAACAGTGAAGAATGCTGATGGCACACAAACATCATCATCGATAAAAATAATGTGGCTACTCGTTGCGCTACGGATACAAGCATTGCGATTCGCACTCAGTCCCCGGCGAGGACCTGGTTGGTAGATCACGCCTGGATACTGGGTGATAACTGCCTGCACAGGTTGATTATCTGGACTATCATCGCTGACAATCACCTCATCAGGCTTCTCTGCACTCTGAAAAACACTCTCCAAACAATGGTTAAGTTCATCCGGTCTGTTCATCGTACAAATGCACAAACTGATTGAACAATGAGTTGCTGAACTAGATTTCTCAGGCATATTCATGTTTGGCCTCTCCTGGTTCACTACTGAACAATGCTGGCACTGTGATCCCTAAGCTGCTTCAAAAATTTGACCCCTATTTCAGCAGCCATAAAGCCAAATATTCTTTGCACTAGATTGTATGCTGTTGTGCTTTCAGTCTTAAATTCCGGGTATAAAGATAAAATCTTTCGCAAAATCCAGAGATATTGGGGATAATCAATTTCAACTCGTGCAGGTCTCAGTTTATCAAAGTAGGATTGGGCTAATGCTTTTCGATAGCTCTCTGAAAGTTGATTCAATTGCGTCAGCCTATTTTCTGCCTTTTCCATTAGCAAAAAGTGGCTGTCACGCCAATTTTTTTTGTTGAATGTAGAAACCGTTGTGTTGCTATATCGTCTATAAATTGAATGACAACCAGGTTGATAGGCAAATTTTGCACCGCTGATTGTAATTGATATTAGAAAATCCCTATCTTGACCTGCTTTTAATAACTCATCCCACCCATTAGACTGAGCAATGATCTCTCTTGTGAACAACAAAGCAACAGGAGGTATCCACTGCTCGTCCAAAAGTAGTAATTCAAGAAAATCTCCTTTAGGTCCACTAACCTGTATTTTATCTAGAAAAGTTGTTCCGTCTGGTGAATGATGTTTGTGTCGCCAATCACTATATGCCACATTGGCTTTAGTTTCTTCCAAACAATGAACTTGCGTTTCTATCTTTTCCGGTAAGAGATAATCATCAGCATCTAGATATTGAATATATTCACCTTTAGACAAGGCAAAGCCTCTGTTTCTAGCATGATTGCCTCCTTTATTTGTGCCACTCTCCCAAATGATTTGATCTCCGTAGCTTTTGATGATTTCCAAACAACGATCGGTCGAACCATCATCAACAACAATAACTTCAAGATTAGGATAGGTTTGATGAATGCAACTATCGATCGCTTCTTTCAGCCACCGCTCTGCGTTAAAACAAGGTATTATAACAGATACTAAATTTTCCATTTTATTCACCACCAAAGCTGTTTATAATTTGTAAAAACTGCCCTCGTTTCTTTTCTAAAAATTTTATATAGTGTACCAATACCATCATAAAAAATACCTGAATTTTTTGCTGCCTATTCTTCAGTTGTTTTTCTAACATAACCTTACGAAAAGTAGACCTTAACGGAGGTCTTATGCAAGATAAATCAGACAAAAGTTCTGTAAACAAATATTTATTGCTATCATTTTTGTCGTTGTCTAATTGATAATGTCCTCTGCTAACACGAACCGTTTTCTGATATAACTGAGCTAAAGAATGTCTGGCTGGATGAGCCACACAACTGTCGTCCGCATAAACAATTGAATAACCTCGCGAAAATACTCGTTGCCCCCACTCTAAGTCACCTCCAGACATTAGCTTAGAATTAAAGGAACCTACCGTTTCAAACACTGTTTTGAAGGTGAACAAGTTTGCTGTAGCCCCACACTTAAATTCTTCAACATACTTTTTCTGTTGAAAGTACGTGATACTGTCATAAAGTTCTACAGCCGTAGGAACGTTTGAATTCCTAAAAAACATTGTGATTTGACCTGCCACTAAACCACAGTTTGGTGTAGACAAAAGGTGTTTAACTCCAGTTTCAAGCCAATTTTGGACAGGAATACAATCCGAATCAGTAAACGCTATAATTTCTCCTTTGGCAACTGAAAGTCCTTGATTACGAGCCGCATAAGACCCTGGTTGCGATTCATAGGTGAAAGCAGCCTGAGTAAATTTATTGACTAAAGATTCAGGACTTTCAGTCGAACCATTATCGACAACAATGACTTCATACCGATCGCCAGGATAGGTTTGTTGGTCTAACGCATTCAAACAAATCTCCAAGCGATCGACATCATTAAGAACTGGAATAATGACAGAGACAAAAGGGAGATCCTTCAGGCTGCTGTCATTGAGATTCCAGGGGTTATGCTCCAATGGTTCGCTGCTCATAGCAGTTCCTGCTGGTAATCTAATGGATTGGATTCCCCTAACATTTAAAGAACAGAAGAAAGTAAATCCAGGGGAGATTAATGGAGATACACCCAGCACAGCAATGCCACTCAAACCTTAGAGATTTTGTGCCTCTGAAAATGCAGATTTGTTGGATTCATCGATCGCATTTCTGTACGTCTTGAGTAACCGATCCAGTTGAAAGTAAGTGGTTACACGCCCAAGGCTAAAAAGCATCCTGAACCACAAAATGATTGGAATGGCGATCGGCAGCATGAGTATGCGGCGTTTGTCTTCTCGCAACACTTCCAGTGCTTGTTCTGGTTTAGCGTGTTCTTTCAAGCGATTTATGACTCTGCTATATAGAGTTCTGTTGGAATGAGTTGAAGATATCTGAGTAGCGGCTTGATTCGGATTTGCAAGCGAGTTCAAACGACGAATCAAAATACTATCGCACCCCATGCGAAAATAGCGTCGAGAGATAAAAGATACCGTAGGCGGTTCATGCAGGGCACGAGCTTGTGGATGTTTCCAGATGACATGTCCCTGTACATTACACAGTATATGCGTGTGAATCTTGCAATGACCGCGATACAGCGGCAGATCGCAGGGAATGGGATTTTGCAAGAGAAAGTCACGACGAAACGCGACACCATTCAAAAAATAATGCTTTGATGCATAAGGTTCCTCTCGATTGGAGAATCGAGGGAATAAGTAATTCATGGCGATCGCCAATTCATACGAGTTTCTAATCAGCGTGCTTGTCTCTCCCGCTACAACATTCACATCTGAATTCTGAAAAGGCGTTAGCATATTCTTCAGCCAATTTGGCTCGTACATGCAGTCTGAGTCACAAGCCACGACAATATCACCTGTAGCCAGGTTAGCACCCAGCATCTTGGCTTCGTGATAGCTAATTCCTGGTGCCGATCGAACTGTAATCCAGGAGTACTTAGCACAAAGCTGTTCAATCACTTCGACGGGTGCGTAACCCCCATCGATAATCAAAAATTCATTGGCTTGGTTGGGTGAGATCTCTTGAGCATCCAGTGAAGCAAGGCTTCGATAGATATTCTCAAGTTCAACACTGGAAAGATTCTCGGTTTCAAATACGATCGAAAAGCTGGGATACGCTGGTTCAATGTCTTGTTTTGGTTGGTTTTCGCTTAAGTGTGTCATCAGCACTACTCAATTCCTACAATCATTCCTCAGTTTGCTCTTAAATCGTCCGACCTAATTCGTATTGCATCTGATGATAGTTCCAGAGCTTGCCACGCTGCTCTAACAGTTCCTGGTATCCACCCTGTTCTACAATGCGTCCATGCTCAAGCACTACTACTTTATCGGCTCGAACAATGGTGGACAATCGATGGGCGATCGCAATCACAGTTCGACCTGTGGAAAGCTCATCAAGTGACTCTTGAATTAATCGTTCTGTTACAGAATCTAAGGCGCTAGTGGCTTCATCTAAGATCAAAATTTCTGGATTACGAAGAATGGCACGAGCGATCGCAATCCGTTGGCGTTGCCCTCCCGATAAACGCACTCCCCGATCTCCTAATTTGGTATCCAATCCATCAGGCATTTCCTGAATGAATTCCCAGGCATTTGCTAATCGAGCCGCCTTATACACGGCATCGTCATCAATTTTTTCAACCCCGTAAGCGATGTTATTTCTGACAGAGGTGTTAAAGATAAATGCATCCTGACTGACGACCGCCATTCTTTGACGGAGTGAATTAATCTCTAACTCACGCAGATCAATCCCATCAATGAGAATCTGCCCTTGTGTTGGATCATAAAATCTGGGAATCAGATCGACCAGTGTTGTTTTACCGGCACCAGAGGCTCCAACTAGAGCGGTGGTCTGCCCTTTTGTAACAGATAGAGTAATATTATGCAACACCGATTCTTCAACATCATAACCAAAATCTACTGATACAAAATCAATAGATTGGTTTAATCCAGTGAATTGAATTTTGCCGTTTTTCAGGTAAGGCTTATTCTCTTCACTCAATAGTTTCTTGATATTGCCTAGAGATCCCTGAAAACTACTAAAATTTGCCCTAGACTGATTGACTTGAGACACCAGTGGCATCATGCGAAATAACACGAACATGAATGTCAACAAGGAAGCCGATCGCAGTTCTCCATTCACGATAAAAAGGTTGAAAGCGACCACGACGATGACAATCAGTACGGTGCTGGAAACGCCTTCGGCAATAGGTTTTACAGACTCCGATCCGACCGCCACTTTTATCTTCGCTTGCATCATTTGCTCAACAGCGGTATAAAACCGCCTACGTTCAAAATCTTGGGTTGTGGATGCATGGATGGTGCGAATGCCATTGATAAACTCAATCACAACCGAGGCAAATTGACCGCTAGCTTTAGAGATTTCAAAACTCGCTTCTCGCACCCGTGCAATCATGACGGATAATCCTACGGATAGAAGACTAAACGCCATCACCGAAATGATTGAAAGTTGCCATGATAGACAGAACATGACAATCACATAAGCAAGAAGCGTTGATCCTCTAGTCAGCAAATCAGAAACCACAGCGAACGATTGCTGAAGCTGAATCGCTTCACTGGTCATACTATTGACTAGCTCTCCAGCACGGGTTTTTGAGTAAAAACTCAGACTCAAACGTTGGAGTTGCTCAAAGATAAGTTTACGAATGCGATCGGACAGATGCAATTGAGTCAACCGAGAATAAAACTGACCCAAATAGCCAAAGCCCGATCGCAGCCAGATCGCTAACAAAATCAACCCAGATAGGCGATAAATTCGCACGGCAGCAGATGCCTGGGTAGCTAAAAACCAAACATCAAACCAATGAATTCCTGTCTGGATAGGTGGTTCATCAGGATTCGTTAATCCTTGCAAGAATGATGCAATTACGCTAACTGTAACCCCTTCAAGTGCAGCTCCGATCAATGAACACACTACTGCTAAAATAGCAATCCAACGAAAGTATTTGAACTCTCGTAAGAGTAGATAGTTATCCTGCCAAAACCGGGTAGTTTTCAGGAAATTGCGAATTAGATCGGCAAGTTTAAATTGCATAGTCTGCGATTGAACCGTCGTAACACGTTAACAAGCATCCCCGCTTAAACTTTCTCTTTTCTGTTGCCACATCCGTACTAAACGGTGATCCTTGATTTCTGAAGATTTTCAGATGATGTAGAGTAAAGACCCTCAATCATTCGATCGATCTTCTTAAAGAATAACTCCTCAGAAAAATGATTCAAGGCATGATTTCGGATTTTTGCGTAATCCCATTTAATTTCACTCGCTCTGAGAAGCGCCGCTTGAAGTGCTTCAGGAGTCTGTGGTTCAAAAAAAACTCCTGTCTGTTCGGATATCTGCGTCTCCAAAACCCCACCCGCACCGTAAGCGATAACGGGTGTACCACTTGCATTCGCTTCGATCGGAACTAATCCGTAGTCTTCGAGGGCAGTCACAACAACGGCGCGTGCTTTTGCCATTAAATTCTTTCGCACCTCATCGCTGACCTGACCCAAAAATCTAATATTACCCAAAGCTTGTGACTCCAAAACCTTTCGTTCTGGACCATCACCAATGATGATCAGGGGCCATCCAAGCGCATTGAATGCTTGAATCGTGATGTCAATTCGTTTATAGCCAAGCAGGCGGGATGCAACCAGGTAGAAGTTGCCTTTTTGACTTGAAAAGGCAAACTTGTTGCTGAAAATCGGATAATTAATCACAGTTGCTTGCTTGCGATAAATCTTCTCGATGCGTTGAGCCACAATTCTGGAGTTAGCAATATAGATATCCGGTTCCTGTGCATACTTTTTGTCCAGTTGTCGCATTGGGCACAATATACCCTTGATCAGAAGTTGAATCTCCTTAAAGCCTGAATATTCTTGCAGATAGGTTTCTGTGTCCCATAGAAAACGGGTCACATTGTGACAAAAGCAAATATGCTTTGCTCTTGGGCTTTTTCGCACAGCTTTAGCAAAGCTTGTGCTACTGCTGATAATCAGATCGTAGTCTTGAAGATTTAAGGAACGGAAGACAGGAAAATAGAGGGGAGCTAGCAGTCTAAAATGTTTAGTTGCTCCTGGGATGTTTTGCAGTATTGTAGTCTTGACTGAGCGTTTACCCAAGTTAATGCTTTGCTTTGGAGAGTATAAAGACGTAAAGATGTCAGCGTCTTTGAAATACTTACAAAGCAGTTCAAATACACGCTCTGCTCCCCCTCTCTGAGTCAAATAGTCGTGAACTAGCGCTATTTTCATGAGTGAAAAATGCTCGACTTTTGCTGGAGGTAGATGCCGATGCAAACTTCCGATCGCTTGGCTCGTGCTTGAGCCAAACTCGAATATTCCCGAAATCTGATACCAATTTTCTGTGAACCTGCCAAGAAAGAGGGGCGTGAGGACTCCGTCCCCACAAGGGGCGAAGCCCCCTTGACCCCCCTTTGTTCTGTGCAACCTTAAAAAGAATTGGTATGACCTAGCTTGGTATCTGCTTAGATCAGGTTGATAGTGGTAGCGCCCAAAATTCTAAGACTATTAAGCAAAAGGGCACGCATTCAAAGCAGAATTAGCTGGGACTGATAACAACACCAGAGCTAATACCTTTGCTCTACACAAGTCTCTTATTCATAGATTAAAGGTAAAGGGGTGATAAACTCGGGACGAAAAAGTAGTAAAGTCGAAAATTATTTAAGTTTGGCTCAAGTTTGTCACTTTGTCCTGTTTATATTGATGGTGGGTGAACTACTGCGCGAACATCCAGTTCCGCACACAATAACTTGAACCTCTTACATGAAGAGAAACAATGTCTATTCTCTGTGTTGGGATGGGATGGTATCCTCATGCGGCAGGTGGACTAAATCGATATGTTTATGAACTCACTCATCATCTCGCCGCTGTCCAAAATCAGGTTGAACTGTATGCCGTGGGAGTTCCCGAAACGTCACCCAATGCTGCGGTAAACCTGATCAATTTAGCTGAACCTACCAGTCCCATGTGGCATCGGCTCTGGTCTGTGCGTACTAATTTTTCCAGGAGCAGTACGGCTAAGCCAGATGCCATCAACTTACATTTTGCCCTGTACAGCCTTCCTTTATTATCAAATTTGTCTGACGATGTACCTGTAACCTTTACCTTTCATGGACCTTGGGCACTGGAAAGCGCACAAGAGGGAGTTCACAAACTCAATGTAGGTATGAGGCATTGGATAGAGCGGAGAGTCTACAGTCGTTGCGATCGCTTCATTGTCCTCAGTCAGGCATTTGGCACCATTTTACACCAGCATTATCGAATTCCCTGGAACAAAATTCATGTGATTCCCGGTGGCGTTGATACGCATCGGTTTCGACCTAACCTAGCTCCTCGACAAGCACGTGAGTACCTGAACTGGCCTGACGATCGCCCCATTTTGTTTGCTCCTCGCCGTTTAGTGCAGCGCATGGGACTGGATAAACTGCTAAGCGCACTGGCTCAAGTCAAGTCTAAAATTCCGGATGTTTGGCTGGCGATCGCCGGTAAAGGATATTTGCGATCGGCTCTGGAACAGCAAGTGATGGAGTTAGGACTAGAAAATCATGTCTGTTTTCTTGGTTTTTTACCAGATGAGCAGTTGCCGATCGCCTATCAGGCTGCCGATCTGACGGTTATTCCCAGTCAGTCGTTAGAAGGATTTGGATTAGTGGTCGTGGAGTCTTTGGCGTGCGGAACTCCAGTTCTGTGTACTCCTGTGGGAGGAATGCCGGAAATTTTAGCTCACTTTTCACCTCAGCTAATTGCAGATGCGGCAACGGTAGAGGCGATCGCGCTGCGATTAGAAGCCGTGCTGAATGGCACGATCCCTCTACCTTCACGTACTGACTGTAGTGACTACGCCGCAAAAAATTTCAACTGGTTTAATATCACTCAGCAGGTACAGCACGTTCTCTTGGCGTGAGGAAGAAATACGCGATGAACATTCTCTTCTTAGATCAGAGTGGTCAACTTGGAGGGGCCGAGCTATCTCTCGCAGATGTTGCAATGCCGTATCGAGAGACTTGTTTAGTAGGACTATTGGCAGATGGACCGTTCAGACACCTACTGGAGCAACAGCACATTCCTGTTCAAGTGCTAGCTACACAGCCCATCCCTGTTCGCAAAGATAGTCACTTCTTGCACAGTTTAGGTAGCTTTGGTTCCCTTGTCCCACTTGTTGCAAGAGTAACCAAGATAGCCCGCAACTATGACATCATTTACGCCAACACGCAAAAAGCATTAGTGGTGGGTGCGATCGCCAGTTACTTGAGCCGTATTCCTTTGGTTTATCATCTACGAGATATTCTTTCAACTGAACACTTTAGCCCCACCAATTGCCGCCTTGCCATCACGTTAGCCAATCACTTTGCTTCACTGGTGATTACAAACTCCAGGGCAACTCAAGCAGCGTTTATCAAAGCTGGAGGGTGTTCAGAGATCACCGAAGTTGTTTATAACGGGTTTAAACCTGAACGTTACTGGACTCAAGAAAGTAACATCAATGCAATCAAACAACAGCTTGGACTCAATGGGCAATTTGTCGTGGGTCACTTCAGCCGTTTGTCGCCCTGGAAAGGGCAGCATATTTTGTTGGAAGCCTTGGCTCACTGTCCCCATGATGTAGCAGCTATTTTTGTGGGTGATGCCCTTTTTGGTGAGCAGGATTATGTTGAACAACTCCACAAACAAGTGGCAGAACTTGGGCTGGAACAACGAGTTCAGTTTTTAGGATTTCGTTCAGATGTGGTGCCCTTGATGGCTGCCTGCGATTTGATTGTTCACACGTCAATTGCTCCAGAACCATTTGGACGAGTGATTGTTGAAGCGATGCTATGCGATCGTCCCGTCATTGCAACGGCGACAGGAGGAGTACTCGAATTAGTCGAGCCAGGTAAAACGGGATGGTTGGTGCCTCCTGGCAATGCTCTTGAGGTTGCCAATGTCATTACGATTTGTCGTCAAAATTGGGAGTCTACAAGAGCGATCGCCAATCAAGCCCAATTACAGGCTTGTGAGCGTTTTAATCTGGCAACAACCAACCAGCAAATTGCTCAATTGCTGAAGTTGTATTGCAAAACCGATTAAGTAATCAGACAGAGTTAATTACACATCGGTCATGTTCTTGTGCATTATTTCTGGTGTCATCGCTCTGTATCTCAATTGATTACTACCAGAGGTATTTAATGCGTATACTGCATGTTCTAAATCATATTCGACAAGTTGGTAATGGAATTGTCAACGTGACAATCGATTTAGCCTGTTTGCAAGCTGCATCAGGTCAGGAAGTAGGGGTTGCCTCCATAGGTGGAGAGTATGAGGCATTACTGACACGCTATGGGGTTAAGCATTTTCAACTCGATCAAACGAGACGACCCATCAATTTGATCAAATCTGTCTGGCGCTATCGCACGATCGTGCAAAACTTTCAGCCTGATATTGTTCACGCTCACATGATGACTGGAGTTGTGCTAGCCAAAGGTTTAAGAGCAAATTCTGGGTATGTTCTCGTCTCCACTGTTCATAATGAGTTTCAGCGCAGTGCAATACTTATGGGTTGGGCCGATCGCGTGATTGCTGTCAGTCATGCGGTTGCTCAATCAATGGTTAAACGGGGTGTTCCTAAGCAGAAACTGCGAGTTGTGACAAACGGAACACTGGGGAGTCCTCGTACACGCCTATTAAAGGATTACTATCCTGCATCACTCAAGCATCCCGCGATCGTCACGGTTGCAGGACTGTATCAACGGAAAGGAATTGCTGAATTAATTGATGCGTTTGCTCAAGTTGCGCCAGATTTTCCGGACGCGCATCTTTATATCGTGGGAAAGGGTCCTGATCAAACAAGGTTTGAAACACAGGCACAACGTACAGGTGTGGCAGAACGCATTCACTTTGAAGGCTTTCAACCGGAACCACAACAATATTTAATAGCCGCAGATATTTTCATTCTTGCGTCTCATCGCGACCCTTCTCCGCTAGTCATCCCAGAAGCTCGTGAAGCGGGTTGTGCCATTATTGCGAGTCAGGTTGATGGTATTCCTGAAGCATTAGACAACGGGCAAGCAGGCATCTTAGTTCCGCCAGCCGATAGCTGTGCTTTAGCGATTGCCTTGCAACAACTACTCAGTGACTCTGTTCTCTTACACAAATGGAAGAACCAGGCTAAACAAAATCTAGAGCCGTTAACTGCTTTGCGTGTGAATGAGGAAATATTAGCGGTATATCATGAGTTAGTAAGTATCTGACTTCTCACCCTCAGGTTCAGCGTTACGAGCAGGTGTTAATTCGATCGCAATAGGAGAATCGGGTACATCGAGAGTCAGTTGTTGAGGATTTGTATATTGCTCAAATGGAAGGTTTGAATGAAGGGGTTGATAGACAACAGCTTTTTTAATGACCGTATTCAGCATCACGGTTACACGTTGGTTCGTCACCGTAATATCTCTCTTCTGCCTACTATCCCAGCTTCTTACTGCTTGCCACAGAATCAGATAGAATGCACCGTTGCGTTTTTGTAAAAGCGTATGATGGACTTGATGTGTGGCACCTTGTAGACGATAGTTTAAGGACTTCAACGGAAAACTAGAACCTGGATCGTTGAGAAGAAAAATAAGGTTTTTAATTGTATTAAAGGACGGTTTTGGTGAACCGTCATACCGGAGAAGACCAAAATTTTGTTCTTGATTAGTTCCTATACTGCCATTAATCAATTCGTATAGGAACGTTCTTTGGACACCAAGGTTGAAGTTTTCTAGCAATAACCTTGGGAGATATTTGTTTGATGCGTGTTCAGATATCGCTGATTTGGATGAAGAATTTTCGATCGCATTATGATATCCTGTTTCCGTTGCAACGATCGGTTTATCCTCTCCACATACTATGCGAGCATAAGGAATATACCAGTGACTCACATCATCGGTCGGTGGCGCACCATTGACCGGGTAGCTGTGCATATTACACAAATCTCCCGATCGTAAAAAACCCAGTTTCTTGGCATTTCTCCCTTGTCCCATAGATGGCATTAATACAGGCAAAGATGTTGTATTTGTATCACCTTTGATCGCTGCGTATAAGGCATTCTGGTAATTACGGGTGCCTTCTGGAAATGGCTCTCCGTTGTAGGAGAAATTGAACCTTACAACATCCGTTTCGTTTGGTCCTTCGATCGCTTCTATGGATCGCAAAACCGTCTTAGCAATGGTTATTGCATCGAGCGGCTGAATTCCATCCGTCGGAGACATAATCAAGGTTGACTTGATCCCGATCGTTCCCAAGTCGTTCAACTTTTCAAAAAATTCTGAATCTCTGCCACCATCACGAATATGGCGAATTCCCAATTCTTCCAACCTGGGTTTAATGATGTCATCATAGCGTCCGTAAGCTGTATTCAGATAGCGTAGATGGGTATTAACCCCGATCGAATCAACAAAGGAATCTGCGCTACGAGCCTGTTCTATTCGCGTCTGCATTGATGGTGCAAACCAGCCGATACAAGCCATTAGCGTAGCGATGAACAGTAGAGTCAGCGCATAGGGTCTGAATCGATCGAGGCACAACACAACTAAAGAATGCAAATTAAGTAACTGACGCATTTGACCTGTAAGGCGAACAATCCGGTTAACCGCCCGCAGCAAATGTTGCCATTACCAGGATCGACAACAATAACCCAGGACTTAACAATGCAATCAAGGGCAACAGTTCACTCATTTCCATAATTCTTTCTCTCAGAGAAACTCAACTATTAGTTTAAACAATAAAAGTGACAATTCCGGGATACGATAAAACGCTAATAATATATGGGATAGCTCTCAGTCCATTAACTAAAGCTTGCCCGCCATGATATCCTTCACCCGATCGGCTAAACGAGTAGCGAGAGCAACGATCGTCAGTGTTGGAGTGAGGCAACTTCCGGTTGGGAACACAGAACTGCCAGCAATAAACAGGTTAGATATGCCGTGAACTTTACAGTTGGCATCAACAACGCCCTGCCTCGGATCATGATCCATGCGAGTTGTGCCCATGTGGTGCGATGCGCCAAGGCTAGACACAAGGAGTTCACCGTTTTCTCCGCGCTGTGGTTTAAACCGACCGATGCCAGACTGAGCTAATTCTTCTGCCAAAATTGCCTGAGCGCGATCGATTCCTTGGAGATCGGCTTCTTGCCAAGAAGATTGCAGATGAATCCGGCGTCTGCCAAGCGCATCGATCCCTTCACCAAGCATCAAGCGGTTATCCGGATGGGGAACTTGCTCAACCAAGTGCAGCACCTCAAAGACGCCATACGCCCGCTCTTTGTTTTGCTGGATCTGTGACCAGTTGCCCGTACTGAGGTTCGCCCAGAAAGGGTCAGGGCGCTTAGTCAGTTTGCCATAAGCGGCATCTACAAGTTCATCCATGCCCATAAGAACATTCTTGATATCTTGGAAGAATCCTGTTGCACCCTGTTGCAAGCATTTCTCTTGCGTCAGTCGCCTGAGAGAGGTGATTGCTTCGGCATCGGGAAACCACCGGGGACGAGGGAAAATCCAGGACGCGATATTCAAGGCTTGTTCTCGGTACATGACTTCTTTGGTGAGGGTAAGCCCACCCAGAACATGAGTCCCGTTCACATCTCGCATATCATATAGTGCAGTTTTATTAAAGATTTGGCGATCGAACGGCACAATCGTTCCTCCATGAACGATCGGGTGATCCATGAAGAACCGTCCTAACAGGTCATATTCATTCCCAATGCCGTTTTGATGGGTTTTGTTGGAAAGCATGAGCAAGTGAGTGTTTTCTACCCCACCTGCCGCCAACAGCACGATTTTTGCAGAAACCCAGAAACGGTTGCCCTGTAGCGTCCCCACTCGAACTTGGTTCACGGTTTGCCCTGATGCATCGGTTTCTAGTTCGAGGGCATTCGCGTAGCAGTAGACGGTAATGTTTGGGGCACGATCGATTTCTATCCGATATTGTTGGGTGAACACCTGACCATTGCCAAACATGAACATCGACGTTTTCACCCGATTAGTCTTAAAGGGAAGTTGAGGCGTTTCTTCCGTCGTCCAATGGTCTGTGTCGTAGGCGTAGGGACCGGCTCCCATGATGGCTTGTGCCCGTTCATAGTAGGGGTCAAGATGCTGGCGATCGAAAGACCAACCGCTATGAGGCAACCAATCTCGCTTCTCGAAGTCTACTTCCTCAAAAGGAATTAGCCGCACTCCGTTCTGCGTATGGCTAAGTTTCACTCCCCAGTAGCCTGCATTTCCCCCAAACCGACGATTGCGGTTCTCAGGCAAAACTTGCACAAAGGTTCCATCCGATTCCACTTCACCAAGCGATCGAGTTGTTTCATCTGGAAGCTCAAATCCGCCACTTTCCAACAAGCAGACCCGAAAATCCTGTTCGGCAAACTCTCGTGCTAAAGTAATCCCTGCGGGTCCGGCTCCAACGATGCAGACATCTGCTTCGATCGTTTCTTCAGCAGGTAATATACGTGAATCGATAATCATATCTTAACTCCTGGCAGGTAAATGAGAAAATGAGAACGCAAAAATGTTTTTGCGTCTTAACCGTACTGATCGGGTGAGTGATGTTGTGATGTCCCTAGAGTTCTTGATGACTGTGCATCAGAGGAACTCACAAAGTAGATGGACAAGATAAATTTCACACGGTGTCGAAGTAAATTAGCGATTCCAGCTACTTCGATATGTAATTAATTTCGTACAACTACTTAGCAATTGAATCAAACCCACCTAACAAAGATTATTGAATCAAACCCACCTAAAAGAATGACTGACTTACGGGCTGTTTTCATAAAGGAAATATAGTTTTTTGAAGAGCCTTTACAAGAAAAACACACCTTATCCTACATAGTTTAACAAAGATTCCACCTGTCAATTTTTGTTGATTTTGCCATCGGTCGGGGCAGACCCACGTGTCTACCCTCTCAGCTAGGGCACCCCACAGGGATTGCCCCGTTTTGAAGCGCGGAATGTGGGCTTCTCTAAGCTATTCCTGATAATGGGGCTAATGAAAAACCCAGAGACTCCAATGCTCCGGGAAAAAGAGGTATCCAGCTTTCGGTGCTACCTCAATCCGTAACTGGATGCATGTGAGCGCGTCTTTTCTCACGATCCTCTAAGTATCTGTCGGGGTTAACTGAATGGGCTACGTAGAATTCCTTTACACAGGCGACTTATCCTGCTGGCAAGATGAAGTTAAATGTGGCTTGTTTGCCATCGTCTATCTCTTGAACGGCTAACAACAACGCTGGTTGAAACAAGCGATCGCGTTCATTTTGTGGCTCTTCCGGAAAGTAGAGTTGCGTGGTAAGAACAGGTTGATTCGGTGCCTGTACTTTGACATGAAAATGGCGAGTACGTCCTGGATATAGCCCTGGAATGATGGTTTCTAACGAATAGTAACCTGCGTCATCCGTAAATTGATGTCCTCGCAAACGGTAGCCCACATTGTCATACTCACCTTCGGCATCTGAGTGCCAAACATCGACTAATGCACGGGCAATCGGGGCGCAATTGCTGGAGAGAACCTGTCCTGTGAGGATGATTGTTGTACCTGTGATGCCTGGTTCCAATAGAGATGTGCGCTCAGGGGAATCAGGCGTGTAATAGGGACCTTCAGTTTGAGAGGGTGTCAGGTCACTATCGTCACAAGCAGGAGTCAGGGGTAATTGCGCGGGTTGTGCAGATGCAGTTGTTTCTGTCGTTCGAGTAGCAGGTTGCTTAGTGCAGGTTGCTACTGCTAATGAAGCGAGTGACATCGTTCCAAGGTGCAGAAACCTTCGGCGCGATCGATAGATTAAATAGCGTCTCATGACTTTCTCGATTGCGAGTTAGCAACGGTTATAAAGTAGTACCTCCATTGTGACGTTTGCTCGATCGGATTGATAGTTATATCTGGGTTCGATTCGGTTCGTAAGGTTGTACCGCTCCAGTGATCTATTACGCCTTCGCCGTTTTGCGTCCTCTAGTAGAAGTAGTGCGAGATTTGGATTGAGCGGTTGAGGGTGTTTCAGTGGAAGTCTGGCGCGATCGGGTCTGCTTCGAGGTCTTGGATTGTGCATCGGTGGCTGTGGGTTCTGAACTCACTTCCGCCGATGTACGCCTTCTTCTACGAGATGTGGCAGGAGCGAGTGATTCTGCTTCAGAAGCCGCTTTTGCAGTGTCCTCGTTGGCTACGGTGGGTTCTGGTAAATCAGCTGTTACAGGAATTTCATCAGTTGTAGCTAAGCCCGTGGCAGTTTGGCTTGGTTTGTTGCGAGTTCGTCTGGGTTTTGTTTCGCCTGTGGATGACCGTTTACGAGGGGAACGATCGCTACGGGTTAAAACATATCGCTTCAGAGTCGAGGGTTGAATGTCGATACCCTGTTGCGCCAACATCGGCACTAACTCCTCATAGCTGTACCCTTTTGCTAATGCTGCTTCAATTGGTTCGCGCAACTGTTCGATCGTTTGGCGCAATGATAGTGTCTCTGGAGTCTTTTCAGGTAATTCTCGCAGAGCTGTTCCTACTTGTTCAAGAGTTTGTTTAGATACAAACTTCACTCTGGGGCGTCTAAGTACTTGAGTGGTCATTAGGTATCACAAAAATGGTTGCTCATTCATTCTAAGTCTCAATTTGAAAACGGAGAACAATCATTTCAGAAAATACTGAACCCATGAAATCGAGTAGATTAGTTTGTCTTTGCTATGGCTGAAAGAGTGGATGAGTTGAGTACAAAATTTGAGAAGAAAGAACGATTTGCTGATAGAACGCTGGTGTGCCTCACACAGCAAGGAGAGACTATGGCGATCGTGTAATGTTGCTTTGCAAAGAGCCTATCCGAAAACCCATTTTCTAGGTGGACATTGCCCACCCTACCTGTGATGCATCTATCCGAAAACCCATTTTATGGTTACTTAACCCAAGGATGAAATCGCTGGAATCGCAGGTATAGCTGTAGTCAGCTAAGTTAGGACAGGGACATTTTTGTGGGGCGGCGAAGCCGCCCCACAAAAATGTCCTAACCAATAGGGCTATCGCTATATCACTGAGGCACAGAAGGCGACATGAAAAGCACTGGGAGCCATTGAGCATTTAGGTGTTAGCTGACGGCAAACCCGCGTTGTGCCTGACGATCGCGAATGGCATCCAGATTTCCTTTGGGGATAGCAGCAATCAGTTGGCAAGTATAGGGTTGCTGCGGTTCTAAGTAGATGCGATCAGCAGGACCCACTTCCTCGATTTTGCCCCGGTTCATGACGATGATGCGATCGCTCATAAACTTGACCACACCGAGATCATGAGAGATAAAGATGTAGGTGAGCTTAAATTCTTCCTGGAGTTCTTTTAGCAGGTTCAGCACTTGCGCCTGGACAGACACGTCTAATGCCGAGACAGACTCATCGCAGATAACAAACCGAGGGTTTAATGCCAACGCACGAGCAATACAAATGCGCTGCCGTTGTCCTCCAGAAAACTCATGTGGATAGCGATTATGGCAATTCGGATTGAGTCCAACCCGTTCCAGCAAATACATCATCCGTTCCTGACGATTGCGACTGTTTGCACCGATACCATGAATCTTCAAAGGTTCCATGACCGCTTCTCCGATCGTCATCCGTGGATCGAGAGAGCTAAACGGATCTTGGAAGATAATTTGCATATCTCGCCGCAATTGCCGTAAAGGATTTCCACGCAGGCTAGTAATTTCTTTCCCTTCAAACACAACCCGTCCCCCCATTGGCTTAATCAACCGCAGCAGCGTTCGAGCAAGCGTGGATTTTCCGCAGCCAGATTCACCGACCAAGCCCAACGTTTCACCAGGATAAACATCAAACGATATTCCATTGACCGCCATGATGTAGCGACGAGTCTGCCCAAACATCCCTTTCACTGGAAAACCCACTTGCAGGGTATCTACTGACAGAAGAGGCGGCTGCCGTTCTAATTCCACAAGACGCTGAAGAGTATCAGCCGTGCTGACTTCCGCATTGATCCGGAAAACTTGATCAATGCTTAGTGGCTTTTCCTGGATTGTGATTTCTCCATCAGGAGTAGCCGTGACTTCCATGAAATCAGAGATCGTGGGGAGGGCACGAAGACGGCGATCGGGCTGTGGACGGCAAGCCAGTAGTCCTTTCGTATAGGGATGCTGTGGATTAGAGAAAATTTCCCAGACAGTGCCATATTCGACAATTTTGCCTTGATACATGACGGCAACAGTATCCGCAATCTCAGCAATAATACCGAAATCATGGGTAATAAAAATAATCGACATACCGCGACGATCGCGCAATTCCCGCAGCAAGTCCAGAATTCGTGCCTGTACAGTGACATCCAGTGCGGTCGTTGGTTCATCCGCAATCAACAGGGCTGGGTTGCAACAAATTGCCATTGCAATCATTACCCGTTGAATTTGACCGCCCGATAGCTCATGGGGATAGCGATCGAGAATCGCGTGTTTCTGCTGATTCACCTGTTTCAACAGGTCGCGCTCTGGTGGTTGAGTATCAGGATTCTGCTTATACCAGGCTTCCAGGCAAATATCGCGCAAATCCTCATCCGCAGGTAATAGTTTTACTTCTTGCAGAAGATTCATGGCTTGCCGTCTGGCTTCGGCAGGCGGAACATCGGGATGATGCTGACGGATCGCCTCCATTAATTGGAAGCCGCAAGTATAGACCGGATTGAGGGAACTCATCGGCTCCTGAAAGATCATTGAGACTTTGCCGCCGCGATACTGCTGCATCTTATCCGATCGCAAACGCAACAGATCAATCGGTTCAGACTGGGCTTCCTGTTGGCGGAACCAGACTTCACCTCCCGTCACTTTGCCCGGAGGCGGCACGAGTCCCATAATTGCCAGGGAAGATACTGATTTCCCTGACCCGGACTCCCCAACGATTCCTAAGGTCTGTCCTCGTTTAAGCTCAAACGAGATGCCATCGACCGCTTTGATGAGGCGTTCACCGATTGGAAATTCGACTTGGAGATTGCGAACGTCAAGAATGATATCACTCATGGGTCAAGGGAAAGCGCAAGTTGACTGAAACTGAAACCAGCATAAACTATAAATTTAGCTGGATTTTAACAGTCTCAGCCACCCCTATTTGTAATTGTTAGGATGTTTTTGCCCCAACCCCGGCTCAAACTCTAGTTGTCATCTCCCTCATTCTCGTCATCAACGCCTTCCTGCTCCTGGTCTTCCTCAAGATCTTCGACTTCCTCCTGCTCAGGAATGGCACAAGCGACAACCGAGGTAGATAACCTTAGCAGCAGCAAAAGGGCGATCGACTTACAGCCAGGTCAATCAAACTCTGTTTGCCAATCAGGATGGCGATAGTGTTCAAATAGTCGATCGATCTGACTCGGCACAACGCGAGAGAGTGATAATTCTGGAATCTCTTGCTCTGCGAAGAACTCGGCTCCTTCCGTCTCAAAATTATCAGTCGCTGTTCCACCAATTAGGTCACATTGAAAAAACAGTTTGTAGACGTGGTGACGCAATGGTGGATGACCATGACGAGGATGATTGCGATCGTAGAGTGCAACCAGTTTAACAACACGAGTTAGATAACCAGACTCTTCATACACTTCGCGGACGATCGCCTCACTCGGAGGTTCCCCCACATCCACCCATCCCCCCGGTAATGTCCAGCGTCCCTCATCAAGCCGTTCCTTAACAAGCAAAATTTTTTGATCTTGAAACACGGCTCCTCGCACATCCACTTTTGGAGTG
Source organism: Cyanobacteria bacterium RU_5_0 (assembly GCA_012033255.1). Taxonomy (GTDB): domain Bacteria; phylum Cyanobacteriota; class Cyanobacteriia; order Elainellales; family Elainellaceae; genus JAAUSF01. The sequence goes on from JAAUSF010000005.1 coordinate 50,290, forward strand.
GCATACCCTGCTTCTTGGCTAAACAAATCAAGCACATAACTGGGTTCTACATCAGCATGAGTTGCCATGATCTCTGCTGCAATCTGGCGAATTTGATGATAGCGTTGAATATCATAAGGATTTTCACTGTATGTTAGACCGTTCTGAACGATCGCTTGCAGTTTTTGTGCCCATTCTAGCCATTTGAGATTCATAAGATAATGACAGCCACTTGGGTGAGGACGGGGTGCAGGGATGGAACCCCTGGCTGGGGGCGAAGCCCCCACACCCTCTTTAATCCCGATATCCTAACCTTTATGGCGACAGCCATATCATTCGTGGTCTACAAGATCACAGAGATGACGATCGCTGTCTGCGACTTGAGGATTTGTTTGCAAATAATCTCGCATTGAATTGCAACCATACGCTAATAGATCGAGGTTGAGGACTTGAGCCAAATTCCACAAGGTTGCAGTTCGGTCTTGGCTGGTGGATACCAATGTTTGACCATCTGGGCTAAAGGCAACACTCAAAACATCGCGATCGGGGGTTTGTCCACCGAAAGTATGCAGGATTGTGCCATCCGATCGCCACATCCTGATCCGACCGCCCAGTCCTGCGGCTACTAGCTTCTGACCATCCGGACTAAACGCCACCGTGAATAATTCATTACTCTGCCCCTTTAAGGTCATGTAGGCAGGGGTTTCCGGTTTATGTAGCCCATTAAGATGCCACAGTTTCGCCGTTCCATCCAGGCTGACTGCCGCTAAGGTATGACCATCGGAATTAAAGGCGATGGCTGTAATTGCATTTTCATATTCGTCGAGCGTGGAAGCGGCAAAAAATGTCTTAGTTCGATCGCTCCATCGCCAAAATTTGAGAGTACCCTGTCGATCGCCTGACACAATCTGTTGCCCATCAGGACTGAAGGCAATCGCGTAAATTTCATCGTCATGTCCGGTGAGCGTTTGCAACAGCGTTCCCTCGTGACTCCAAATCTTAATCGTTTGATCAGCGCTTACCGAGGCGATCATTTGTCCATCGGGACTGAATACTACATTGAAAACGCGATCGTCGTGTCCCTGTAGAGGTTTGAGTAAGGTGCCATCCGATCGCCAACGTTTAACGGTGTGATCCCAACTTCCAGTGGCTATTTGTTCACCATCCGGACTAAAGGCCACGCTGACAACCCGATCGCGGTGTCCTTCCAATGTTTTAAGCCAAGTACCATCTCGCCGCCAAAGGTTCACAGTTGTGTCTCGGCTAGCTGTGGCGATCGTTTCACCATCCGGACTAAAGGCAGAGGCATAAACAGCACCTCGATGTCCGGAAAAAACGGTCATCAACGGATGGTGCGATCGCCAGAGCATCACCGCACCATCCCATCCAGCAGATGCAACATCTCCATCCGGGCTGAAGGCGACCTCATGAATCGTATCGATCGATCCTTGCAACGTCTTCACTAATGTCCCAGTGGGTGTCCAGAGTTTAATCGTTTTGTCCCAACTGGCAGAAGCAATTAACTGACTGTCAGCACTAAACGCCACTCGGTTAACGGCATCACTGTGTCCTTCCAATGTCTTGACTAACGTGCCATTCGTCTGCCAGAGCCGCACTCGTTTGTCAGCACTGCCCGATGCAATCCATTGTCCATCTGGACTGAAGGCAACTCCATTCACTTTGTCTGAATGCTGAAGAATTTTGTCGGGCTGAGATGGCTGATGCCGCGAATTCATACGCCACAGCATCACAGTATGATCCCAACTGGCAGATGCCATCCACTGTCCATCTGGGCTGAAGGCGAGATCATACACATCGTCACGGTGTCCTGGCAATGTCGCATGAAACTGGAATTTGCCTGTGCTGTCTCGCTTCCAGAGTTTGATCGTTTGATCTTCACTGGCAGATGCCAACCACTGCCCATCTGGGCTAAATGCGACTGTCCACACGCTTGCCTGATGTCCGGCTAGAGTCGCTAACAGCGTTCCATCCAGGCTCCAAAGTTTGATCGTGCGATCGGCACTAGCAGACGCAATCTGTTGTCCATCTGGGCTAAATGCCAGTTTCCAAATTGCATCAGTGTGTCCTGCTAATGTGTTCAGCCTTTCGCCATTGCGCTGCCAAAGTTGAATCGTGTGGTCTTCTCCTGCGGCAGCAATCATATCGCCATTAGGACTAAAAGTGGCGGTATTGATGGCTCCATCCTCTACAACCAGACGATTGTATTCTGATGTCCCAGAAACCGCTTGCCACAGTACTTCTTCGACTTGCAGGACAGTTTCAGCATCGACGTGATCTAAAGTTTGCAAGTGTAGCTTAGCTTTGATGGCTTCAATCAACGACTCTAATTTTTGATTGGAGACATAGAGCGCTTGCGAAGATGAGATGAGCGCTTGCACCTGACTGTCTTTCGCGCCTTGTTCGCTGGCAAGGAGCCGCTGGTATTGCCAGAATCCAGTAATCCCCCAACCCACGGCTAGCGCAAACTTTACCGTTAATCCGCCAATCATGAATCTCAGAAGAGCATTAGTTTTTCTCTCCTGTGCCAGTCGTCGTTGTTCTTCAGACAGTCGAGCTTCTACTTCTTTGAGGCGCTCAGCTTCCAATGCTTTCTGCATTTCCTGACGATCGAGTTGTTGACTGGCGGCTAAAAACTGGTAATCCAGATCGCTGAGGCTTTTTCCCTCTGACCACGTTTGAGCATCGCGCAATGCTTGTCCGCGTAATAATCGGGATTCATCCTGGCGATCGGATTTTATCCACGCTTCTAAAACTTGGGAATAGGGACGGAGATTTTTAAATTGCTGTTCAACCCAGTCCAAATTAAAAACGTCCTGATAAATCCGATTTTTGAGTTTAAGATATCCCTGATATTTAACGACTAAACCGCTCAGCAACAGTTCAATTTGTTCTCGGCTGTCATCCGATCGGATTTCGACTCCTTGTAAAAGCTGTTGATAAATTCTCAAGATGCGGTTGGCTTTCTGTTCGTTATGGAGAAGCCGATCGCGAATTGTTCTCAGATGTTCAGGCACATCTTGGGATTCCCACCGATGCACAATGCAAGACCGCACCAGATGAACCACGAGATCAGCAAGGATGGCTTGGCGATCGGCAATCGGAGCGATCACATCCACGATCGGGTTGCTGGTTCCATTGCCATTTTTATAGCTGTTACTGAATGCGTGTTTAGAACTTAAAGGGGGTAATGGGTTGCCGCGACGCTCTAACACGGCATTAGGAGGTAGATACCCTGTTACGCTGCGCTCGTTGGGTTGAGTAAATTCCCAATTTTTTAACTCTTGTGCTAACAGACCACATAATTTTTGAGTGAGAAACGGTTGTCCCCCTGTCCAGGATAAGGTTTCTTTCAGAACGATTTGGGCCTCCAGTTCGCTTAACTCTAGCCCTGTCGTTAATGGTCTGGCTTCGTGCAGTTTAAATCCATCCAGGGCGATCGCTTTACCAATATTGAATGGAGTGCGATTGCGATCTTGAATCAGATCAGAAGGAGTCGCAACTCCAAAAATGGCGAACGTGATGCGGGTATAGTCTGGATGGGTGGCACGTTGGTTATAAAAGAATCGAATTAGCGCAAAAAAGTCATCAACTGGGAAGTTAAGGCTGAGAATACTATCAATTTCATCAACGAAGATAACCAATCGTTGGATGGGAAACTGAACTAATACAATCTCAGAAATAAATCGGCTTAAGCGTTGAACCAGTGAAACATCATCCTGATCATGCCACCATGTTTTCAAGTTGACTTTATCAAGGAGCTTAAACCCAGACCATAGCTCTCCCGTGATGCCTTTATACCACTGAGCAGGCGTTGTATTTTCGCTCCCCACCTGGGTCATATCGATCGTTGTACATAAAAATCCTTCTTGCTGGAGGCGATATCGAGTTTTAGCCAGCAACGATGACTTTCCCATTTGTCGGGAATCCAGAACATAGCAGAACTCTCCTTGCTTAAGGGCGTTGTAGAGTTCTATATCGGCTTGTCGCTCCACATAATTTGGAGCATCCATCGCCAAAGTACCGCCAACCTGGTATTTCATAATGATTAATGGCTAGACACTACTCAGAACGACCCGATCGCGCCCCTCCCGTTTTGACTGCGAAAGGGCCTCCTCTGCCGCCGAAATTAGCATCTCTGAAGCGGATTGAGAATTAGGTACGATGCTGGCAATCCCTAGGCTCAGGGTAACAACCTGATCCGGAAAACCTCCAAACTTTGTCTGATCATGCGTCATTCCCAATGCCTTGACACTCATCCGAATCCGTTCAGCAATTTCGACGGCGGCGGTGGCATCCGTATGCAGCAAAATGATGGCAAATTGAGTCCCGCTATAGCGACCCACGATTGGAGCTTGATGCTTGACACAATCTTGAATGGCGGTTGCAATCCGTTGAATGCAGATATCGCCAGCGAGATTACCATGAGCATCGTTGTAGAATTTGAAGTAGTCAATGTCACATAGAATCAGAGCTAGCTCCAATAGCTCTTCTGCCCATCGCTGCCAACTGGCATCCAGGAATCCATTGAAATGGCGTCGATTGACCAATTGAGTTAGTTCATCAATGTTTTCTGAGAGTTGGAGTTTTGATTCATCAAGTTCGAGTACAGGATTATCGAATCCGATCCCATCTACTAATTGCTGGCGGAAATAGAGACGATATAGCTCACAGCTAGGCTTCGCTTGGTTGCCATCCAATTGAACTAACCCTAAACTTTCGAGTTTATAAGCGGCGATCGCTTCCAAGTTCACCCCTCCCTCCGCCACAACCACCCGTTTCAGCGCCAAGGCTAAATTTGGCTCATCTCGCAGCCAGCCTAAGAGTGTTCGCAGGTGATGACCGTAAATTCCCGCTTGAGTCGGCGCAGATCCCAGTAGATCGTCGATCGTCATTTCCTGTTGCCAGAGATGATAGAGCGCCACATTGACGAGATAAGGATGTCCACCCACCATTTTCACCAATGGGATCAGGCAATTGGCTCCCTCTTCACCGATTGCCCAATCGAGTCGATATCGCTGGGCTAAGTCTTGGACTTGCTCTAACGTGAAAGGGGGGAGCCGAATCGATAATCCGACATTAAACGGGGATTGGTTGAGCTTCAGAGGAACATAAATCTCAGTGGAATGCACTAGCACTAGCCGCAGCTTTTGCCAGATTTCAACCTGCTTGGCTTGCTCATGCCAGAACCGCAGCATTGGCAAGAAATCCTGGGCGATGTCAGGATGCTCAAAAATGCGATCGACCTCGTTAATTGCCAGAAGCAAGGGTCTATGAATCTGCTCTAGCAAGTAATTCTCAAAGTAGATTTTGCAGCTAACCTTGCTACCCATGTCTTCATCCCAGTACTCATCTAACCGAGAATTCAGGTTTAACTGCCTGCCAACGTTGGCGCAAAACCAGCGCAAGAATCGATCAAACGACGTAAAAACGATGCCATCTGCTTCTCGTAAATCGATATAAACGGTTTCATAGGCTTGCGCTTTGGCATGAGTAATCACTCGACTTAATAGGGAGCTTTTCCCCATCTGTTTCGGTGCCCTGATGCGGATGACATACCCTGGATGAGCAATCCCATCGCAAGCAAGCTCTTCAACAGGAGGGCGACGGATGTAGAGCGGTGAGTTCAGTGGCACTGCACCACCCGGAAAGTTAATTTTTGCTGAGGCAGGAAGACTTGGGCGATTAGGCGTAGTCTCCTTGCTTGCAACGTTCGGGATCGATCGAACGGGTGCTCGACTCGATCGGTTCTGCTGATAATCGCCGATGACCAAATGCAGATTTTTTTTCGTAACCCGCTCTCCAAGAGATTGTGAAAGGCTATGCCATAACTGAGAACCGATCTCCTTGATGTAGACGCTACCATAACCACAATCTCGTGCCATTTCATCGTAGGTTCGCCCATGCCAAGATTGGCGCAGCACAAACCGCTCAGTAGAACTGAGTTGCCTAGATAGCAAAATCTGCTCGATTAGCTCCAGAGCCTCATCCAAGTCCATGGGGTGATTAAGAAGTTTAGGTAGATTCACGGAGGAATACACGTTAATACTCTAATCCACCTTCCCACAGAGATGCAAGCCAAAACGAGTCGATCGCGGCTAAACAAATCCAAGTTTTTTGAGCAGCAACAAACCACCACCTGAATACACCATGCTTCACTTAGAGTAATTAGCAGAAGCCACCCTAAGATAAGGTAATCACCCTGAGAGAGAATATTAGCTGTCTTATTGAACTAAAACTAGTTTTTATTCTTAAACTTTACATGATCTTTATAAGATGAACTCTAGGCTAAATCAAACCTCTGATAATTCACTTCGATAGCAGATTTTATCTACATTTTCCTGCTTTTTCAGGCTTATTTCGGTCTCATTGGGACGCTCATTAACGAGTAGTCTGTCATTTTTGTTTTGCGGAGTGCAGGGGTTTCACCGCTGCCTGGGGGCGTTGTCCCCATCCCCCATTACCCATCAAATCTTGCTTGATAGAGGGCGATCGTGTTTCCTCGGCTTGCTAGACCTCAACAGGTTCAGAGGTGGGAATCATCTCGCCATACTCCAACAGGTTGAGCAGAGGTGGGAATCATCGAAGGATCAATTTCAATCCCCAATCCTTGTGCCACCTGCATCCCGTAATGCACATCTGCACGGAAGAAATGGCAGAGTTGACGCATCTTAAAAATCTCGCCGTGCTTGGCTCAAGCTGCCCAAAATGTCTTGAACCAACCGTTGCTGTTCGTCTGGTTTCATGAGGCGATACAGATCTCCCGCTTGGGTATAATGCAACTAAAATTACAGCGATTTCCAGTAGGATGGACACTGCCCATCCGATCGTGAAACGCTCCATTGATCAAGCGTTGTGGGCGATGCCCACCCTACGATTTGTGGTTTATTGATTTGAAATTGCTGTAAGATGAAAAGCCGCTTGACTTGTCGAATCGCTAAATCTGATGCCACTATATAGCAATCCCAAATCAATTGTGAGAAAACCCAAAGGGGTTTGGGGACTTCGTCCCAAGGAGGGGGCACTGCCCCCTCCACCCCTTCTTACAAATGATTTAGGGCTGCTATAGTTGTATTAATTCAATAACCCTTAAAGGCATTGATGGGAACAAGTAGTTTCTGAGTCGGTGCAGAGCGAGTCAGGGACGGTGTAAGCCTGACCACACGGCAGAAATGAAGATCCTCCCTGAGCCGCCCTCCGAACGAAGTGTTTTAATGTGACGATCGCTTTCAGTAGACAGGGACGTAGCCTGCACGTTATAGCGGGAAGTTCTTCCCAATCGGGAGTAACTGCAAAGATTGAAGTTGTAAGACTTCGATGAAATTGGGTGGTACCGCGCTCACCTCAGCGCCCCAATGTGGAGGTGTAGAGTTTGCTATTTGCTAACTCTGCAAGGTTTCTACATAGGAAGGGAGTGCGGTCAAGATGTTTAAAGATATTGAAAAAACGCCAAACTTTTCAGCCCTTGAGCAAACGGTCATTGACTTTTGGAAAACGCGACACATCTTCCAAAAATCGATCGACAAGGATGCGCCTCAAGGAAATTTCGTGTTTTACGAAGGTCCACCTACGGCAAATGGGAAGCCAGGCGTTCACCATGTTATCTCTCGTGCTTACAAAGACTTGTTTCTGCGCTACAAAACAATGCAAGGCTATCGCGTGGAGCGCAAGGCTGGATGGGATACGCATGGTCTGCCCGTTGAGCTAGAAGTCGAGAAGCGATTAGGCTTTACCCAAAAAGCTGATATTGAAGCATTTGGAATTGCGAAATTCAACGAACTCTGCAAACGATCGGTGTTTGAACGCATCCAGGACTGGAAGGCGATGACGGAACGAATCGGCTATTGGCTGGATCTGGAAAACGCCTACATCACTTACGAGAATCAATACATAGAGTCGTGTTGGTGGCTGATGAAGTCGCTCTGGGAGCGCAATCTGTTGTTTGAAGACTATCGATCGACCTGGCACTGTCCGCGTAATAACACCAGCCTTTCGGATCATGAAGTGGCACAGGGGTATCGGGATGCTGAAGATCCTTCGATCTACCCTAAATTTCCAGTCCACGTGGCTCAACTAGGAGAACGGGGCTTGTTAGCGAATGAATTGCAGCCGGTTTATCTGCTGGTGTGGACAACAACTCCCTGGACGCTTCCAGCGAATGTGGCGATCGCCATCAAATCAGATGCAACGTATGGTCTGTTTGAAGCTCCTGCGAGACACGGAGAGCAAAATCAAAACGATCTCTACATCTTGGCGAGTGATTTGGCGGAGAATGTCTTTGGTAAGGGCAATTATCGGACGCTGAAGACGTTTACAGGGGAAGCGATCGTTGGGCTTCGTTATGACCCTATTCTGCAAGGACAGGTGCCAGAGGGAGAAGACCTGACACAAGGCTTTCGGGTGTTAGGTGATGACCAGGTGATGATCGATGAAGGCACGGGTGTCTTGCACATTGCTCCTGCCTATGGCGATCTAGAATTAGGGCGAAAGTATCATTTGCCGATGTTGTTCTCAGTGAATCTGCTTGGGCAGGTTTATCCAGATGTGAAATTGCTAAATGCACCAGAAGGTGAAGGAGCCTACACTGGGAAGTTTTTCAAGGATGCCGATCGCTTTATCATCCAAGATTTGCTGCAACACAATCTCCTATACCGTGCTACCACTCTCACACACCCCTATCCCTTTAACTATCGGGACAATACACCCCTAATTAACTACGCTAAGAAGAGTTGGTACATTCGCACAACCGCCGTTAAAGATCAATTGCTCGAAAATAACTACAAAATCAATTGGCATCCGGAATATATCCGTGACGGACGATTTGGAGATTGGTTACGGAATAACATTGACTGGGCATTGTCACGTGAACGCTACTGGGGTGCGCCGCTACCGATTTGGGTCAGTGAAGATGAAAGTGAACATATCTGTGTAGGGAGTGTTCAAGAGCTTGAGGAATTAACTGGACGTAATTTATCCACGTTAGATTTACATCGTCCTTACATTGATGAAATCATTTTTGAACGAAACGGTAAATCGTTCAAGCGCGTTCCCTACACGATCGATGTTTGGTTTGAGTCAGGAGCGATGCCCTATGCTCAGTGGCACTATCCGTTTGAAAACCAAGATACCCTGGTTCGCAGTTTTCCTGCCGACTACATCTGTGAAGCGATCGACCAGACTCGCGGCTGGTTCTATAGCCTCCATGCGTTAGCTACTCTGCTGACGGATATGGGCAATGCGGATCAGCCGAGTGGTGCGTTAGCCACGATCGCTCAAAATTCTCCTGCCTTCAAAAATGTGATTGTCCTTGGACACATCGTGGATGAGAAAGGCGAAAAAATGTCGAAGTCTAAAGGCAATGCCGTCGATCCCTGGACGGTTTTGGATGCTCAAGGAGCGGATGCCTTGCGATGGTATCTTTACAGTGCCAGCCCACCGGAGACGACTAAACGCTTTTCGCAATCACTTGTTGAAGATACTGTCCAAGATTTCCTGATGACCCTGTGGAACACTTACAGTTTCCTTGTGCTATACGCTAATTTGGATAACCCAGATTTGAAGCAGGATATTCCGGTGAGAGAACGTCCTGAGATCGATCGCTGGTTAGTCGCCAAAGTTCAGATATTAATTCGAGATGTAACCGAGAAACTAGACACCTATGACCCAACCAATGCCAGTCGCCTGATCCGCAATTTTGTTGTCAATGATCTTTCCAACTGGTACGTCCGTCGCAATCGTCGTCGCTTCTGGAAGTCTGAAAATGATTGGGATAAACGTGCTGCCTATCAGACACTTTATGAGGCGATCGTCGTTGTCGCAAAACTGATGGCTCCAATGGCTCCATTTGTCAGCGAACATCTCTATCAAAATTTGGTGGTGAGTCTCTTTCCAGATGCGCCTGAATCTGTACATTTAGCCGACTGGGTTCAATGCAAAGAAACCTTCATTGATCCAGTTTTATTATGTGATATGGACACGCTAATTCGTGTGATTGAGTTGGGGCGGGCAGCGCGATCGACCGCAGGAGTTAAGGTTTCGACAACCGTTAGCGGAAATCTTAGTGCGGGTTCAGACTGAAACCGAAATCATTGGGCTAAAACGCTTTGAAGACCAACTCAAAGAAGAACTTAACGTCAAGCGGGTCACTTATTTAGACCTGACAACTGACTTTGTAGGCTATGTTGTAAAACCCAATTTGCCATTGCTGGGTAAGCGTTTGGGCAAGCAATTGCCGATGCTGAAGCAGATACTTGTAACGATGGATAGCCATGAGATCGTTCGCAACATTCGCAATCGAGAGGAAACAGCGATCGATTTGGATGGAACATGGGTTCACTTTGAACCAGAAGCCTTTCTGATTGAGGTCAAAAGTCCAGACGGATATGTGGCGATCGAAGAGCAGGGCTATCTCGCTGCATTGAACACGCAACTCACGCCTGAATTGATCGAAGAAGGGTTAGTGCGAGACACTATTCGGCTCCTGCAAGAAGCCCGCAAAAAAGCAGGGTACGCCATTTCCGATCGTATTTATCTTGGCTTGAAAACATCGGGAGTTCTTCTAGAGGCACTCAAGACTCATTTTGCCACGATAAAGAATGAAGTGTTAGCGGAAGAGATTTGCTTCGAGGAAATAAAGAATGCTGATTACAGTGAATCCGTCAGGATCAATGAAATCGAGATAATATATTGGATGACAAGATGAACACCTTAAAACTTCCAAAACCCTTGATTTTCGCAGGCTTGAGCTAATTTTGTTTAAACGCACCCTGGAGAACTCGAATCTCCGACATCAGGTTCTGGAGACCTGCAACGGCTATGGCACCACATGTGCAAGCCTTTCATCCACTGGTTAGCCTGCATAAGGTTGTTGATAAGGAAGTAATTGAGAAGGTGTTGTAAGACTATGATTACCAGATAACGTAAGGTTATTAGACCGTAAATGAGTAGTGTATAAATTTGCTTAGCGAAAAATGGTCTTAGGTTTAGTACTGCCAAGACATTTGTTATGAAAAGTTTAATTGATACTGAAAAAATTAAGGCTTTTATTGAGGATAAATATCCGTCCTCTAGTAATGAAGTCCTTAAAAACTTTGTCTATCAACTGTGGGAGACCTTTCAGAAGTATGACCTTCAAGATAGTGCCTTTGTTACAGAATTTACTAGTGGTAGCTGTGAGCGATTATTACAACGCTACACAGAAATGCTTTTTGCATGGTATTTTGTCCGACTAGGTTTCTCGCCCACATCGAAGGATAAGGGACCGGATTTGTGTATTGAGCATAATGGTATAAGAATTTGGATTGAAATTATTACACCTCAACTCTTACCCCCTTCAGGAGATGGAACTGAAGCCCAAAAAGCTGCAAAGGAGATCGAGGGCTATCTTGCCCCACCCCCAACCGATCCGAAAAAAATACGTACTATAAGTATTCCAACAGAACAAATTTTATTGCGTTGGACGGCAGCATTAAAAGAAAAACGAGAGAAGCTCACTGGTAGAAAAACTAAGAAAAATAATCAACCTGGTTATATAGAAGAGGGCATCGTCAAACCAGAAGATGTCTACGTAATTGCAATTAATTCAATATTACTTGGTCGTTGTGGTTTTATCGGAATTTCACAACGCCCTAACCCCCTTGAGGCAACTTTTGCAGTTGGTCCTATCCAGGTCACTATAAATCGTGAAACATCTGAAGCCGTTGATTCAGGACCATCCTACCGACCATATGTCCTTAATCATAACCAGTCCCATGTACCAGCAGACAGTTTCTTAAATCCTGATTACAAAGAAGTTAGCGCCTTGATAGCAACGCATGTGGGTTTAGAAGCTGCAATTCAATCTTGTCCTCCATCGCCTCGTGTACTCGTTCACAATCCCTATGCAGTTAACCCTCTTCCCAAACATATTTTTAAAACAGAAGAAGAATATGTCGCTGAAGGTAAAGGAGAATTTTGGGAAATTAGGAATATAGTTGGCAATTGAGTGCAATTTATTGCTTGTATGATGCGTATTGCAAAAGGGGAATGCTATCGCCCCAATTGCAAGAAGAGTGAGCGAAACATTTAGAAGTTGATCACGCAGAGGCGCAGGCTAACAACTGCGTGCATCGGACTGACCAACATGCTTTCTGCTTCGTTCAAGTTCTTTACAGCCGGTGACGCTAGCCGTTAGCCTGCTTCGGTTATGGGTCAGGGCAGTAGTTTCAATATTATTGGCAAGCTGCACAGCACCAAATTTACGCTATACTTTGCTAGCTCAAGCATAAAATGTAAGACTTGCCGTGACCGATGAGAACCTTTACCTCAAGAGATTTCTAGATCCCATAAAGGTATGCAGACGATACAAGCCTAAATTCGGTCTAGGCAATAGACAGGAAGGGCTAGATCTGGCGCGGTTCTTGTCAATCTATGGAGCAGACCCATTCTATTCATGGATTGGTCTTGACTCAGGCTTGATGTATGCTGCTCACAAAGCCGCAGGGGGCATGACCTCAGTTTACAGACAGATTGGGAAAGGTTGTGAAAACTTATTCAGACAGATAATAATTGACCAAGCGCAATACGAAGATCCAAGATACGCCCTATGGTCTTACATTGCAAAGACCAAAAACGACAAGAATAAAACTTTGTCGTTGGATGCATGGCTAGAACTGAATGAAATTCGGAATGCTGACGTTAGAGCTAGAGTCATTCAGTGGATAGCAGACTACAGTAGCTCTCTCAGTGTGCCTGCACCCCTAAATGGAGCCGTGTTTGAAATCCGGCAGGGATATAAAAGCAAAGATAGCAAGAGACAGAATGCTGATATAGATAATATTGCCGTTGCCTGGGCAAATGGTTATCTGCCAGTCTTTGCGATTTTTTCATCCCAGATTGATTCAGACTTGGTGCTGCGTTATCGGAATAGTCGTGGAGGAATAATCATTGGCACAACGTCAGGTAGTAGTCAAATTTCGCTATTTGTTTTCTCCAAGGAAGTTTTGGGCTATGACTTAGCAGATTTTTTCCATCGGAACTCTGAAGTCATCAAAAGCGAAGTTTACAGCACTTTAGAAATTTTACTTAGGGCAGAGTGATGAAATCTACTGTCCAACAACGATCTGAATATACTTTCAAAGCTAATCGCAGTCTTGGGCGACATGGATGGCTTCGACTTACGCCAGCGTATGGAGTCAAACTTGTTGAAAACCTTTTGTCTTCGGTGGATACGGGAGCGATTATTCTTGACCCTTTTTCTGGGACGGCTACGACAGGTCTTGTTGCTGCTGAACGAGGGAACCAAGCATTTGCATTTGATATCAATCCATTTCTTATTTGGCTTGGAAATGCTAAATATCGGAATTATGCCGAAGATTGCTTGCTAGATATTCGTGAAAAAGTTTGGCAGGCTTTGAAGGAGTATAAAAGTCAAGTAGACCAAGATAACTGGATACCACAAATATTTAACATTGAACGATGGTGGTCTAGTTATACACTCAAAGTTCTTGCATCCCTGCGAACTGCTCTAGTAAGACAATTTGGAGAACCTGAAGAGAATGATGAATACAGTATTGTTTGGATCGCATTCTGTCGCTTGATAATTGAAACTTCATCGGCAGCTTTTAATCATGTTTCCATGTCATTTAGTGATACAGTAACTCATCATAAGATTGAATGTATAGAAGAGCTTTTTTTAAGCATTCTTGAATTTATACTTAAAGCTGCTGAGAAAAATATTCTTGGTAGTGCCAAAGTACTGAAAGTAGATGCTAGAAATATAAACAATCTAGGTAATTTTAAGGTAAATAAGGTGATAACTTCGCCTCCTTATCCAAATCGAATTAGCTATATTCGCGAACTTCGTCCGTACATGTACTGGACAAAATTTATAGATGAGGCAAAAGAGGCAGGTGAACTGGATTGGCTGGCGATTGGTGGAACTTGGGGAATTGCAACTAGTCGTCTTAACTCTTGGACAATAGAAGAAGAAGCTCTACCACAAACAATCTTCTCAACCGTGGAAAAAATAAAGGTGTCTGAGGGAAAAAATTCGCACCTTTTGGCAATTTACGTTTTGAAGTACTTTCATGATATGCACTTACATTTGAATTCAATTAGCTCTATTTTGGAAAATGGGGCTGAACTTCACTATGTTGTCGGTAACTCGACCTTCTTCGGTAATATGGTTGATACAGCAGCTTTGCTTTCTGATTCTATGAGAGTTCTTGGCTACTCAAAGATTCATTCTGAGATCGTTAGAAAACGAAATTGTAATAAAGCTTTGTATGAGTACTGCGTTTCCGCGAGTTGGTCAGCAGGCTAACAACCCGGTTGGAGCGGACTGAAGGGAGATCTTGGTGGTGATACAAAGGTTGCTTGCAGCCGCTCAACTGGATCGATGAAAGGCAACACACAGGGTATGCGATCGCCTAATTGGGAGTAATCTTCAATTCATATAAATTCCAGAAAGCGCCACCCAAAGAGGTGAATTTTACATTCTCAATGCGATCGCGAACGGCTTCCAATGACAGAGGATTAACTAGATGAACAAATGGTAATTGCTCTTGGACAAGCTGTTGAAATTCCCAGTAGATCGCTTGACGTTTTTCTTTGTCGAGTTCTTTCACACCTTCAGTAAAGAGACGATCGATTTCCCGTTCCCAATCTGTGACTTCCCATCCGGTGATAGGGGGTTCTCCGGGCAAAGGTCCTTGATTAAACTGATGAAGCGATCCTTGACTTGCCCAAATGTTATAACCACTCTGAGGATCAATGCCACCACCACCAAACCCACCTACATACGCTTCCCACCGACGTTGCATGAGCTTCTGAATGACTGTATTGAAACTGATGATCTGCAAATCAACTTTCATGCCGATCGCCTCTAGATCTTGCTGAATCTGAGTGGCAACTCGAACCCGCGAAAGTTCTTCAGATTTGACTAACATCACAAAGCGCACCCGATTATTATCCGAATCGAAAAGTTGCCCAAAGTCATTGTATTTGAAGCCTGCTTGTTGCAGTAATTGCTTCGCTTTTTCCGGATTATGATCATAAACTTTGAGTCCGGCTTCAGGGGGCATATAAAAAGGGTTTTGGCTGTCGAGGGGAGAGTTTTGCAATTCACCTAAACCCTGAAAGATCGTATCTTTCATCCGTTCCCGATCGATCGCATAAGCAACCGCTTGCCGGAACTCAACTGTATTAAACCAACGAGATTTGATCGGGTCAACAAACGGCTGACCATTTGCATCTTTAGCTTTGTTGAGATTGAAACCAACAAACCGAGAACCTGATTCAGGTCCGCCGTTGTAAATGCTATACTGACCCCGTTCTTCTTCAGTTTTGAGTAACTGAAACTGCTCTGGTTTCACACTAATCTCATCCAAATCACCCGATCGAAAACTTAGCAACTGGCTATCATCTGAGCCAATAATTTGCACAACAATTCGTTCGATGTAAGGTTGCTGATTTCCCTGAGCATCTTTACGCCAATAATTAGGATTGCGAAGGAACACCAGCCGTTGACCGGGCGTATAACTTTCGATCGTATAAAGTCCGCTGACAATAATATCTTTGGGATTGGTATCGGTGCCCCATTTGGAGAGAAACAAGAGATCGCCATTGGCATCTGTTTGTTCGATCGATTCCTGCAAAATGTGAGCAGGCAGAATCGCAATCCCGCCACTGTAAACCAAGAACGGAGCAAACGGTTCTGGCACTGTAAACTCAACGCGGCGATCGTCCACTTTCCGCACGGAAGGAAACTGCCCCGTATCCCCAATTCGCAGAATATCCCGAACGCCTGTCGGAATCTTCTCATTAAGATAGACATCTCGGAACGAAAAAACCACATCATCGGCGGTCAGCGGCTCCCCATCCGACCACTTCAACCCCTCTCGCAGCGTAAAGACAATCCGCTTGCTATCCGGTGAAATCTCCCAAGACTTTGCCAACCTTGGCTCTAATTCTGCGGTTTCACCATTAATCGATAGCATTCCGCTTTGCGTCAAACCAAACACAATATTGCTGAACAGCGAATCATTCAACGGCGAATTAAACGTAGACGGATCATTTGGACTCGCCAATACAATTTGCGGCACCTGCGCGGCGGAAGTCTTGAGCTGATTTCGACTACAGCCCCCCAGTCCGATCGTTACCAGCAATGACAAAAGGAGCAGGAGCGATCGGCGAATTACTGTGATTAGAGGAATTTTGGAGAAGATAGCAGCAGTCATGAAACTCTCTTCAGTTGACTCTTTGAATCATAGCGGAGAGGAGGGGAGGGGGGGAGGGGTAGAAGAGATGTAGAAGAGATGTAGAAGAGATAAAGAAGACTACCTGTAAATTTTGCGTTGGTTTTGCAATCGGTCGGGGCAGACCCACGTAGTCTGCCCTCTAATCCAGGGCGATCACTGCCAGGATTGCCCCAACCGCCATCTATTAACAGTCTGCCCTCTAATCCAGGGCAACCACATAGGGATTGCCCCAACCGCCATCTATCAACAGTCTGCCCTCTAATCCAGGGCGATCACGCCAGGATTGCCCCAACCGCCATCTATCAACAGAAAATTTACAGGTGGAAAGAAGATAGAAGAATACTCTACTACCCCATCCTTCATCCTTGATTTGCAGTTCATAAATATTCCACAGTGCGCCACTGAGGGCGGAGAATTTGATCGGTTCGATCGTGTCTCGCACGGCAGATAGCGTAAAGGGATTCACCAAGTAGATGAACGGCAGATAGGCTTGGGTGAGTCGTTGGGATTCGGCATAGATGGCTTTGCGCTGTACCTCATCAAGGGTTTGTGCGCCTTGAATGTAGAGGCGCTCGATTTCTTTTTCCCAATCGGAGACAATCCGCCCTTCGATCGGCGTATCTCCGGGTTGAGCCGCTTGATTGAAGCGGTGCGATCGCCCCTCTGTTTTCCAGACATTTGAGCCACTATTGGGTTCAACACCTCCCGTAAAGCCGAGCAAGTAGCATTCCCAATCTAGGGAAACGTTGAGTTTGTTGATTAAAGTGTTGAAAGTGAGCGGGAATAAATCGACTTGGATACCAATTTGGCTCAAGTCTTGTTTGATTTGTGATGCCATGGCTTCACGGATTTTGTTGCCTGCGTTGGTGATCAGTGTGAAACGAACGCGATTGTCATCGGAGTCAAACAGTTGCCCGATCGTGTTGTATTGAAACCCAACGGATTGCAGCAGTGCTTTGGCTTGTTCAGGATCATATTCGTAGACTGGCAAGCCTTCCTTGGGGGAAAGGTAATAAGGGCTTTGGATAGAAATAGGCGAGTTTTGTAGTTCGCCCAATCCCTGGAAAGTGTTATTGAGCATTCGTTGACGATCGATCCCATAGGCGATCGCTTGGCGAAACTCAATGGTATTGAACCATCGGGATTTCACTGGATCAATTAATGGCACTCCATTACGCTTGCCCTGATTTAGATTGAATGAGATAAACGTGGTGCCAGGTGCCGTACCACCGTTATAAATCGTGAATCCGCCTCGTTGTTCTTCTCGCTTCATCAGCGAAAAATAATCGGGGGTGACACCAATAGCATCCACTCCACCCGATCGAAATTGAATCAGTGCGGCATCTGTGGATTCTAAAATTTCCAGGACAATCCGTTCGATGTAGGGCTGCGGCTCTCCCTGGCTGCCTTTTCGCCAATAATTGGGATTGCGCTCATACACGATACGTTGACTAGTATCGTAGCTAGCGATCGTGTAGGCGCTATTGCCAATAATCTGAGTTGGGTCAGTGTCCGTGCCCCATTTCGTCAGAAACAGCGGATTTCCTTGCTCATCGCTGGTTTCCACGGATTCTCGCAGGATATGGGCAGGCAGAATAGCTAATCCGGTATTTCGCAGCAGGGGAGCAAACGGTTCGGGAGAGATAAATTCGACTTGGCGATCGTTCAGTTTCCGCACGGTCGGCAGGGCTTCGTTTTCTCCAATTCGCAAAACATCCCGAATCGAGGTCGGAATGGCTTCATTGAAATAGAGGTCATTGTAGGTAAACACAACATCATCGACGGTCAAGGGTTCTCCATCCGACCATTTCAACCCCTCTCGCAGCGTAAACACAATCCGTTGGCTATTCGGCGAAACGTCCCAAGATTCTGCTAGTGCGGGTTCAATTTCTCCCGTCTCGCCATTTTCAGTGATCAATCCTTCAAGCACATAGCTTGTCGGGTCGGGAGCAGAGGTGTTGAGGACATAGTTAAACGTTTTGGGATCAGCCAAAACAGTCAGCACTAGGGTTGTGCCTGGGCTGGTCAATTTTGTAGTGCTGCATGCTGTAAAGACGATCGCCCCTACGACACCCAACACCCCAACGAGGACTAGGCTAAACCATCGAAATCTACTCAACATTCGCTCTGCTCGGATACATCAGTTGATTTTAGATTTTAGAGTTTGGCGCTTAGATTGGGTGAATTTTACATAGATTTGAGCAATAAAAAATCCATCCCTGCTGAGGATGGACTACCGGCAGACCAGTTCAACATTCAAAATCGGTAATTTCTAGACGAGCGACAAAACACCGCGTTCGATCGGATAGTCATAGGCTTTCCAAACGGGCAATCCGCCTTGAAGTTCCGACACATTCAGATAACCAACTTCCCGCAATTTAGCAGCAGCCACGGCAGTATCCTCATCCGTATCGCTGTAAATATACAAATCGCGAATTAATTCTAATGAAACGAGTGCCCGATCCACTAACTGATGCGTGGGTAAGTGGACGGCTCCCATGATGTGACATTGATTAAACTCATAGCGATCGCGGACATCAATAATCGTCAGGGCAGGCTCCCCCCAATCGAGACGCGCTTTGAGTTCATAGACACGCGATCGAGCCTTCAGAGGGGGAGGAGATGGAAATAAACCAAAAAGCAAGTTCATCAGGAGATACCAGGATCAGCAGTCGTAGGGTTCTCCTGCAATGTAACAAGGATTTTTGAAGTCTGCAAATTTTTGTTGAGAAAACCTTTACTAAGGTGCTGTTTTGTAGTTAGTTTAACCGTTTGAGAGATGGTAATGGGTAATCGGTAAAAACGCAATGTGCGACTTGTTTACATCTCTTGTGGGATGGGCGTCTCACCCGTCTAGCCAGGGTGGGCATCTTGCCATAGGCGTCAAGTTAAGGAAAAGTGTCTAAAGTCAATAGGGACTCGGAGCCACTTGATAAGCTGAACAAGAAGCGGCTTCACGAGAGCAATGAGCAAACCCCGAAAACGACGAGACAACCCAGATTTCCGCCATTTTGTCTCCCCCCTACCCCACCTAGCACAGCGGTCGAGGCGCGGTTCATCGACTGGCTCACTCCTGGCACCTTCGCGAACCTCAAAACGGTGAACGATCAACCCCGCCAACTGCGCGATCGAACCTTGAGCTGATCAGTGATGGTAGCGATCGGGGTGAGTCTAGTCTATCGACAAGTGGGCTATCTCGCTGAGATCGTGCGGCTGCTCGCACAAGAAGGACTGTTGTGGGTAGAGCCGCAAAAGGTGAGCAAACAAGCGGTGTCGCAGCGATTGAGAACACTGCCTGCCACGTTGTTTATCGACCTATTCAGCTATGAGGTGGTGCAGGGTCTTTCGAGCGAACCTTACTATCGTGATGCAATCATTCGCCTGGGTTTGCATCACCGAAAAACGAGCGATCGTACCGCAGTATTTATCGTATCAAGGCAGATCAGATAGATATTCTTGCTGTGGTTCATGGTACTCAGGAGCTATAAGTGAAAGTTTTGGTAGTTTCCACCTGGGATCGCCGCATAACAACCCGCTTGCACCCGACCGATGAAAGGTTATCTGTTGGGAGTTCAAGGGTATCTTCGGCGGGTTAAGCGAACCGTTAGGCAGTTTATTAAATTAGGGTCTCAAAAAATTGTTGTCGCCAAAAATCGTTGTCGCCAACGAGCATCCGCCTTTCGATCGCACCTCACCTCCAACACTCGAATTCCGTCAGTTGGCAAGGGGTTTAATCGCTGAATCAACTGTTCCCACGACTGAATCAATTCATGAGGTACGTCATAAGTAGCACAGAGTTTGGAGAAATCGATCGATTGCGGGGTGGCAAAAAACTCTTCAAAGGGTGGATCAAATTGGGCGATCGGCAACATTTCAAAAATACCGCCGCCGTTGTTGTTAATCAAGACAATGGTTAGATGCCCAACCAATTTGTTCCGTAACAAAAATCCATTTGTATCGTGCAATAGAGCTAGATCGCCCGTTAATAAAACGCTGCTTTGCTGTCGATGGGCGATGCCGATCGCCGTGGAAAGGGTTCCGTCAATTCCGTTTGCGCCGCGATTGAACAAGGGCTGAATCGATCGATTTCCGGGTTTCCAAAATGACTCTACATCTCGGACAGGCATACTGTTGGCGATAAACAGAGGCGTTCCGTTGGGCAGATGTTGAGAGAGCAACCAGGCTACTTTACCTTCAAACAGAGTTTCAGTTTGGCTCAAAACTTGATCAATCGATCGCCGTGCGGTCTCCTCTGCATCACACCACTGGCTGAGATAGGCACTTGATATCACGAATTGATTAGACAAACTAGCTGCAAATTGTTCTACCGATAGTCGCAAATGAGTGGTCTTGAGGTGAAGTGGATCAAGGTTGCGATCGCCCGGATCAATCACCCATTGTAACGGTTGCGATCGGGCTAACCATTGCCGCAAGACTTTACTGGTAGGCATCTCGCCGATACGAATCACCCAATCCGGTGTCAACGTTTCTGCCAGTGTCGGGTTTCGCAAAATCAAATCATACGTGGAAATCAGGTAAGGATTGAGATCGGCATAATTTCGCACCGGAGAAAGCCCTTCAGCCAGCACCGGAAGTCCCAGCGTTTTAGAAAGATGGGCGATCGCTTCGCAGTAGGCTTTCGGCGATCGAGATTGAGCAACGCCTGCGATCAAAATTGGGCGATCGGAGGGAGGGAAGGAGGAAGGAGGAAGGGGGAAGGGGGAAGGGGGAGGGATAATCTCTAATTTCTGATCCTGACCTTCCAATTCCGGTTCCCTGATTCCTGATTCCTGATTCCTATCGATCGCGGCAAAAAACTCTTCCGGGCTAAATGCTGTTGCCAAATTCAATGTTTCGGGTTGGAGGATTGGTGCGAGTGGATCGCGAAAGGGTAGGTTGAGATGAACAGCACCAGGGATGGGGTGGAGGGTTCGTTCCCAGGCATGAATCAGGGTTTGCCGCAAGTAAGCTAACATGGGCAAATCGATCGAGGGCACGGCAAGTTCGCCATACCAGTTGGGGTAGGAGCCGTAGAGTTTTTGTTGATCGATCGTCTGTCCGGCGTTGCAGTCGCGGAGTTCGGGGGGGCGATCGGCCGTTAGCACGAGTAAAGGAACTCGGCTTGCTCTCGCTTCAATCACGGCGGGATAGAAGTTGGCGCTGGCGGTGCCAGATGTGCAGACTAGGGCAGTGGGTTTACCAGTTTGGCGTGCCATCCCTAGGGCAAAGAAAGCTGCCGATCGTTCGTCTAAGACAGGAATGGCTTCAATGGGTTCATGCTGGGCAAAGGCGATTGTCAGGGGAGTCGATCGCGATCCGGGGCAGATTACCGCCGTTGTTAAGCCCAGGCAATGCAGCGTTTCCACCAGAATAGATGCCCAGACGGAGTTGGTGTTGCGAAAGTCGATCGGCATTAGGCGTCTGGCTCAATCCCCATTGCTCGTAACTGGGCCGCCAATCGCTCGTTCCGTTGACGTTCCTGCTCTAGCTGTTGTCTCACCTGTTTTTCTCGTTCTTCTCCAGTTAGCAGCAGATTTCCCTCAGCATCCCACCAGCGTAACCACGGCAGATTCAGATTTTGGTAGGCTCCCTGCCAGATGCCTAACTCGACTCCTAGTGGATTGATCGGATAATGTCCTCGTGAGTTGGGCGGGACGAGTTGATATTGTCCGCCAATCAATTGATAGACTTCGACGCTGGCTTTTTTGACTTCGTAGATGCCATAGAATGACGGATGAATGATTTGTTCGTAGACCCAGAATTTTCCTGTCCAGGGCGTTTTGTCTCGTTCCTCGGAGCTGTCTCCTGATGCAAATTCCAGCGCGATCATTGGGGCGATGAATTCACGCCAGAGAACATAGGAACGACGAACGGTTCCATCCAGGAGAGGCGGGACATTGGGAACGTAGAACCAGTTCGGGGCTTCTGCGCCTTTCTCTGGTGGATCGGTTTCTCGCCAGTAAATACCAGAGTCTTGACCGATGCAGTAGTAACCATCTGGATGGCGTTGCTGAAGGATAGGAGTGATGGAATCAGTCAACAGAATACTCTGAGGATGCTCCTGAAAATTCTTCACAAAGGTGCCATTGGCTTCTGGCAGTTGTGTGTGGTCAGGGAACGGTTTGAGGTAATCCGACAGATCAGCAAAGGAAGTCATTGTAGGGGGCGATCGGACAACAGTTCTAGGGAATGATGTCTCTAGTGTAATTGTCCCAACAGCAGTGTAAGCGTTTCAATTCTGGTGTTGTTGACCTAACACAAGTCTCAGACTTAGCTGCTTAATCTCGTTGATCAACTTGCCCTGATTTTCAGCATCCGCCAGCATACATTCCAGGGTTCGCTCTAATCGAGCTAGCGTTGCGTCAATGAGCCGGCGAAACTCATCAGCCGTCGTTTTCTGCTCGACACAAAACTGCTGTATTACGGCTGCCTGACTTTCCCGTAGCTCGATCACAGATGCCCGTAAATTATCAAGTTGGTCTTGACTCGCAGATTGCCGTTGTTCCAAAGACGCGATCGCCTGTGTGTTCGCCTCCGTCAGAGCTAGAATTTGGGCAATCTGTTCGCTAAGTTGTTCGGAAGTAATGCTCACTAATTTCTTTTAATACGCTTATTACTCTTATACCGGAGTTGGGCAATCGTAACACTCTTTTCGATAAACTCAATACTTGCTGCGATCATGTTGATTTTATGTCAGACCCTCAAACTATTAGTGCGGCGGTTGCCAAACTCTACGATACCTACCCTTTCCCGCCAGATCCTCTGTTAGATGAGCCGCCTCCGGGCTACAATTGGCGCTGGAACTGGCTTGCCGCCTACAATTTTTGCACTGGGCAGAAACCTTCCAAGCAAACGATTCGGATTTTGGATGCTGGCTGCGGTACCGCAGTGGGTACAGAATACTTGGTGCATTTGAATCCCCACGCTCAGGTCGTGGGGATTGATCTGAGTGCGGGAGCGTTGACAGTGGCGAAGGAACGTTGTCAAAAATCGGGAGCCGATCGCGTTGAGTTTCATCATCTCAGTCTCTACGATGCCGATCAGCTTCCGGGTGAATTCGATCTGATTAATTGCGTTGGCGTGTTGCACCATTTGCCCGATCCGGTTCGGGGCATTCAATCGCTGGCGAAGAAATTGGCTCCCGGTGGCTTGATGCATATTTTTGTGTATGGAGAATTGGGGCGCTGGGAGATTAAGTTGATGCAGCAGGCGATCGCCCTTCTCCAATCCGATCAACGGGGAGATTACCGTGATGGGGTACAAATCGGGCGGCAAATTTTTGCTTCTCTGCCTCCAAATAATCGGCTGGTGAAGCGAGAGCAGGAACGGTGGTCACTGGAAAATCAACGAGATGAGTGTTTTGCGGATATGTACGTTCATCCGCAGGAAATTGATTACAATATTGATTCTTTGTTCGAGTTGATTGATGCGTCTGGGCTAGAGTTCATCGGATTTTCTAATCCTCATGTCTGGCAATTGGAACGGGTATTGGGGAAAGTGCCAGAATTGGCGGAACGGGCAGAGGGGCTAAGCAACCGTCAACGCTATCGTCTGATTGAACTCCTCGATCCTGATACCATTACCCACTACGAGTTCTTCTTGGGACGACACCCTTTACCCAAAGTGGATTGGTCATCCGATCAAACGCTGCTGGCAGCGATTCCCGAACGGAGTCCTTGCATGGATGGATGGGAGGGTCGCTGTTTGTTTAACTACGATTACAAAATTGTAAACTTGAGTGAAGCAGAGTGGAGATTTCTCAAGGCTTGCGATGTCAACCCAGATCAGCGATCGGTCAGAGAAGTCTTGCTAGAAACGGGTTTGGAGTTGGAAGGAGTGCGATCGCTTCTATCTCAACAATTGATTCTTCTTACTCCAAATGCAACTTAGCCCATTAAGTATTGTTACCTGTCAGTGATATGATTCTCTAGGGTCAACTGTGACCCAGCCAACATCACCACACTGGTTATATATCTCGTGAACTCGCCAGGGTCGTCTCCTGAAACTCCATCTCCAGACATGACTTCTCAGCCTGCGGCATTGCCCTCAGAGCCAGATTCTTCAATGCAGGAATATTACCAGCTTCAGGAAGAATTGCTAAAAGTCACCCTCATCCTAACTGGAGTCGTCTTTGTCTCCGTCTGGATTTTCTACTCTCTTAATGTTGCTCTCAATTATCTGCTTGGAGCATGCACAGGTGTGGTTTACTTGAGAATGTTGGCTAGAAATGTCGCGCAGCTTGGCAGGGAGCGCAAGAAGTTGGGCAGTGCCCGACTTGCCCTAATCATTGGTGTAATCATTGCTGCATCACGCCTAGATCAGCTACAAATTATGCCGATCTTCTTGGGGTTTCTCACCTTCAAAGCCGCCGTCATTTTTTATATGCTGCGAACTACAATCCTGCCTAGTTCAGATTAGGTTCAGGATATCCTAGCACTCCTTTCTGTTTCTGGGAAACCTATTGCACGGACGTATTTGCATGGAAATGTTGACTGTTCTGAATCCCCTCAATCTCCCCCTAGCCGAGTTAGAGGTTGGTAAGCAGTTTTACTGGCACTTGGGCAATCTGGAAATTCACGGACAGGTGTTTCTGACTTCTTGGTTTGTCATTGGTCTGCTGCTGATTGCCTCGATTCTAGCCACTCGCAAAATCCAGTTGGTTCCGGCAGGGTTCCAGAACATGATGGAGTATGCGATGGAATTCATCCGGAGTCTGGCAAAGGATCAAATTGGTGAAAAGGAATATCGCCCTTGGGTTCCGTTCATTGGTACGCTGTTCCTATTTATTTTCGTCTCCAATTGGTCAGGTGCGCTGCTTCCCTGGAAGTTGATTCACCTGCCAGATGGTGAGCTAGCGGCTCCGACAGGCGACATCAATACGACGATCGCCTTGGCGCTAATCACTTCTCTGGCATACTTCTATGCAGGGTTCAGTAAAAAGGGTCTAGGCTATTTCGGCAACTACGTTCAGCCTGTCGCCTTCATGCTGCCCTTCAAGATGATTGAAGATTTCACCAAACCTCTCTCCCTGAGCTTCCGTCTTTTTGGAAATATCCTGGCAGACGAGCTGGTTGTGGGGGTACTCGTTCTCCTGGTTCCCCTATTCCTGCCGCTGCCTCTGATGGTTCTGGGTTTGTTCACAAGTGCAATTCAGGCGCTGATCTTCGCAACGCTGGCGGCGGCATATATTGGGGAAGCGATGGAGGAGCATCACGGTGAAGGACATGGGGAACACCACTAGGTTTCTCATTGGGGGATCTCCCCACATCACAGGTTTCGGTTGTGGCGACTTTCATCTGGAAGGGTGTCTGCAATCGGAAAGTCAAGTGCAGCGTGAACAACGCTTTGCCAACTCAAACTAAACGTGTTCATTTGTTTGTTCTGTAAAAGGTAAGGAAGATCAATCATGAATCCAACTGTTGCTGCCGCTTCTGTTCTTGCTGCTGCTCTCGCTGTGGGTCTAGGCGCGATCGGTCCTGGTATCGGTCAAGGAAACGCGGCAGGTCAAGCTGTAGAAGGGATCGCTCGCCAGCCCGAAGCAGAAGGTAAAATTCGCGGTACGCTGCTGCTGAGCTTGGCGTTCATGGAAGCGTTGACGATTTACGGTCTGGTTGTGGCACTGGTGCTGCTGTTTGCGAATCCCTTCGCATAAGCCCATTCATTGATCCTGTGGAGGCGCGTTGATCGCGTCTCTACCCTATTCTCTGTTGTTTATTTGTTGTTTAACCCCTTTTTATTGATACGGGGTCATTGAATATGATTCATTCCACTATCCTGCTAGCTGCTGAAGCTGCTGAGGGGAAGGGAGGGCTGTTTGACATTGACGCAACCCTGCCCCTGATGGCAGTCCAGTTCGTCATCCTGGTCATTCTTCTGAATGCTCTCTTCTACAAACCCATCGGAAAGGCGATCGACGATCGGGATGCTTATATTCGTACCAATCTCACGGACGCGAAAGAGCGACTGTCGAAAGCAGAAAATCTGGCAAAGCAATATGAGCAGGAACTGGCGGAAACTCGTCGCCAATCCCAGAAGCTGATTGCAGATGCCGAAGAAGACGCGAAACGAATTGCCGCTCAGCAGATCGCAGAAGCCCAACAGGAAGCCCAGGCACAACGGGAGCAGGCGCAACGGGATCTAGACCAACAAAAACAGGAGGCGCTACAGTCTCTAGAACAGCAGGTTGAGTCCCTGAGTCGCCAGATTGTAGAGAAGCTTCTGGGAACGCAGACAGTGAGTTGATAAAGCGAAGCAATTATTTCTCAGATGATCATCATGGGGACTTTCTTTTTACTGACGGCTGAGGCGGCAGAGCATTCAGGCGGGTTCGGTCTCAACCTGGATATTCTAGAAACCAATTTGATCAACTTGCTGATCATTTATGGTGTCTTGTTCTACTTTGGACGCGGTTTCCTAGGAAAAATTCTGTCGGAACGGAAAGCGCGAATTGAGGAAGCGATCAAGGACGCTGAGCAGCGCAAGCAAGAAGCGGCGGCGGCATTGGCTGATGAGCAGCAGAGATTGGCTCAAGCTCAGACTGAGGCGGCTCGAATTCGGGCAGAGGCGGAGGAACGAGCGAAGGCAACTCGTGATGCAGTCTTGGTGCAGGCTCAAGAAGACATGGCGCGGATGAGAACGGCGGCAGCGCAGGATCTCTCGTCTCAGCAAGAGCGGATTACGAATGAACTGCGGCAGCAAATTGCGGCTCTAGCCTTGCAACAGGTTGAGTCTCACTTGCGATCGAATTTAAGCGAAGAGGCTCAATATCAGTTGCTCGATCGCAGCATTGCCATGATAGGAGGTTCTTCATGAAATCTACGCTGTTAGCCACTGAGATTGCTGAGCCATATTCTCAGGCGCTCATGTCTCTGGCAAAAGATCAAAATTTAACCGATCGCATTGGTGAGGATGTCAATTCTTTGCTAACCGTGCTGAAGGAATCGGAGGATTTGCGCCGTTGCCTAATGAGTCCACTGGTTAGCCTGGATGTGAAAAAGGTAGTGTTGCGGCGGATCGCCAGCGATCAGCTTCATCCCTACACCCTGAATTTCCTGCTGCTGCTGGTCGATCGGGGACGCATTCCGTTTGTCGAAGAAATTTGTAAGCAGTATCAGGAATTGCTGCGGAAGCTGAAACAAGCTGTTCTTGCGGAAGTGACCTCGGCTGTTCCCCTTTTAGAGGCTCAACGAGAATCTATCCGCCAGAAGGTGCAATCTTACACTCAGGCACACTATGTGGATATGGAGAACGTTGTCAATCCAGATCTGTTGGGTGGAGTCATTATCAAAGTTGGTTCTCAAATCATCGACGTTAGCCTGCGTGGGCAACTGCGCCGTATTGGAGTGCGCCTAACCAGCACAACCTGAGGGAAGTTCTGAGTTCTAAGTTTTAAGTTCTTGGTTAAGGATTTTCTGACTCAAAACTCAAAACTCAAAACTCAAAACTCAAAACTCATTCATCCTTAGTTAGTGAGAGAGACTCATGGCAATCAGTATCAGACCTGACGAAATTAGTAGCATTATCCGCCAGCAAATTGAGCAGTACGACCAGGATGTAAAAGTCTCCAATGTGGGCACCGTACTCTCGGTTGGTGATGGAATCGCCCGCATCTATGGCTTGGACAAGGTCATGGCGGGTGAGCTATTAGAATTTGAAGACGGTACCGTTGGCATCGCCCTTAACTTAGAAGAAGATAATGTCGGCGCGGTGTTGATGGGGCAGGGGCTTGGGATTCAGGAAGGAAGCTCGGTGACGGCGACGAGTAAAATTGCCTCTATTCCAGTGGGCGACGCGATGATTGGTCGGGTGGTAGATGCATTGGCACGTCCGATCGATGGTAAGGGCGATATCCAAGCGAGTGAGACTCGTCTGATTGAGTCGCCTGCTCCTGGTATTATTCAACGCAAGTCGGTTTATCAGCCGCTTCAAACTGGAATTACGGCGATCGATGCGATGATTCCGGTCGGGCGGGGACAGCGCGAACTGATTATCGGCGATCGTCAAACCGGAAAAACCACGATCGCGATCGATACTATCCTGAACCAGAAGAGCGGTGATGTGGTCTGTGTGTATGTGGCGATCGGGCAGAAAGCGTCTACCGTTGCCCAAATTGCCGAAGTTTTCCGGGAGCGGGGCGCACTCGATTACACAATTATCGTGGCTGCAAACGCCAGCGATCCGGCGGCGCTGCAATACTTGGCTCCCTACACAGGTGCATCCCTGGCTGAGTATTTCATGTACAAAGGTAAGCACACGCTGGTGATTTACGATGATCTCTCCAAGCAAGCGCAAGCCTACCGTCAGATGTCGCTATTGCTGCGTCGTCCTCCCGGTCGGGAAGCGTATCCGGGCGATGTGTTCTATCTCCACTCTCGTCTCCTGGAACGGGCGGCGAAGCTTAGCCCAGAATTGGGTGAAGGCAGCATGACTGCATTGCCGATCGTTGAAACTCAAGCAGGTGACGTGTCGGCGTATATTCCGACAAACGTCATTTCGATTACAGATGGGCAGATCTTCCTCTCCTCTGACCTGTTCTACTCGGGTCAGCGTCCGGCTGTAAACCCTGGTATTTCGGTGTCCCGTGTGGGTTCGGCGGCACAAACCAAGGCGATGAAGAAAGTAGCGGGCAAGGTGAAACTGGAACTAGCTCAGTTTGATGAATTGCAAGCCTTCTCCCAATTTGCTTCTGACCTAGACCAAGCGACCCGGAATCAACTAGCACGGGGTCAGCGGTTGCGGGAAATTCTCAAGCAGCCTCAATATTCTCCGCTGTCGGTGGCTGAGCAGGTGGCGCTGATCTACTCCGGAATCAATGGCCATCTGGATGACATCTCCGTTGACAAAGTCACGGTGTTTACCAAAGGACTGCGGGAGTATTTGAAGACGAGCAAGCCTCGCTACATTGAGGTGATCGCGACGGAGAAGCAGTTGAATGAGGAGGCAGAGTCTTTGTTGAAGGAAGCGATCGCTGAATACAAGAAGACTTTCCGGGCAACGGTATAGGGGTAGTACGGGTGAGCCGCTGTTCGCCCGTATACAGAATAATTATTCAAGACGCGCTGTGCAACTTGAGGGCTACAAGCCTTGATTTCTAGTAAGGTAGACCTCTTGCCTGCTCCGCTCTGGACGGGCGAGACGCTCAATCCCACAAGCAATGTCAACAAGTTGCACATGGCATTTCAAGCGGATTTCATGTGAGGTAAATGATTATGGCAAACCTGAAGGCGATCCGCGATCGCATTAAGTCGGTCAAGAATACGAAAAAAATTACGGAAGCCATGCGGTTAGTGGCGGCGGCAAAAGTTCGTCGCGCCCAAGAGCAAGTGATTGCGACTCGTCCGTTTGCCGATCGCCTGGCGCAAGTGCTGTATGGGTTACAAACTCGTCTGCGGTTCGAGGATGCAAATTTGCCGCTATTGAAGTTGCGAGATGTGCAAACGGTTGGTTTGCTGGTCGTGTCGGGCGATCGGGGGCTGTGTGGCGGCTACAACAGCAATGTCATTAAGCGGGCTGAGACGCGGATCAAGGAACTGAAGGCAGATGGGGTGAATTACCAACTCGTCTTGGTGGGGCGCAAAGCGATCCAATATTTTCAGCGTCGAGATCAGCCCATTAGCGCCACTTTTTCCGGGTTAGAGCAAATTCCAACGGCATCAGAAGCCTCTCAAATTGCCGATGAGTTGCTGTCACTGTTCCTGTCGGAGACGGTCGATCGGGTTGAATTGATCTACACCCGATTCGTTTCCACAATTAGTTCTCGTCCGGTGATTCAAACATTGCTACCGCTTGATCCGCAAGGGCTAGAGGCGGCTGATGATGAAATCTTCCGTCTGACGACTCGCGGCGGGGATTTCACTGTCGAACGGCAAAAAGTTGGTACGTCAACACCGGCTCCTTTGCCCAAAGACATGATCTTTGAGCAAGACCCCGTACAAATCTTAGATGCCTTGTTGCCGTTATATCTGAATAATCAGTTACTTCGAGCATTACAAGAATCGGCAGCCAGTGAGTTAGCCGCTCGAATGACTGCGATGAGCAACGCGAGTGAGAATGCCAAAGAACTGATCAAATCGCTTACCTTGTCATATAACAAAGAGCGCCAGGCGGCGATCACTCAAGAAATTCTGGAAGTCGTGGGTGGTGCTGAAGCGTTGTCAGGTTAATTGGCGTACCTCTAATTTAGTTATGATTGATCGGCTAGCTCCGACGATAGAGAAAACCTAACAAATCAGGATCTATAGTGCAGGCAAAGCATTCGATCGAGCAGACTGACCCACCTCGTTCTCCGAGAGAGACGCTGCCTACGATGTATGACTTGCCCAGTGAAGATCCGGAGGAACCAGGATTGCCCGATGAATTTCACGACCTCCAGCCTCAACTGTTGAGTCGTACCTGTCATCCTCCCCACTATTCGCCAGAGTGGATGTTTACTGGGACAGACATCAACTTGTACTACAACGTTCGTCATCCCCGGTGGTATAAACGTCCGGACTGGTTTCTGGTCGTTGGAGTGCCGCGACTGTATGACGAAATCGATTTGCGGCTGAGCTATGTTATCTGGCAAGAAGGCATTGCACCACGAGTGGTCGTCGAACTGCTTTCTCCTGGAACAGAGACAGAAGACTTGGGAGAGCAAGTTCGATCGGATGACCTGATTCAACCCTCTAGCGAAGCGCCCTCTACTCAGGAGGAACCTGAGACTGCTAAGAACCAAAAACCTCCGGGTAAATGGGAAGTTTATGAGCAAATCTTGCGCGTCCCTCATTATCTAGTTTTTAGCCGTTACACCAATCGGATGAGAGCATTTACCCTGGTAGGCGATCGTTATCAGGAGATTGCCATTGACTCCAACTCGCCAAGAGTTTGGATTCCATCGCTTGAGTTAGGGCTGGGGCTTTGGCAGGGGCCGTTTGAAGGCATTGAGCGGCTGTGGTTACGATGGTATGATGCTGAAGGCAATTGGCTGCTGACGGATACCGAACTCGCTCTGGAACAAGCCCAACAAGAACGCCAACGGGCTGAGGTTGCAGAGCAACGGGCAAATATAGCTGAACAACGAGCTGAGACGGCTGAACAACGAGCAGAACAACTTGCTCAACGCCTCCGGGATCTGGGGATTGACCCATAAAACGGTGTTGGTAATTAGTATAGCGACAGCCACTTGGGTTAGGACGGGGTGCAGGGGTTCCACCCCTAGCTGGGGGCTTCGCCCCCACACCCTCTTTGATCCCGATGTCCTAACCTTGACGGCGACAGCTATAATTAGTAATTGTTCAAACAAACCACAAAGCCCGATCGCCTGATTGCATTCTGCGCTCAAGTGCATTGCTCTTATCAATTAAGCTGTCAATTAAAGCGTTTTTATCTGTAGTGGTTGAACGCGAGTCGCCTAGGGATTGGCGAGGTCTTAGGAGAGTTAGCGGCTACTCCTAAGCCTCTGACCTACAGAACTGTATACCATGCCTCCACTGCACGATCGTTATCGCACCGTCTTGATGTTATCGACCTGGCGTTGGAATTGATCGGTGAAAATGCTTAAGACTGTTCGATCGCGGGTGATGATATTGGCAGTTATGGACATCCCCGATTGCAACGGAATTTCTCGTCCACCTGTCTGGAGAACTTGAGAGTCCATTTCAACCTTGATTGGGAAACGATAAAACTGATTGATTTGATCAGGGGGTAGGGCATCCGAGCCGATGTTGACAATCTTGCCTTCGATATCACCGAATTCGCTAAAGGGGAAGGTGTCAATCCGGATATCTACTTCCATACCCTCTGAGATGAAACCGATGTCTTTGTTGGTGACATAAACTTCGGCAATCAGCGCATTCTCAGGCACAATTTTCAGGATTGGCTCAGTCGAGTTGGCAACGAATCCAGTTCCTTTAGCTTGGATATCGAAAACAATCCCATCTGTGGGGGCAACCAATTCTTGGTATCTCAAATTCTGCTCTGCTTGGCTCAACTGGCTAGTCGTTTCGGCAATCCGAGCTTCATTATCCAAAATTCTCTGATATAGCTGGGTGTCGATCGACTCAATTTGCTCTTGATTATCGGCAATCCGGTCCCGCAGTTCAGTCTCCGTCACCGAAACCGTATTGTCAAGATTTTCTTCTGCCTGATCGCGGGCAAACAAGAGGCGCTGTTCTTCTTGATTTAACTCCTCCACTTTCGATTGAGACTCTAAAACTTGTTGTCGTTGCCGAACCACTTGCAGGCGTTGAATGCCGCCTTCCTCTAGTAGCGTTTCCAGATCGCCTAGCACTTGTTGATCGATCGTCAGCGTTTCTCTGGCGGTCGTTAGCTGAGTCCGCACTTGGTTCAGTTGTTCATTCAACTGAGAGACTTCTAATTCGGCAGCAGCGACCCGCGATCGATTCTCATTTAAGCCCGATTCAAGACGTCTTTGTTGGTCTATGGGCAAACTTGGATCGAGCGAACCCGACAACTGCGACTCATACAATTGAATTTCTGCTAGCAAGGCATCTCGATTAACCGTCAGCGATCGAATTTCAGGAGGCAGATTCAATCGCTGTAACTCAGCCACACTGAGAGGGACTGAGTCATTGAGTTGCGATCGATAAAACTGGTTTTGTCGCTTGAGCAACTCCAAAATTTGTTCAAGCGATTGCTGTTCTGCCTCGGCTGCCGTCGGATCGAAGCGAATCAGAGGATCACCTTTTTTCACATGCTGTCCTTCGGTGACATAAATTTCTTCGACCACACCGCCAACTGGAGCCTGAATGGGCTGCACTTGACCTTGCGGCTGCAACTGTCCGGTGGCAGGCACCGCCTCCTCAATTTTGGCGATCGCTGCCCACAGAATACTGAACGATGCCACCCCCACGATTCCCCAGACGATCGCCCGTGACCAGATGCTCGGTTGCTGCAAAATTACAGGCTGATCAAACGTTTCCGTCCGCACTAGTTCTCTAGAGGAGGTTGGCTCTAGCTGCCCATCCTGGTCTTGAATATCTCCCGGAACAACAGTGGTAGACAATTGCCCACTCCTGCCGTTTCGCCTTGCTCCATTTCCGTTTGGATTGCCGTTTCGTCGGGTCATAGTGGAAAACTCCTTGGTCGATTACCTTCTCAATTTGCTGAGCAATTTAATACCACATTAGGCTTCAGGTCTCTTCGATAGCTTGCTGTTGGAAGAGACAGTAATACCGTCCACGGAGCGCCATCAGTTCTTCGTGGGTGCCGATTTCGACGGGCGATCCTTTATCCATCAGCAGAATCACATCAGCATTGCGAATCGTACTGAGACGGTGAGTGATGAAGAAGACGGTGCGACCTCGGAACGCTTCAGCGAGATTTAGGCAAACCCGACGCTCAGTGTCATAATCGAGGGCACTCGTGGCTTCGTCCATGATCAGCAAATTGGGGTTTTGCAAGATAGTCCGGGCGATCGCAATTCGTTGCCGTTGTCCTCCAGATAGAGAGGCTCCCCGTTCTCCCACTCGCGTGTTATAGCCATTCGGCAACTGCATGATGAACTCATGCGCCACAGCAACCTCGGCTGCCCGGATAATTTCTTCCGCCGAAGCATGAGGACAGGTCAGGGCAATATTTTCCTGAACACTTCCTTCAAACAGCAAGGTGTCTTGGGGCACAATCCCAATTTGCTGTCGGAGAGAGTACAGTTCGACCTTGCTGATGTCATATCCATCAATCAAGATCCGCCCTGATTCTAGATCATACAAGCGAGGCAAGAGCTTCATCAGCGTACTCTTACCAGACCCACTCTGACCGACGATGCCCACAAACGCGCCAATCGGAAATTCTAAGCTGACATTGGTGAGTTGGTAAGGTCCAGTGTTACCGAAGCGGAAGGACAAATCATCAAACTTGACGGCTCCCTGGATCAAAGGCATCGGAATATTGGAGCGATCGAGTTCATCTGCCTCCGGTGCCGCATCCACAATATCGCTCAAACGCTCGATCGACAGCCCCACTTCCTGGAAGTTTTGCCACAGTTGTGCCAATCGCAACAGCGGACTGGTCACATATCCTGAAATAATTCGGAACGCAATTAACTGACCGAGAGACATCTGCTGGTTGAGAACCAGATACGCTCCTACCCACAGCACCAACAAGCCTGAAAGCTGGTTGAGGAAGGTACTGGCTGATCCCGCCGTGGTTGAAGTCAGAACGGTCTTAAATCCAGCACTGACATACCGAGCATAGCGTTGCTGCCATTGCCAGCGTGCCCGTAGCTCCATGTTTTGCGCTTTCACCGTCTGGATACCCGACACCACCTCTACCAAGTACGATTGGGTTTCAGCGTTCCGTTCTGCCTTAACGCGCAACTGATTTCGGATGAGCGGCGATGCCACGACTGCGAGTAACACAAACAGCGGGATCGTCACCAACGAAACCAAGGTCAGGAGCCAGCTATAGAGCAACATCACGATGATGTAGATCACCGAGAAGAGGGCATCCAGCACCACCGTTAGTGCCGTTCCTGTCAAGAATTGCCGGATATTTTCTAGCTCGTTAATTCGGGTTGCCAGTTCACCCACAGGGCGGCGTTCAAAGTAGCGCAGAGGTAAACGCAACAGGTGGTCAATAATCTCCGAACCTAACGCCATATCAATGCGGTTCGTGGTATCAACAAACAAATACGTTCGTAGACTGCTCAAGATTGCCTCGAAGATCGCAATCACCACCAGGAAAATGCCCAGAACATGCAGCGTACTAACACTTTGCTGCACAATCACCTTATCGATGATCACCTGCACCATCAATGGGTTTGCTAACGCGAAGAGTTGCACGAAGAACGAGGCAACAAAGACCTCAATCAACACTTTGCGATGGCGCTTGAGGGAAGGCAGAAACCAATCTAGACCGAATCGCTTTTGGGGTGTTTGTTTAGTCGGCTGAACTAACAGCACATCGCCTCGATCGCCCCATGTCTCGACAAAATCAGCAGGCTTGCGCTTGACGATCCCTAGCTCAGGAACCGCGATCACCAGTTCGCGTTCGTTGATGCTGTAGAGCAGGGCGAGGCTATCTTGCCATTGCACCAACGCGGGCGGCTCTAAGCGTCCGACGGCATTAGCCGGAATCGTGACCAATTGAGCATGGAGTCCCATCATTTCTGCGACAGCACCGCAAAGCTCTAGCGAAACGTCACTGCCTCGCTGCATCTGATTCGTCAGCACCCGTTTGATCACATCTCTGCGGAAGGGCATATTAAAGTGCTGACAGAGCATCTGGAAACATGCCATTCCTACTTCAGGTTGCCCTTTACCGCGTACAAACGGATATTTCTGCGGTGATTGAGGAATGGCACCGTAACCAATGCTGGGATCGGCTTCAGGGGGACGATCGGGTGCATACGGGATCTCGGTTTCAGGTGATTGGATCACGGTAACTGGGGATTCTGCAATGACCCGATCGACAACCACCTCTTCCGTAATCGATTGCGGGAAGCCAATCACACGCGCTGGTCGATCGCCCGTCACCTCCAGATATGCGCCCACATCGGCAGATTTAGTGTTGATGTTGAGCCGAGTCGATATCGGACAGTTGCGAATTTCACCCCCCCCACTGACCAACCAAATCCGATCGCGTTCTAACTGGCTGATGGGCGTCCGACCGGGAGGCAGATTACAGACGACGGCATCTTCTGACGCTTGGAAGGTGAGGTCTTTTAGATCCGCATCGCCGATCGCCTGCCGATGAATCTCTGCCCCCAACAAATCAAAGATCTCAATCAAAGGACATTCTTGTCGGAGCGCCAAGGCAAACTGCGGTTCTCGCTCCATGAGTCCCAGGAAGTCACCCGCATCGAAGGTGAGGCAAATGGTTTCTTGGGAAGCGATCGCCGTCTCACAAGGCACTCCTCGCACCAATCCAACCCAACCCAGAATCGCTCCTGGCTTCAAAAGCTGGAGGGTTACAGGTTTTTGGGTGCGGGGGTCATAGCCGAGCATTCGCACCTGTCCCTCGTAGAGAATCGAGACTTGAGCCGGTATTTTGTCTCGCACTAGCACAGCTTGACCCATGCGATAGCGCAATAGCTGAATCTTGTCCGTCAGATAAGTGAGGGAGCCAGAGGAGAGGCGATCGAACGGCGAAATTGCCGTCAAAAATTCTTGAACAGAAGTTTTTGTGTAAGTCATGGCGTGGGGGCACTGGTAGAACTATCGACGAGGGATAAAGGACCGAGTTTATTGAGTTGATCTCGCAACCAGTTATTAAAACATTCGTCTAAGAGACGACGACGCATCGAATCATCCATCTGAGCAGGAATAAATTTTTCCAACCGCACCAACACTAGCCACTCTCCGACCCGCGTCGGTGGACAAAGCTGTCCAGGCTGGCTGAGGGTAAGCAGTTGCGCCAATGTGGGGTGTGGTACGCTCAACTCTACCGGACCAATCAAGCCATCGGTTTGCGCCTCTGGTCCTTGAGAATACGTCCGTGCCAGTTCACCCAGAGCTTGCTCTCCCTCTAAGATCCGGAAGTAGAGTTCTTGAGCAATCCCGACATCCTGCGTCCGAATCAACGAGTAGATCACTTTATCCAGCTGGTTTTTCCGGCTCAAGAAATAGGATTCTAGCTTGGGACCCCACGTGTCTTTTTTGAATTTCTCAATTCGTAGCTCACGAGTCGCCAGCGATTTGAGTTGTTCGGGAGCCATCCCATAACGACCCATCCAGGCTTGACGAGCTTTGTCATCAGTGATTTGATTCTGGGTGAAGAACTGCTGGCAGACTTGCTCGGTTTCTTCTGGGGTACAGTCGATCGACGCAATTGCCTGATCAATCAAAATTTCCTGAATAAATTGTGGCAGCATTTGATAGCCTGCCATCAGGGGCAGCACCTCTTCAGCCGTAATCGAGCGATCGCCAATCTTTAGAACCTCAGCCATTTACCCACATCTTATAATTTGATAACGTCCTATTATTTCAAGTTGCCCTACTTACTAGGTATGATCTCAGGCAAGGCTTAAGAAATTGCTCTGATTTTATGGATTCTTTAGAGAAGATCTAGGGAAGATTTCTGAAAGAGCGCTATTTGCGTAAGTCTAGCAATCGCTCCTAAACTAGCACCTTTGATAAGGCTTGATGAAAGAAAAACGGGATATCCCCGATTTCATAAAAATTATTAACAATTCTCCCTGTGAAAAACAGGAATGAAGCGTAAGATTTTCGGTTCCTGACAGCAAGGTATCTGTAAACGCTCCTGTCGTATGGATGACACTTAGATCGCTAGGGGTCTCTGCTAAGCTGAGGGTGCCCTTCCGGAATAGAAACCAGAGACATGCACAGGCTATTGTCAGGTGCGCTGAGCATCGAAAAGCTGACGATCGAAATTTCTGGATTACCTGAATCGCTCAGTGGAACCACATTAGTGCAACTCTCGGACTTGCACTATGACGGGCTGCGGCTATCCGAGGAAATGCTGGCAGAGGCGATCGAGACTAGCAACGCAGCGTATCCCGATTTAATTGTGCTGACCGGAGATTATATTACGGATGATCCTGACCCCATTTACCCATTGGCACAGCGATTACAACGGCTTAAAAGCCGACTAGGAACCTATGCCATTTTAGGAAATCATGACATTTGCTATGCGGGAGCCAGAACCACGGTGACTCGTGCGCTCACCAATGTCGGAATTCAGGTGCTTTGGAATCAAGTGGCTTACCCGTTGAGTGATCCATTGCCGATCGTTGGGCTTGCCGATTTTTGGTCGCGAGAGTTCAACCCAGCCCCCGTAATGAATTTATTAGATCGATCGACTCCGCGAATCGTGCTATCTCATAACCCAGACAGCGCCATGAGATTAAAGCCGTGGCGGGTAGACTTGCAACTGTCAGGACATTCCCACGGGGGGCAGATTGTGATCCCAGGATTAGGTCCCTTCCCGACCTGGTATCAAAGCATTCGAGATTGGGTTCCTAAGTCACTTCGTCCCTGGATTCCCTACATGCGAGAGGACTATTACAAAGTCATGCGCCACTGGGAATGGGCACAGGGATTGCATCACGTCGGCTCAAATCGGCTGTATGTCAATCGCGGATTAGGAACTTATCCGCCTGGTCGATTATTTTGTCCACCGGAAGTAACCATCATCACCCTGACCCGATCGACCTAGAATCTCCCGGATGGAGTCTCTCGACCCGCCCGAATGCTTTGGCTATAGCGGCTATAGGACCCGTTAGGGCTATTATTTTCCCGCAGATAGTTAGTGACAACACTGATTCCTGAAGAACGCAGGGTCATCAGCTTGTTCAAGACGCGATCGACGACGCTTCGGTTCGTCTTGTTGGCTGAAATCACCATCAGGATCTCATCCACCTGGGTCGTCAAGAAGCTCGCGTCTGTCAGTCCAAACAGGTGGGGCGTGTCATAAATTATCAAGTCAAACTCAGACTTGAACTTCTCCATGATCTGCTTCATCCGATCGGAACCTAACAGCCGAGCGGAACCCGGTGTTGAAGGTCCAGAAGTCAGCACGAACAAGTTTTCCGAGAGCGAAGTCGGCTGAATCAACTCATTCGGATTCTGTCCTGTTGTCAATAGTCCGCTTAGCCCCTTTGTGTTAGGCAGATCAAGGCGGCTATGGATTTGGGGCAAGCGCAAGTTGGTGTCAACCAACAGCACCTTCTGACCTGATCCGGCGGCAGTTTGAGCCAGGTAAAGGGCGATCGTCGTCTTGCCATCTCCCGGTTCTGCTGAACAGACCATCAGAGCGCGAACGGGAGGCTCCGCTAAGCGAATATTGGAGTAGAGATCGCTGAACGCTTCCCGGAAGGACGCCGTACCCAAGCGGCTGTCATCAATATCTTCTGCACTAAACGTGGAGGGGAAATCGAACGATTGCTTCGCGCCTCTGGAGAAAGGAATCACGCCAACCAAGGGCAGAGGCACCCCCTCCTGCACATCCTCTACCGTGTAGAAGACATTGCGATACCGTTCTAGCAACAGAGCCAGCAAGACACCCAAAACCAGACCTGCCGCCGCTCCTGCCATGACGGTACGGGAGGCTTTAGACGGTTCAGCCAGAGGATTGCCCTGGGCATCTCGCGGAATGATCGGCTGAGAGATCAATTCCCAAGGGATTTCCGTTTGAGCCGCTTCGACTCTCAGGGTTTCTCGCTGCGTTTGCAGGCGATCGAGCGTCTGCGTGGCAATTTCCAACTCGCGCGTGAGTTCCGCATACTGACGTGAAGTTTCTGGAAACGCCCGAATGCGCTCTTCAAACTGTCGTCTAGCAGTATCCACTTCTCGCTCACGGACTTCCAACACTTGAATTTGGTTACGCGCCGTCACAAGCTGACCAATTAAATCTAAGCGAACCGAGTTCTGGAACGCTTGAATTTGAGGATTACCAGTAGCCCCCCCAATGCTCTGCCCAATCACACTTTGGGCTTGTTGATCCAGCAAAGCAGCTAGATTATCTCGACGCTGTTGCAGTGCCTCTACTGTTGGGCTGGCATCCCTGAATCGCGCCCTCTCAATCGCAAGCTGGCTATCGATTTCTGCCAGTTGAGCTTGCAGACCGATGTAGGTAGGGTCTTCACTGAGCGCAGAAGCGGCGATCGCTTCCTCTGGCGACAACTCTAACTGACGTTGCAAATTGTCGAAGAGAACACGCTGTTCCTCAAGCTCACGTTGCGTTTCAAGCTGTTGAGTCGTAATGACATTGATTTGCTCAGAAAGCTGTCCCCCTTGAATAGCAGGGTCAATCAACGCCGATTGCTGCTGAAGTTGCTGGAGGTCATCTTGAATTCGACTAACTCGCTGTTGCACTTCAGGCAGTTGATCATCAATGAACTTAATGCCCTCGCCAAACCGAGTCTTCCGATCCTGCAAGCTGTACTCTAGATACTGATCTGCCGTAACACTCAAGACTTTCTGCACCCGTTCTGGGATAGATCCCGCATAGGTCACTTGAATGATGCGGGTGGGGTCAGGCGATCCTTCCGGAGCTAGCCGTTCGACGGTTAAACCCGATCGCAGTTCAGCAATGCTGAAGTCGGGGTACTGAGTCCGCACTTCCTGGGAGATCGATTCCAGCATCTCCGGGCTTTGCAGAATCTGAAGTTGAGTGGCGTAATCCAGGGTGAAGGTATCTCGCGACGGTACACCACCCGGAGCACGAGTGACCGATAGGGGGTCAGTTATCCTGGCTTCGTTGGTGACAGGCTCTACAAGAATTTGGAAATCGCCCATGTAGAGGGACTGTTCACGCATCGCCAGGTAACTTGCGCCAACCGCAACTAAGGTGGCAACTCCGGCAATCAGCAATGCTTGTCGCTGAATGGTTCTTCCCAACGCCTTCAGGTTTAGCCCTTTATTGGAGGCGCTATCGCCATCATCTGAAGATTCGGCTGGCGCGATTTGGACGATCGACGCACCGGGCGCATTGGGTGTTAAGGTTTGGGATTTTTGCTCTGTCTCCATTGTTGACCTCTGTGTACTTAGTACCCACCCTTAGGAAAACTCTAGCAACTGCACACCCAATTTTGACTAGGTTGTAATAACTTGCTTCATTTTCCACTAAAGCAATTCCGCTGACGAGATGGTGATCCACCCAATAGTAGTCTTGTCTAATCAAAGATTCCAAAGATGTCAAAGAGACCCAGAACTGTACCGATTGGTGCAGCAACTTGCTCGATCACATCGGTGACTGAGGTTCGATTATTCCGAGCGACGACGATCGTATCACCCTCTCGCAACGCCGGATTCGTTTCCTCATTAATCCCAGCAGCCAGATCCACCTCAATAGTACGCCGAATTGCTGTCCCATTCGGATTGAGACGAATCAATTCTACACGACTTGTTCTGGCTCGCTGGCGATCGAACCCTCCCGCCGTTAACAATGCTTCATTGAGGGAGGTATTGGGCGCGATCTCTACCGCCCCAGGAGTAGTGACCTCTCCCACGACATTCACCAAGATTGTTTCGGGTGCAAAGCTAGCCGACCCCGATAGAACTGCCTCATCCGAACTGATATCCGTTGCCGTCGGGATGACGATCGTATCGCGATCGCGAATCGTAATGTCTTGAGCCAGTTGCCCTGTCCGCAGCAGTTCCCAAAGATTAATGCTAATGAGTTGCTCAGAGCCATCTGGGAAGGGACGACGAATCTGCACATTTCGCAAATCTGCCAATTGAGTAATGCCTCCAGCCGATTGCAGAGCTTGCGTCACCGTGGGCCATTGGCTAGGCGCTCCCCCTCCGGCTACAGCCGCATCCCCGACCAAAATTTGGTTGCCTTCGTTTGCCGGACTAACGATATATGAGCCAGGGCGCTGAACTTCACCAATCACGCTTACTCTGAGAGTTCGAGCCGCCGCCAAACTGACGGTGATCCTTGGGGTAAGAATGTAAGGTGCATAGAGAGCCTCTAGATAGCTAGCTGTCTGCCTCAGCGTCAGTCCTTGTATACAAACGACTTGATCCTCAAGCCACAAGGGATTGATTGTTCCATCTACCAGAAGGGTGAATCGTCCAGCAGGTCCACTTAGTTCAGGCACATCAAAAATATCGATCGCAATTTGATCGCCTGGTCCCAGGATATAAGTATCGTCTGCTTCGCCCGTTTGCCTGACAACAGAGGGCGTTGTGCAGCCACGCGAAGTTTCAGGAAGAAACGGATCATCCGGACGAGGCGGAATAGGGACGATTTCAGGGACTTGAATCGGTTCTTGCCCAGACGGTGTGTCGGTTAGCGTGTCTGATGGTGCCTCAGATGGGATTTCAACGGGAGTTTCAGCCGGTGAGTTGGGGGTATCAAGGCTGTCTGGGGGAGGAGTAGTTTGAGCCAGTCCCGGAGTTGCAGAGACGATCGCCATCAACAAGGCGATCGACAGACTGACGACTGGCTGAGCCATTCCCCGACTCAGAAGCCGATGTATAGTAGGGTGACTTGCATCCGATCGAAGATGCTCAGACTTGACAACCACTCTTCTACCTCGCTTAGTGGTCTGACCGTTGTTCACCGTCGCTCTCATAGGTTTTTCAAGACAATTGCAGCTAAGAATTTGGAATTATAAGGCTTAATAGGGGGCTAGAGTAGCCTGTACAAGCTGACTGTCCTCTACTGCTTCCCTGTTCCCCTCCAGAATCGGAGAATCCGGAAGGCTTGGAAAGTAAATCGTAAAACTACGGAAAATCAAGATGAATTATTCATCCAAGCTACCATAAGATTCTGCAATAGAAGCCAAAAATTCCCCTTCACAACCGTGAAATCACGACATTGAGCCATTTCTTTTTCAAATCTTTGTGAAATACCTCCGCACTTTTTTCAAGCTTTAACACTTTCTCTTGGGGTTTCTGATTAGTGTGGGTATAGGGGAGATGTTCTTTTCATGAAGAAGGTTATACTCTGTAGTCAGAAAAATCTGCTAGTAGGGAACAGTCATGTCTGACGCTACGCCGCCCAATCCGCCTCGTCTTGTGATCGTTGTCCTGAACTACCGGACTCCTGAGCTTACTGTAGATTGCCTCCATTCCCTGATCAATGAAGTGCCTACTGTCCCTGGAACGCAGGTGGTTGTCGTGGATAATCATTCCAACGATGGCTC
Source organism: Cyanobacteria bacterium RU_5_0 (assembly GCA_012033255.1). Taxonomy (GTDB): domain Bacteria; phylum Cyanobacteriota; class Cyanobacteriia; order Elainellales; family Elainellaceae; genus JAAUSF01. The sequence continues at coordinate 93,076 of JAAUSF010000005.1, forward strand.
CGTTGAAAGGATAAGTGGCGCGATCGCCTCTCAAGGGTGGGGAGATTGGGTGACATTCATGCCACGGGATGTCAACGATGGCTACGCAGCCGGTAACAATGCAGCGATTCGTCCAGCCCTTCAATCTGACAATCCTCCTGCCTATGTCCTGTTGCTCAATCCGGATACGGTTGTTCGTCCGGGTGCCGTAAAAACCTTAGTCGATTTCATGGATGCCCATCCGGAGATCGGTATCGCCGGTAGCCGTTTAGAAGATTTAGACGGAACCCCACAGCGATCGGCATTTCGCTTCCCCTCGATCGTCAGTGAGCTAGATTTTGGCTTTCGATTTGGCTTTTTGACGAAGCTCTTGTCGCGTTGGATCATTGCCCCCCCAGTCTCCGAAACGCAATGCCGAACCGATTGGGTCGCTGGAGCCAGCATGATCGTCCGCAAAGCCGTCTTTGATGCGGTTGGCTTAATGGACGAAAAATACTTTTTATATTTCGAGGAAGTTGATTTCTGTTTAGCGGCAAATCGGGCGGGATATCCCTGCTGGTATGTGCCCGAAAGTCGCGTCGTGCATTTCGTCGGACAAAGTTCTGGTGTCACGGATACCAAACGCGCCCCCAAACGAATGCCCACCTACTGGTTTGACTCTAGACGCCGCTTCTTCGTCAAAAACTACGGCTGGTGGTATGCCATTTTGACTGAAATTGCCTGGGCTTCAGGCTTTGTCGTCTGGCGACTGCGCCGAGTCATTCAACGCAAACCCGATACCGACCCACCCAACTTATTAAAAGACTTTTTGCTGAACAGCGTACTCGTGAAGGGGGTAGAGATTTGAGCATTATAAAGACGATCGCCAATGGTCAACTCGATCCGCCAGTCAATCCACAAGAGACACCAGACACGGAGGCATCCGATCGCCCATCTGACTCTGCCCCTCTCACCCTCTGGCAACAAATTAAAGAAGACTGGGAAGCCCACGGACGCGACTGGACAAAACCAGGCTTTCGTGCCGTCGCCATCCAGCGATTTGGGGTGTGGCGAATGACGATCGATTCCAAGTACTGGCGTGCCCCGCTCAGCATTCTCTACCGGATGCTCTATCGCAAAGTTCGTAATGGCTACGGTATTGATTTACCCTATACCGTCAAACTGGGTCGGAGAGTGGTGATTGAGCATCAAAATGGCATTATCATTCACGGCTACAGCGAGATTGGCGACGACAGCATTATTCGCCAAGGCGTGACTCTTGGCAACCGCTACCTCGATCGCCCCCTGGATGCCCCCAAACTCGGCAAGCGCGTCAATGTGGGCGCAGGCGCGAAAATTTTAGGTGGAGTGACGATCGGCGATGATGCCAGCATTGGAGCGAATGCCGTTGTCCTTACCGATATTCCTAATGGACAAACGGCAGTCGGCATTCCCGCCAAAATCCTCCAACCCAAACCCCCACAACCTGAAGCCTAGATCAGGCAACGTGCGGCTTCTTTCCATCTCGGTAGTGCCTTGAAGGAAAGGCTAAGAAACTGGATTGCATCAAGCAAGTCCGAGTTTGTGTCGTCGAGTTGCATTGTAATGATGCACGAAATTCCAAATGGCTGCGATGTGATTTTCTAACTTCTTAGAGAACGATAAGCACTTTCGCACCAGTCGAGAAACTCGTTGTCTGAGGGTGCTAGCCAGCTACTCCTAACTTCTTCTTTACCTCACCTTACATTATCCTGCCCTTCAGGGCACTACCAACAAGTGGAAATCTATCGCCAGGGACAGGCAAAAGAGGTACGATCGCTGCCCACCCAACTGTCTGGCGAAGTCGTCTTACCTGGATTTGTGTTGCAGGTTGATCTGTTCACGGATTGCATAGTTGTTATATTTATTTATTTATTTGCTCTTTTGCAGGTTTCGTGATGCCGCGCTTAATTAGGCCTGCTTCCAGTTCTTTGATGAATTCAAAATCTTCCTGCGGCAGGAATTGATGCTCTTTTCCAGATAAGTTTTTATCCTTAAAAGACTTCTGCTCTAAGAACGCAAACGCTTGCCGAAATTGATGGGGATTTGCCTGAATTAATGAGTCAAAATGGCAAGGAATAATGCGTTGAAAATTCCAGCTTGCCACTTTATCAACCCAATCGAGGACTTGTCTGGGTGCCTGTGGAAAAATCAGAGTTTGTAGAATCGGCGCAACAAACGGACGCCCCTCTCCGCGCAGTGCCTCAAACGATCGCTTCCAGGTTTCTTTCCAGCGAAACGGAAACAACCCGAAGTAAGCTTTTTTGGAGCGATCGGGAGCTTTCAAAGCATCGCGAATGGTCTGCATTAGCCTAACGGGTTCCAGCGCACTCGGACGAAAATAAGCGGCAAACAATGAAATGCGCTGCCAACCCTTCCGACGGTTTGCTTCAGTGTTTTCAATCACATCAAAGGCACTGTCTCTGGCATGAAATAGCAATGGATATGGGTCGAGTTGCACGATCGCCGGTGGGTTTTCTGGGATAGACAGAAGTGCATCCGTCAGGAGCACTGTATGCGATCGCTGATGGAACAGTGCCACTTCTGCAAATGAGCCTTGTCCGAGGTCGATATCCAGCACGGCATACTCAAACTCATCAGCAAAAGGAGCTTGGCGACAATCCTCTGGCAGAACTTGAGTTTGTTTTGCAGGAAAGCCAAGCCAACTCAACGGCAGATTCAACGGAAAACTCCACTGGTGCGGAGCCACAAAAACTTGTGCCTGCGGGAACTGTCTAGCGAACGGTCCAACGAAGATCTTATGCTCTAAGCCAGAACTAGTGGGGAGAATAATATACTTCACATCGCCATATTCTGCAACCAATTCATTCACAAGACGAATACACTCTGGCGTCGGGGCGACCGGCGCATAGACAAGAAGACCACCCGCTTCGAGTTTCACAACCGTCATGCGAATGGGGACAACCGTGTAGAGAATGCCTTGAATCTGGTCAAACGTCCAGATGCTATTCTGAATTACTTCTTTGCAGAGGGTCTGGCGCTGGCCATAGGGGTAAAGCGGGAGGGCAGCCCAGAAATTCCATGAACAATCTCTAGGGTGAGTGTTTGAATGCACCATTTGCTCCTGCGATCGCACCTTTAACTGGCGCGGCTGACTAGCGCGGTGGCTTGCCTCATTAGGATTTAACCCGCATAGCCAGAGGGATTCTAACGTACTGCCACTGTACCAGAACTCTTGCGATCTTTTGCACTTTGAAACATAGATTTATAGCAATCTGACTTTTCCTATGACCCTGATCTGACTTTTTCTGACTATCCAAATGAATTCTCAAGGTTAGATTGAATACACCCGAGTGTAAATGGAGTTTAATTCATGCAAGTCAAAGATATTAATAGTTGCCCAACCAAATCAGTACGAGAACTCGATCGCCAACTTTTATACAAGATGAGAGAAACGGAATCGAATGCTCTCGCCCGATTTGATGACTTAAATGTGGATGTTGGCGAATCGGTATGGGCATATCTACAACCTGCGGCTAAGGCAGCCTTAGAAAAGGCAATTCGCGATCGAGGCATCAGATTATTCATTAACTCTGCCTATCGCACGATCGCTCAGCAGCTTATACTTTATAACCAATATAAAACAGGTCGCTGTGGAATTGAAATTGCGGCTCCTCCGGGTGGAAGCAATCACCAAAGCGGATTGGCGATCGATATTGAAGATCCAGAAGGATGGTTGCCCTATCTAGAGCGATATGGTTGGCAGTGGCTTGGAAATTCCGATCGCGTTCATTTCGACTTCGTAGGAAACGGCATTCAAGATATTCGCGCTTTAGCCATTGAAGCATTTCAAAAACTTTGGAATGAAAATAACTCTACTCACTTCCTTAAGGTTGACGGCGTTTACGGACCCATGACGGAAGCGCATTTGAATAGCGCCCCTGCCGAGGGATTTGCCAAAGGTGGAAAAGTGGATGATATTATCTCATCGTCTAAACTGCGGGTTTTGTTTTTGACACAACCGATTATGGAAGGCGAAGATATCCGAATGCTGCAACAGGCATTAAAAAAGGCTGAAATAGACGTTGCAATAGATGGATTTTTTGGACCAGCAACCGATTTAGCCGTAAGAAAGTTTCAAGGATTACATAGCCTGGCAGTAGATGGCAAAGTTGGACCCGGAACGCGCTCAAAATTAGGAATTTAAGTTGAATCCTGTAACTCATACCCATTTAAACAGAGGATGCAACAGATCATGGGTTGAAACCATCGTCTCGTCAGGCTTCTGAATTCTAAATCTAAAATCCGAAATCCAAAATGGTATCAGACCAAATTTTCATCTCTCTTGACTAAATTGCCCCCTGCTGCATAGACGCATACTGGTGCCCCTATGCGAGATTCAATGCAACGTCACAGAAAATAGTTATCAACAGAAATTAGGAGGAATTGAACGATGACGATCGCACTCCCACTCTTACGCGAAGGAGATGGTTTTGATCCAGCCGATGGCTATCAGGATGAAGTCAAACTCTTACAGGAAAAACTTAGTTTTCCAACCGATCAAATAGATGGTAAATTCGGCAATGCCACACGAGTTGCCGTTGAAACTCTCCAAAGAAATATGCGTCTACTCGCAGATGGTATTGTTGGCGAAAATACCTGGACAGCCATCCTTGGGAAACCCATTCAACTGCTGCCTCGTTCGACGATGATTGGCTCATTCGATGCGGATAAAATTATTGCCTCTATTCCATTCCCCAACATCCGTCAATTTGCACGTCATTCTGTTCCAATTATCCTCCGCGAATGCCTCAATAGCGGCATTAAAACTCCTGCCCAAATCGCTTATGTGTTAGCCACGGCTGAACATGAATCCCATTTAGGCGAATTAATGGAAGAACTGGCTAGCGGTTGGGCATATGAAGGGAGACAGGATTTAGGGAACGATCGACCGGGTGATGGACCTCGCTTTAAGGGAAGAGGATTTGTGCAAATCACAGGTAGAGCAAATTATGCAGATTGGTCAACTCGATTAGGAATCGATCTTATCGGACAACCTGAACGGACGGCTGAACCCTTGATTGCCTCAAAAATCTTAGTGCGCGGAATGCAAGATGGTGCGTTTACAGGCAGACGGCTGAGTCAATTTATCAGCCCCTCCTCGCACGATTTTGTCAACGCCAGAGATATCGTGAACCCGGGCGATCGATCAGCCCACATTGCTGCCATCGCTCAGGAATACCTCAAGGTACTCTAATCAGCTATTGACTTTATCTCTCATCCTGCCCAAAATCCACTCGATCGCCTCTGCCAAATCAGGAGCAACATAGTCGGGTTGGGTGGGGTGCTGGTAGTCGCCACCAAGGACACGATCGCCATAGCCTGTTTGTACTAAAATCCCGGTACAGCCTGCATTATGGGCTAAATCAATATCCGTCGCTTTGTCGCCCACCATAAAACTCTGGCTCAAATCCAAATCATGTTCCCACGCGGCTGCTACCAGCATTCCTGTATTAGGCTTGCGCCAGGTCGTCCAGCGAGTAAATTCTGGATGAATTCCGCCTTCGGGTGGGCTGAGGTGAGGACAGTAGTAGAGCGCATCTAGCCATGCGCCTGCTTCTATGTGCAACAGTTTACAGAGGCGATCGTGTAACGCCTCCACATGACTCGCCGGATAGTAGCCTCGTGCCGGACCAGACTGATTGGATACCAGACAGCAGAACACATTGCGATCGTTTAACTGTCGCACGGCTGCTGCCACCCCCGGTACGAGACGCAAATCCTCAACGTGATGAATATATCCTGCCTCAATATTAAGTACCCCATCCCGATCAAGAAATACCGCCGCTCTACCCATTCATCCTTCATCCTTCATCCTTACATCCTTCCCTAGCCTCCCCAAACTCTTTCCAGCACTTGCTCTGGGGGAATATCCGCCATTTTTCCGGTGGGTGATTTGATACCCTGGAATTTATCACTCTTTGGCAAAAGTTTTTCTGGATCAGTTGGACCGAACAGAGCTAGTGTGTAGACCTGGAGGGCGACCGCCAAATGCATTGGGGCGCTGTCTGTACACAGCATTAGATTGGCTCCAGCAATCATCGCTGCGAGTTTGCCGATGTCTTCTGGCTGTGTTACTTTGAGATGAGGATTGGACCGTGTTAATGCCGCAACAAAGTCTTGGTCTTCAGGTCCCTGAACGACGACGAGTGGTAAGTCAGGTTGCCGTTGCTGAAAGTCCTGAATGATCCGTTGCCAATTCTCCACGGGATAAATTTTATCGATTCCCTTGTTCTTCGCGAGTTGACTAGAGCCACCATGAATGAGGACATAGCTGCTGATTCGTAGGCGTTTCTGCTCTGCTTCCGCCCAATCTAAATCACTTTTTGGGATACTGATTGACAGATCTGGACAGGGAGACGTGATCCCCATGCCTCGTAGCAAGTCGTGATACATCTGCGCGGCGTACTGGTCTTGCTTCAACGGTACGGGGTTGGTGAGGAAGATCTTGCTTGCTCCAGAGTTGTAGCCAATTCGGATAGATGTACCTGTTAACCAGAGCAACAGCCCAACCCCCCAGCGTGAACCGAGGGAAAGGGCAACGTCATAGTAGCGATCGCGAATCACCCCCAGCAAGTTTGCCCAGTCCGCCGGACTGTTCCGGTCTTTGTAATCAAATCCAATCACATCACCGACAGACTTCGACACCCGATAGGCATCTTTCGACCTCGGCTCTACTATGACATCAATCTCAGCATTGGGATAATTCTGTTTCAAGTCATCCAGAGTTGGAAAAAACAGAATTTGGTCACCAATCCCGCCAGGGACAAATGCAACTACTCGCATAAGTAAAGAGTTTGTTACGGGAATATCGCTCCTTATTGTAGGGGAATGAATACCTATTCCGAACACGCTTTCAGGTTGTTGTATGATTTGCGGACAAGAATGGGGAATAGGGAACAGGGGTGCAGAATGGAGAAGGAGTTAAAGGGAGCATGGAACAATGAAGGGGCAGAATCCAAATCACGACGTTGAACATTCAGATTCATCCTTCACTCTTCATCCTTCATCCTTGCAAGCGTGGCGACAGGGTGAGTTATTGGAAGTGACGATCGCCAATCTCAACCATGATGGGGCTGGGGTAGGGCGATGGGAAGGACGGGTGGTGTTTGTGCCGGATACCGTTCCGGGCGATCGTGCCTTAGTCCGTTTGATCCGAGTTAAGCCTCAGTATGCCTATGGGAAACTGCATCAACTCCTGGAAGCCTCTCCGCATCGAATCCGCCCCAGTTGTATCGTTGCCGACAAATGCGGCGGGTGCCAGTGGCAACATATTGATTACTCCTACCAACGGGAGGCAAAACGGAATCTGATTATTCAAGACCTCGATCGCATCGGCGGCTTCATCAAGCCTCCAGTCGATCCAGTTTTGGCTGACGTGGCAACGGATTCTGTTCCGACAACTCAAAACTCCCTACCCCACCCCCTCATCCCCCGATCCCTCCATCCCTCCGCCCTCGGCTACCGCAACAAGGCAACCTATCCGCTCGATCGCTCAGCCACGGGGCAAGTGCAAGCGGGCTATTACCAGAAGGGGAGCCACCAACTGATTAACCTGAACCAATGCCCGATTCAAGATTCGCGTCTCAATCCGCTTTTGGCTGAGGTGAAGCAAGACATTCAACAGCGAGGGTGGTCAATTTACAGTGAATCAGAGCATCGGGGAAAGCTGCGTCATCTGGGATTGCGGATCGGGCGGCGAACAGGAGAGTTATTATTAACTCTTGTATCGAAGGATGGCAAGCTGATGGGATTGGAAGCGCAGGCAGAGGAGTGGATAAATCGCTATCCGCAACTGGTTGGAGTATGTCTGAATGTGAATCCCGATCGCACCAACGCCATCTTCGGTGCAGAGACTCGCTGCATCGCTGGACGATCGTATCTGTTGGAAGAGTGTGCCGGATTGACATTTCAGATCCAGGCTACGACTTTCTTCCAGGTGAATACGGAGGTAGCAGAGGCAATGCTACGAGTGATTGAGGCAGAGCTAGCGTTACAGGGTAATGAGCTTTTGGTCGATGCTTACTGTGGGATTGGGACGATGACGCTCCCGTTGGCGAAGCAAGCGAAGCAGGCGATCGGCATTGAAATTCAGCCAGAGGCGATCGACCAAGCTAACCTCAATGCAGCACTCAACGGCATTACGAATGTGACCTTTGAAATGGGAGCAGTGGAACATATTCTGCCCAAGCTAGCGGTTCAGCCGGATGTGGTGTTGCTTGATCCGCCTCGAAAGGGATGCGATCGCACGGTGCTTGAGACGCTGGTGGGGATGGGAGTCGATCGAATTGTCTATATCAGTTGTAACCCTTCCACGCTGGCTCGTGATCTAAAATTACTCAGTCCGAGTTATCATCTCACACGAGTCCAACCTGCCGATTTCTTCCCTCAAACTGCCCACATCGAGTGTGCTGCATTCCTGGTACGGCAGAATAGTAAAACATAAGTTATTCCGCCCACTTGTTTCGCTCAGTTATTCTGCCTACATGACCTCGCACTATCAAATTGCTCACGCAAACTGCTTGACTTGGCTTCGAGAGAGCCATCACCAGAACATTCATCTTTCTTTTGTTGATCCGCCTTTCAATCAGGGCAAGGATTATCGTCATTTTGATGACAGTTTACCGGATGCCGAGTACTGGGAATGGATCAAAGAAATTTTGCAGGAAATCTATCAAGCTACTGAAGTAGGCGGCGCTATTTACTTTATGCAGCGAGAGAAGAATACGGAACAAGTATTGAATGTGCTGCACGAATCGGGATGGAGTTTTCAAAACTTAATTATTTGGAAGAAAAAGACCTCGGCTGTTCCGTCTATTTATCGATATGGTAAACAGTATCAAATTATTGCCTATGCGACTAAGGGCGAGAAACCCAGAGTTTTCAATCGCTTGAGAATTTCACCCCCTCTCCCTTCTAATTACAAACATGAACGGCAAAAAGGGATGTATGTGACTGATATTTGGGATGATATTCGCGAATTAACCTCTGGATATTTTGCTGGAGATGAAGCGATTCGGAATTCGCAAGGAGAACGGTTTCACAAACAGCAATCCCCGATCGCCCTACTCTTGCGAATCGTCCTGTCTTCAACGAATGTTGGAGATATAGTATTCGATCCGTTTGCTGGAACAGGGACAACGTTAGTAGCGGCTCATCAACTTCAACGGGGTGCGATCGGGGTGGAAATTGATCTAGAAAACGCTGAGTATATCAAGAATCGATTAGCAGATCTCAGGAAGGCAGATGATATTAGCAAATATTACTCAGAATATACCTATACCGAAAATTTGGAAAAAATTTGGGGATCTAAGCTTTTTCAAACCTCATTTTGAAGTTTCGGTTATCATGCAGCAAGGGATTTAAAGTCTATAGTTACTTAATTTTTTGGGCATTTCATCCTCCTCCGATCGTCCTCGTGACTCCCGATGAAATTCAGTGAACTGCTAGAGAAAATAGGGGCTAGCAACCATAGCAGCCTTGCCATTGATCCAGATCTCGATCCCGACATTACGGGAGTGGCTCCGGTGCAGACAGCGCAGGTTGGCACTATCAGCTACGTTGAGCGTGGGAGATTTGGGGCAGAGGTAAACCGAACGGCGGCGAGTGCCCTGATTTTGCCAATGGATGAGGCACTACAATCGAGCGCGATCGATCGTCAGATTGCTTGGGTCAGCACTTCCGAGGCGCGGCTTTTGTTTGCTAAAGCGATCGCCCTTTTCTACCAACCCTTTCAGGTCGCTTCGGGGATTCATCCGACGGCGGTGATTGATCTGTCAGCGCAGATTGGTGAAGGGGTCAGCATTGGGGCATATGTGGTGATTCATGCCGATGTGAAAATCGGTCATGAAGTGCGGATTCATCCGAATGTGGTGATTTATCCGGAGGTTCAGATTGGCGATCGCACGGTTCTCCATGCCAATTGTGTCATCCATGAGCGAACTCAGATTGGAGCAGATTGTGTGATTCATAGTGGGGCGGCGATCGGCTCTGAAGGCTTCGGATTTGTGCCCGTGCCAGAAGGGTGGGTGAAGATGGAGCAATCTGGGATTACGGTGTTGGAAGATGGCGTGGAGGTGGGCTGCAACTCGACGATCGATCGTCCGGCAGTGGGTGAAACGCGAGTGGGACGGAACAGCAAAATTGATAATCTGGTACACATCGGGCACGGATGCCGGATTCGGGAGAATTGTGCGATGGCGGCTCAAGTGGGCATGGCAGGAGGCGTACAGCTTGGTAGACGAGTGATTTTAGCTGGGCAAGTGGGGATTGCGAATCTGGCTGAGATTGGGGATGGGGTTCAAGTCGGTGCTCAGTCGGGCGTTCACAGTGATGTTGCACCCGGAACCGTGGTTTGGGGAACGCCAGCGATCGCCTACAAACAGGCGTTGAAAGCCTCCGCCGTGTACAATCGGTTGCCAGAGATGCACCGCTCCCTTAAAGAACTCCAGCGTCAATTGCACGAACTCCAGAGCCAGATAAACACGATCGAAAATGAAATTCAGCGAACTGATCCAGAAGCTTGATTCAGGGGCATCCACGAGCCTGATGGTTAACCCATCGATTAATCCCGATATTGTGGGTGTATCCGCGATCGACGAGGCGCAACCCAATACGTTGAGCTATGTTGAGAGCCATAAGTACGCGAATCAGATTGCAACCACCTCTGCCAGTGCCCTGATTCTGCCGCTCCAGCCAGAGCTTCAGGCGCAAGCGATCGATCGAGGGATTGCCTGGATTGCAACCGATCAGCCGCGTAAAGTGTTTGCCCAAGCGATCGCCTTCTTCTATCAACCCTTCCGACTGGAGCCAGGAATCCACCATACGGCTGTGATTCATCCGTCGGCCCAGCTTGGGGCGGAGGTAGCGATCGGGGCCCATGTGGTGATTCAAGCAGGTGCGATCCTGGGCAATGGAGTCTGTGTTCATCCCAATGTGGTGATTTATCCAGGGGTGCAAATTGGCGATCGGACAATTCTTCACGCCAATTGCGTCATTCATGAACGCGCTCAGATTGGCTCTGATTGTGTCATTCACAGTGGAGCGGTGATTGGTTCTGAGGGATTTGGCTTTGTGCCGGTGTCAGAAGGCTGGCTCAAAATGCAGCAGTCGGGCTATGTGATTTTGGAGGACAGCGTGGAAGTGGGCTGTAATTCGACGATCGATCGTCCTGCCCTCGGCACTACTCAAATTGGACGCAATACCAAAATCGATAACTTGGTGCATATCGCCCACGGTTGTCAGATTGGCGAAAATTGTATCATGGCAGGACAGGTAGGATTGGCAGGTGCCGTGAAGATGGGCAATCGGGTGGTTTTAGCCGGACAGGTGGGCATTGTCGATCATGTGCAGATTGGGGAGGGGGCGATCGCTTCAGCCAAAGCCGGAATCCACCATGATGTCAAACCTGGAGAACAGGTGACGGGTGTTCCTGCGATCCCCCACAAACTCTTCGTGAAAGCCACCGCCGTCTTCAATCGCCTCCCTGAAATGTATCAAACGCTTAGACAGCTTCAGAAAAATCGATAAATGAAGTTTACAGCCAGTTTCACTTGCATAAGCCACACGCATACCCATCCACTCATCCACTCATCTACCCATCCACACACAACTGTGGCTCACTCATCTGAAAACCGCTGTAAGTATTCAATCCAGTCATTGTGGGGCGGGCATCTTACCCGCCCAGTGTCGAGGATGGGTGTCTCGCCCGTCCCGCCAGAGATTTAAAGAAGTTGCACATTGTGTGTCAAATGTGTTGAGTTACGCCAAGATGGTAAGCCGTGCGGTAATGCAACGACTTGATGCGAGTTTTATGACTGCTGAAACGGCGACAACGCTATTGAATCAAGGCAATTGCTTGAAGCGAGCAGGTCGGCTACTGGAAGCGGCAGGTGCTTATCGTCAAGCGATCGCCCTTAATCCCAATTTTTTCTGGTTATATCAAAATCTGGGAGAGGTGCTGGCGGAATTAGGCGATTGGAATGGCGTTGTTGATTCGGCTCGTCGTGCTTTGCAACTGAATCCTGATTCTGCCTGGAGTTATTCTAATTTAGGCGAGGCGTTGAGCCAGCAAGGGCAGGCTGAAGGCGCGATCGCCGCTTATCAAGTGGCGGTTATGCTTAAACCCGCCAGTTCTCAATTCCACTGTTGTTTAGGCAATGCCTTGATTCGAGGCGGCAGGGTTGATGAGGCGATCGACTATTTGCGTCGGGCGGTTGAGCTTGATCCAGAATCATCGAAAGCATATTGCAGTTTGGGTGAGGCATTGTTGCGGCAGGGTTGTTCAGAGGCGGTGAATGAGTTTCAGAAGGCGATCGATCTCAATCCTGGTTGTTGGGAGGCTTATGTTTATTTGGGGAATCTTCAAGCTCAGCAACAGCAATGGGAAACGGCGATCGAGCATTATCAGTGTGCGTTGGCAATCCATTCAACGTCAGCGATTGTGTTTTGCTATCTGGGAAACGCGCTAGCCCGACAACAGCAATGGGAAGCGGCGATCGAGCATTATCGCCATGTATTGAATTTAGAGTTAGCTTCTATTCGTCACCCTGGTATTTCGTTATTACACTCTCATTTATTGCACTCTTACGTACAAGGCTTAGATGAATCAATACCAAGGTTAATAAAAACAATTTATTTTACAGAAGATACATTGCTCTTAAAAATTGCTGGCGATCTAGAAATTAATCAAGACAGCCGTGTTTGGGTGAATGGGCATTCGGTCGATTCGGTTTGGGTGGGACGATCGTCTACAAACACATTTGCAGATCATCATCCAGAATACTGCATTATCATTTCTCATCCGCACCTTGCAGATCAATCCGTATTATCAGGACTCGTGATCTTTCAGAAAGATCTGTCTACCTGGTATTTCCATCCTGATGACATTCATCCTCGCTGTCCAGTTCAAGTGAATCAGTTCTTGCAAGAGATTGGTTCGCATGAGGAGCGTTTTATTTTTTCACTCATCACAAAAGTCGCAGCAACAAATTCAAAGCTAGTTTTATCTGGTCAATATCAGGAATTTTATCAACAGCAAGAACGCTTTTCAAAACAACATCATTTGATTTTAAAGTATGGTTGTTGGCTTACTCCAAATGTGCTTTTTCTGGAGGGGAAAACACAAAATAGCGATATAACTTTGGCATCAGAAATCATGGTGCGATCGAAAAGCACCTGTGAAGTTAGTCTGGTTCGCTTTTGCCATGTGGCTCATCAGCAATTTATCGCTGTGGTAATGTGCAGTCGATCGGTTTATACAGCAGACTATGAGATTTTTAACTTAACTGTCATTTCAGATGGCAACCTCTTGCCAGTAGAAGGTGAAGTGACAGCGAAAGGGTATGGGTTGGAATTGATCGATCGGCTCAACAAAAAACCTGAACAGCAGCGATATTTAATCCGGGAACATCTCAATCGTACTATTATTGAACTGGTTTCGGCAGATTTGAGGTCACAAGTTCAAGATTTACTCCGTAAACTTCAATGTTTTGTGCAAATTTCACCCACTTCTTTTGATGATCCAAGTTTGCCTGTCCAGTTGACATTTGATTACGTCATTCCCATTCAAGCGGATGGAGTTTTAGTTTCTGGTTGGTTGCTGAATTCTCATGACTTAATAGAGACGATCGAGATAATCTCAGATTTAGGATTTTCGCTTTCTATTCAAGAGAAAATGTACTGGTTCGATCGTCCTGATGTTAATCAACATCTACGCGACACTCCCTATGAAAAAATTGAAGACAAATTAGGGTTTTGTGCTTACATTCAAATTCCTGAATCAATTCGTGCTGCTTTTGCCGATATTGCAGAACTACACAGCTTTCGGTTTCAGATCAAACTGAAGGGCGAAATAGAACTGAGTATTGTGCCGCAAGTGCAATATTTTGATGCATTTACGGCTCGTAATCTAATTATTAAACAACTTAATTTGCCTCAACGTATTAGTGATGAAATGCTGGAAAATTGTATTGGCTTAGCAGCAGCAAAATTACATCAACTGTGTATGAAACAAGTTGCTGTTCAAAATGTAATCCAGTTTGGTGAGCCTGTAGCCAATCCTTTAGCATCAATCATTATTCCGTTGTACAAACAACTGGATTTTATGAAAGTCCAGATTGCAACAATGGCAAACGATGCTGCGATTCATCAATGCGAAATCATTTATGTTCTAGATTCACCAGAACAAGCCGATGAAGTGAGGAGCTTTTTCTCAGATCATTGCATTCTATATCAGTTGCCAGTCACACTCGTTGTTATGGCTCGAAATAGTGGTTATGCAGCAGCTAATAATGCTGGCGCGGCGGATGCACGAGGTCGCTATATTGTTTTGATGAACTCAGATGTTTTTCCAAAAACAAAGGGATGGGTGGCAAAAATGGCGCAATTTTATGCAGCCTCACCCAATATCGGAACGTTAGCCCCTAAGTTAATTTATGAAGACCGATCGATTCAACACGCTGGAATGTTTTTCGAGAAAACACAGTTTCCTTTCTGGATCAATTTACACTATTACAAGGGATTTCCCAGTCACTATTCATCTGCTCAAATGAATCGATCGGTGCCTGCGGTGTCAGGGGCTTGTTTGATGATTAGCCGCGAATTGTTTGAAAGAGTCGATCGGCTGTCCACTGAGTACATGATTGGTGACTTTGAAGATTCTGATCTTTGCCTAAAATGCGCTGAGTTAGGGTACGAAAACTGGTATTTTGCAGAGGCAGAACTTTATCATTTAGAACGCCAATCTGTTTCGCTGCATGATAGTTATTCTGATGGGTTAGCTTGGCGATATAACGCGATGCTGCACGATCGCAAATGGAATACGTTGATTGAAAAGCTAATGCAAATCTATGATTTTTAGCTGCCATGCTGCAATGTGATTATCAGCTAGCTCAATCAGTAATTGGGAGAAAGATGTTGAAATACCTTAGCAAAGAAATACGCCCGAATTCATCTGCAAAGACGAAGCGATTGCTCATTATTGCTCATAATCATCCTCATTTTTTTCCGGGTGGCGCTGAAATTTTTGCCTACGATCTGTTTCAAGCGATTCGTAACACTGACTATGCACCTTTTTTTTTAGCGGCAGCATCGGTAACCCATCGACACATTCATACCGGAACTCCATTCCAAACCTTGGTTGATGCTCCAGATGAAATGCTGTTTTGGGGCGATGCTTTCGATCACTTTTATCAATCGCAGAAAATTTTGAATTTCATGTATGTTGATTTCAAAAAACTGCTGCAACAGCTTCAACCAGATATCATTCACTTTCATCACAGTATTCGGATTGGCTTAGAAGCGATTCAAGTTGCACGGCAAACCTTGCCAGATGTAAAAATTGTTTATACGCTTCATGAATTTATCTTGATATGTTATCGAGATGGTCAAATGGTGCGTAAACACACGGATGAATTGTGTGAAGCGGCATCTCCTTCACGGTGCCATCAATGCTTTTCAGAATTTTCGCCACAACAATTTATGATGCGTGAAGTATTTATTAAAGCTCATTTAGATCACGTCGATCGTTTCATTGCACCAAGTTCTTTTTTAGCTCATCGTTTTGTTGATTGGGGAATTCCAAAAGAGAAAATGACGGTGATCGAAAATGGTCGGCAAATTTTAACGACTGCTCCCCATCGAACCTTAGCAGAGCATGAAAATCGCAATATTTTTGGTTTCTTTGGACAAATTAATCCATACAAAGGAGTTCTGCTGATTCTGAAAGCGGCAGAGTATTTAGTTAAGCAAAACTTTACTAACTTTCGGGTGGAGTTATTCGGTAATATTGGGGCATCTACGCCAGAGTTTGAAAAAGAGTTCTCAGAGCTTTTATTTAGATGCCAGAACTATGTGACTTGGCATGGTCAGTACAGAAACGAGGAGATGCCAGAATTAATTCGGTTAATTGATTGGGTGATTGTCCCTTCGGTTTGGTGGGAAAACTCGCCATTAGTGATTCAAGAGGCATTGATGCACAAACGTCCAATTCTCTGTAGTGATATTGGAGGCATGGCGGAGAAAGTAGAAAACAATGTAACAGGGTTACATTTTAGGGTAAAGAATCACATTAGCCTTGCTGAAGTCATGAAGCGAACCTGTTTAGAATTTGGGTTATGGGAACGCCTAGTTCAGAATATTAGTCCGCGTTTATCGATTGAAGATTGTGCCGCTCAACATATTCAACTCTACGATCGCTTATAATCCAAGATCATTTTTTAAAGCCTTTAAAGTTATTGGGAAATAATGAAAAAGATATTAGTGATGATTCCGGCAGCAGGCGAAGTATACGACCATGATTGTGTACGTGCCTATCACTATCGGAATGTACAGGCTAACGTCGATCGCTACTACAATATGGGCGATCTATTTGTTTATGATTCTTCGCTAAAGCTCCTTCAATTTGATCAGATTGAGCCGCTAAAGATTAGTCAATTTTCTCAAAAGCATATCGATCGCTACAATGCAGAATTTGACTACTGTTTTTGCGTGGATCGAACTATATTCATCCATATATGAACTGGGAGCAAGCGATTCCTGTCTTGCAGAAGCTAAAGATTCCCGTAATCCCGTTTGGAATTGGCGCACAGTCTCCTGCACATAGTGAAATTCCACTTTCTGAGGAAACGAAAACAGTTTTAAAGATACTTGCTGATAAGTGTGCATCAGTCGGGATTAGAGGGTTTTATACAGCTGAAGTTTTAAATAAAATTGGTATTCAAAATATTGATATTATTGGCTGCCCAACGCTTTATCGATTTAATAATCCAACACTTCAGATTGCATTGCCACCTCTGGAGAAAATTGAAACGATCGGCTATACATTGCGTCGAGAAGTTGATCAAAGTTACTCAATTTCAATCGAAAATTATATGCAGG
Source organism: Cyanobacteria bacterium RU_5_0 (assembly GCA_012033255.1). Classification (GTDB taxonomy): domain Bacteria; phylum Cyanobacteriota; class Cyanobacteriia; order Elainellales; family Elainellaceae; genus JAAUSF01. Next base: position 109,972 of record JAAUSF010000005.1, read on the forward strand.
TGCAGCGTGAAATGATTTTTGAGTTGGGCGATCGATTTAATCTCACCCTGATTGCCCAAGGAGAACGAGAAGAAAAGGTAATCTTTTATAAACAGCAAGAAAAGATATCGCAAGCCATTGACAATCTTGTGTTCTTGAAATGGTTTAAAGATGAAAACGATCCGTTGTTAGATTTGTATCTAAATCGAATGTTCTATTCAGAAATAGTATCTGATTATGATGATTTCACTCGCAAATTAGACTTGGTTCTAGGATATCGCTTGCATGGAAACTTGATGGCACTTGCCAACCAAACTCCAGCGATTTATTGCAGTTATGATAGCCGCACTCGCGAATTTGCCGATACTTACAAAATTCCTTGCTATGACGTAGATTCTAAGCAAAAATTCGTTTTAGAAGATTACTATCGGCAAGATCTTTTCAATCAGTTCAATCAAAGCTATCAGCATTATTATCGAGCGATGAGTGAATTTTTAACAAAAAATGGGATGTCTCATAAGATGCAATTGCAAGTGGCTTAGCTATAATTCAATTGCAGTCAAAATGCGTTTGGTGAAAACACTCTTCATCACTTGTTGCCACTCTGGAGAGGTTGTCAGCGTTTGCATATCAAATGGATGCTCTTGTTGAGAGGAGGCGAAGTCGGAGAAACGCTTTAGCCAATCTAGAATGGTTTCTGCTTTTGAAAAGGGAGTGAATTTAAGAGCTTGCTGGAGCGCATGAGCCATCCCAATCCGATCGCCATGACAATAAGCTTGCCACGCATTTCGTATCAATAAATCATAGGATGTTGTTGTAAGACAAGATTGATGATTGCGAGCGTTCGTCTCTGTCTCTGTATAAGGAACGATTGAAGCTTTTAATTGAATAGATTCCTGAGTCTCAAAGTGTTGAAATTGCGATCGACTCAGTTCTTCCTGAACATCGTGCAATTGAGCTTCTAATTGTTGATTCTTTTCTCGTATTTGATGCAGTTGCGCTTGAGCTTGAAGTAACTCACGCCGCGTTTGATGCAGTTGGGTTTGAGTTTGCTTTAAATCTTGCTCAAACTGTTGGCGTTGCGTTTCAGATTGCGCTAAGGCAATTTCTGCTTGCCGAAGTTTAATGCGAATTTGATAGAGTTCCGTTTGGGTTTCCATACTAACTCGTGAATATTTGCGGTGCAGAGTTCTTGCAAAATGTAGCTCACCCGATCGAGAATCGCTATAAGAACTTTATTAATTTTGGTAAACCGATCCGTTAATTTTGACTTTAAGATGAAGACGCAATTGCTTGACTAGATAGGCTTTTGCCGTTAATGTAAGCCATCTGAAAAGAGCTTGCAAAAGACTTGCAAATCAGGAGTGGGCTGACTATACTACAGGCTGAATTGCGGCAGTCAAAATCCTGTGGTCACGTCAACGGTTCTTTCTTCCGATTATTTATCGCTTATGCCAATCGAAATGCAACCAGACGTAGAAAATTTGCCCTTGCATTTGAGTCCTGACCATCCGAATGGCATCAAGAAGCTTCAGGTTGGCTGTGGTCCCAAAAATATTTTGTTGGATTGGTGGAATGTTGATATTCGCCCCTTCCCTGGCATTGATCAAGCGATGGACGTGACTCAACCTTGGAATTTTGAAAATCTAGAGTATGTCTATGGCGAACATTTTCTAGAACACCTTACACTGGATGGGGCGATCGCGTTTCTGAGACAGGCGTGGAACAGCCTAAAAATAGGCGGTGTGATTCGGCTTTCTACTCCTTCGCTGGAGTGGGTTTTGCTAACTCATTTTGACCTCTCGGAATCAAATCCTAAAAAGCGAGTTTCATCGACGTTTGCGATCAATCGAGCCTTCAATGGCTGGGGACATCAGTTTCTTTACTCCCAAGAATTCTTAACTGAATTGCTGGAAAATCTTGGCTATCAAAACATCCTATTTTGTGAATACGGACAGAGTGATCACGTTGAATTAGCCAGTCTTGAACGACATGGAAAATATCGGATTGTCGGTGGATATCCGAGCGTTTGGATTGTCGAAGCCTCACGCAGTCAAACTGTCTCTGAAGAGAGTATTTCCCACTATCTCAATGCTATTGAAAACTCGTATCTGAAATATGCGAGAGCCGGACACTGAATTAACCGATCGCCTCGTAGAATGGCTTTGGAAATAGCCATTGCAGAGTTCTTAGGAGATTTCCGACAGATAAAATACCTGCGTAGGATGGGCAAAGGGTCTTACCCGTGCCCATCCATGATTCTGGCTGACGATGGGCACGGGTAAGACCCTTTGCCCATCCTACGAATTGGTAGATTCTTTGCTGGAAATCTCCTTAC